>CAZRVW010000292.1:0-2517 GCA_964603645.1 uncultured Novosphingobium sp. | reverse complement strand
ACGTCACTTTCAAGATGAAGAGCGAGGGTTCGACTGTCTGGGCCAATTATTTCTTCGACGGAGAGCCGGTCACGCCCTTCAAACGGATGATCTGGGACAACCCGGCTGATACCTGCAACCGGTGGGCGGACATGCGTTGGGAAGCGCCCAGCAACCTGTATCTCGATGTTGTCACGGCCGAATGCGGACGTCCCCGCGAAGAATATGTCGTGTCGGTTCCGTCGACACATTTCCTGACTCCCGAAACGCGCAAGACGTCCCATTATTTCTGGATGAACGCGCGCAATGTGCGGATCGACGATGACGCGCTCACTGAAATGTTCCGGGCGGGCACGGACAAGGCGTTTCGGACTGAGGATGAGCCGATGCTTGCTCTCGTTCAGGAGAGGATGGGCGACAGCGACTTTGACGATCTGAAGCCCGTGTTCCTGTCAACCGATCGTGCGGCAGGTAAGGCACGGCAAATACTCGCCGGGCTTATCGAGGCCGAGCATTCCACCGCAGCGTCCGAGCCCGAGTTGGCGGTTTAAAGCCAGGTTGTTTCGCATCTGCGGTTTTGCTCGGGACGAAAGAACCTTACGACTTGAATCGGATGCGGGCTTCAGCCTTCGTCTTTTTCCTTGGCCTGCGGTTTGGGGCTGCTCGCTTCATTGTGAGCCGATGACGCGCGAATCGCATTGTTGGAGAGGCCGAAACGTTGCTAGGCTTGGTCATGCATCTCTCTGATTGCCACAACATTGATGACTTCCGTCGCCTCGCCAGGCGACGGCTGCCCTGGCCGGTATTTGATTACATCGATGGTGCCGCCGATGACGAAATCGCCATGCGGCGCAACACCGATGCTTTCGCCGATTGCGACCTGGTGCCGGACGTGTTGGCTGGCGTTGCGGATATCGACACGAGCGTAACCGTGATGGGTCACAAGAGCGCCCTGCCGATGATCCTCTCGCCCACCGCGCTGCAAAGGCTCTTTCACTGGCAAGGCGAACGCGCGGTGGCCAGAGCAGCGGAAAAATTCGGGCTGTGGTTCGGTATTTCGAGCCTTTCGACCATCAGCATCGAAGAGATAGCTGCGATGGTTTCCACGCCCAAGATGTTCCAGTTCTACTATCACAAGGACCGCGGATTGAACCGGTCGATGCTCGAAGTCGGGCTGGACTGGAAGATGGCGGAACAATTGCGTGAGGATTGGGGCGGCGGCTTTTGTCTTAAAGGCATCATGAGCGTGGCGGACGCGCGCCGCGCCGTGGAAATTGGCGCCGATGCGATCATGATCTCCAACCATGGCGGCGGACAGCTTGACGACAGCCGCGCGCCGTTCGACCAGCTGCCTGAGATTGTCGATGCAGCGGGCGGCGAGATCGAGATCATTTGCGACGGCGGCGTGCGGCGCGGTACGCATGTGCTGAAGGCGTTGTCCGCCGGGGCGACCTGCGCATCGGGAGGACGGCTTTATCTCTACGCACTGGCGGCAGCCGGCTTAGCTTTAACGCGGAGCAGTTGCGGTTCATGAGCGAACCTTTCGCTGACGAGACACGCTTCAGGGCGACGCTGCGCAGCTATGAGGCGCTGGTCAGGCCAGAGCTGAACCCGCACCCGTCATATATGGACAGAGCAAACGACGAAACCGAGACGCTCCTTCTCTACGTTCTCGACGACGGTATCATCGGACCCAATTTCACCCGCCGCGGATGCGTGGCGTTCACGCGGCGGGTTGGGCCGTATTCGATCGACCGCTGTGGACACTTCGTCCCCTGAGAGCGCCCCGACGTGTTCAATAACGCAATCATCTGTTTCTGCCGCGACCTCCTGTCCTAGGTTCGGGTCATCATGCGGCATCTCGACAGGCGGAACCAATCCACCGCACCCAAGGCAGATCACGGCGCAGTCGAAGGCATGCGTTCGGTTTTCCTATCCCTGTTAAATAATTGACAGTCGGGGCCTCCTCTGCGATTTAAGAGTCAATGGGTATTCGCGAGAATGCCGTGGTACAACTTTGACCTGAGCGGGAGAGTGAAATGAACAAGCTTTCGGTAATCGAGCCTTCGGCAACGATCGAAAACGAGGACATCCGCAAGGTGATGGTCCAGCGTGCTCGCGACATGATCCCTGAACTTGTGGCCCGTCAGGCGGAGACCGAGAAGCGCGGTTATTATGCGGCAGATACGCATAAGGCTTTCGAGGAGGCCGGCTTCTACGGGATACTTATGCCGAAGGAATTTGGCGGCTTGGACCTGGACGTGAAGACCTACTACCAGGTGGTCATGGCATTCGCACAAGGATGCCCTTCAACCAGTTGGCAGTTTTGTCTTGGTTCAGCTCACGCGATGACGATTTGCGGCATGTATGATAATCTTACCCAGCATAAGATTTTTGAAATTGACGAGCCGTTCATTTGTGCGATGACCGCTGCCCAACCGCAAGGCGAGCTGCGCCGTCAGCCTAATGGCGACTGGCAACTTAATGGCGTTTTCAGATACGCCTCCGGAATTCCCTATTCCTCGCACTTCAGTGGCC
>CAZRVW010000291.1:0-2528 GCA_964603645.1 uncultured Novosphingobium sp. | reverse complement strand
CGAGGGCCACCGCCATCGCACCGAGAATCCCGGCGACATAGAGCGCGAAGAGGACGAGCCCTTGCAGGCCGATTCCGCCGCCGACACTGCGCGCGGGAATGAAGGCGGCGATGATCACGGCATAGACCGGCAGCCGCGCCGAGCAGGTCATCAGCGGAGCGATCAGGATCGTAGTCAGGCGATCCCTGGGATCGGCGATCGAGCGCGTCGCCATGATACCCGGAATGGCGCAGGCAAAGCTGGAAAGCAGCGGAATGAAGCTGCGGCCGGACAGACCCACGCCCGCCATCAGCCGGTCCATCAGGAAGGCGGCGCGGGCCATGTATCCCGATGCTTCCATGAACAGGATGAAGGCGAACAGGATCACGATCTGCGGCAGGAACACGACCACCGAGCCGACACCTGCCAGCACACCCTGGGTGATGAAATCGCTGAGCAAACCGGCAGGCAGGGCCGCGCTAGCCAATTCGCTCAGCCATGCGACTCCGCCTTCCAGCGCATCGGCGAACGGCGTCGCCCAGGCGAACACCGCCTGGAACATCACGAACAGCAGCGCCAGCAGGATCACCGGGCCGAGCCAAGGATTGAGCAGCACCCTGTCGAGCCGGGCATGCAGGCGGCGCCGTGCGGTTTCCGAGAGGATCGCGCCCTGCGCCATGGCGTGAGCCGCCACACGGCGTTCGGTCGCGGTGAGGTCGGTCTGGCCCGGCCCCGCCTCCCGGCTGCTCGCCCCGGCGATAGCCTCTGCCAACTGATCGAGGCCGCGCTTGCGCACGGCAACCGTGGACACCACGGCGACACCCAGTTCTTCTTCCAGCAGTGCGGGATCGAGCACCAGCCCGTCGCGTTCGGCGAGATCGAGCATGTTGAGCGCGATGACCGTCGGCTTGCCCAGCGCCAGCACTTCCTGCGCGAAGACGAGATGCTGTTCCAGGTTCGAGGCATCGACCACCACGACCAGCACGTCGGGCGCGGTCTCGCCTTCGAACTGCCCGCGCACGACCATGCTCGTCACCTCTTCATCGGGACTGGTCGGATCGAGACTGTACGCACCCGGCAGGTCGGTCACTTCGACCGGCTCGCCGGTGGGCAGGACCATGCGGCCTGATTTCCTCTCGACCGTCACGCCCGGATAATTGGCGATCTTCTGGCGCGCACCTGTAAGCGAGTTGAACAGCGCGCTCTTGCCGGCGTTGGGATTGCCCACAAGCGCAATTTTGCGCGGCCTGCTCATTGCGCCTCGACTTCCAGAAGTTCGACTTCCATTGCCGCCGCATGGACTCGCCGGAGCGCGATGGACATGCGCCCGATCGTGATTGCGATCGGGTCATGGCCGCCGAATATGCCGCGATTGGAAACCTTGATACGGGCGCCCTCCTCGATACCGAGCGCGCGTAGCCGCGCAGCCTCCTCGGCAACAAGCGCGGACCAGTCAACCGCGACAATCCGAGCGCTCCGTCCGATTTCGAGGTGGTCGAGTGTCATTTTCGCGCGCTGCCAGATCGATTCGCCATTTGCAAGTTAAATGCAAACGGTTCGCAATAATCTGATCTGAATCAATTTGGTCCGGAAATATCAGAGCGCCGGATAGCGCAGGCGACCGAGGAAGCGCGCCATGCTGAAACGCTCACCGCGCGGAGCGGCGAACCGCGCCTTGGCTTTTTCGAACCGCATCACGCCATCGATGCGCCGGTCGAGAAAGGCCAGGGTTTCGGCCTTGCCATCGCTTTCATCATCGATGAACACGGCAAGCGTGGCCGTGTAGATTGCCGCCAGGATGGCGCGCTTGGTATAGTGGTTGAAGTCGGTCGCGGCATCGCCGGCAAGCCGCCACATGACATCGGCGCTGCGCCAACCGATCCGCAGGCTGCGCCCGGCATTGTGCGGCATGGCCATGATTGCCAGCGCTGAGCGCACCGCCTCCTCGTTCCCGCGTACATGTTCGAGCCGGAAGCGCACCAGCGCGGCGATGCGCTCGCGCACTTTCATCGCTGCGAGCTTTTCGGCAGGCAGCGCTGCAGCCATGGCCGCATCGACCGTCTCCACCCAAGCCTGGATCATCTGCATCTGGCCACCGTTGAAGGCATAGAGGGCGACATCCTCGTCGATCCCGGCTTCGCCTGCTGCGCTGCGCACGGCTTGCCGCGACCAGCCATCGAACGCGGCATTAGCGGCAATCCCGGGCGCAAGCTGGGCGCGCATTTCATCAAGCGATTCGCCGGCCTGCAACCCCTCGCCCGCCATCAGAATGTTGGTCCGTAAACTGCCGATCCCGGCTTGCCCGCCGTGCTCTTGGGCTTGGCATTCGCCTTGATCACGCCGAGCAGCGTCCCGTCCCTGTCGAACTTGGCATAGTCGCGGGCACTGCGCCCCGAATTGTCCGCCCGGTCGGGATCGGCTCCGCCCTTCAGCAGGATCCGCATCATCTCGGCATCGCGGCGATGAACGGCGAAGATAAGCGGCGTCTCGCCGGTGTCGTTCGACTGGTCGAGATCGGCCTTGCGCTCGACCAGAAAGGCCACGCCCTC
>CAZRVW010000290.1:0-2537 GCA_964603645.1 uncultured Novosphingobium sp. | reverse complement strand
GTGGTGGACAGGGCTGGATTCGAACCAACGTACGCTTGCGCGGGCAGATTTACAGTCTGCTGCCTTTAACCACTCGGCCACCTGTCCACACCGTGCTGTCGCTTGCGGGAAACCCGCCGTTGTCGGCACCCGCGAGTGCCTTGCGACCGAGAGGGGGCGCTATTGGCGAAGCAGGCCATTCCTGTCAATGGGTTCGGGCGGGTAAGGCACCCAACGTTTCAAGGAGGGCACGTGGGAAAGCGAAGCGAGGGCGGACCAAAACGGGCACTGCGCGGTCGGGCCGGCCGGATGCAGGGCGGGCGCGGCAGCGGCCGGGCCAGCCCCGGCGCGGTGCGCCTGTGGGGTCGCCATGCGGTCGAGGCAGCCCTGATGAACCCCGAACGTCGCCATCGCAAGCTGTGGGCGACACGCGAAGGCGTCGAATCTCTCGACGGCGAATTGCCGCCCGATTTTCCCGTGGAGTGGGCAGGACCGACTGACCTCGCCCGCCTGGTGGCGCGCGACGCGCCGCATCAGGGCCTGGTGCTCGATTGCGACGTGCTGCCCGACATCTACCTGTCCGACGTACTCGACGGCGATCCTGCGCGTCCTCTGGTGGTGCTCGATCAGGTCACCGATCCCCACAATGTCGGAGCGATCATGCGCTCGGCGGCTGCCTTCGATGCCTGCGCGGTGCTGACTCAGGATCGACACGCCCCGCCTGAATCGGGAACTCTCGCCAAGAGCGCCTCGGGCGCGCTGGAGATTGTGCCATGGGTGCGCGTAGTCAATCTCGCCCGCGCGCTCGACGAGGTCGCCGAAGCTGGATACTGGCGCATCGGGCTGGCCGGCGAAGCCGAAGAGACACTGGCCGATGCGCTTCCGGGGGGACCGGTCGCGCTGGTGCTCGGCGCAGAAGGCGAAGGCATGCGCCACAACATCGGCCAGCATTGCGACGCGCTCGCCCGCTTGCCGATCAGCGAGGCCATGGAAAGCCTCAATGTCAGCAATGCGGCAGCCATTGCACTCTATGCTACATCGATCCGCAATCACCGTTAGGAGGGAACGTAATGAACGCCATGATCGAAAACGAGCGCGCTTCTGTCGGCAGGCGTCTGACCGCAGGGCTGTTCGTAGCGGCGCTCGGCCTGCTGCTCGCGGCCTGTATTCTGATGCCTGGCAAATTTTCCTCCAGCCTCGACCTGCGCAAGGATGGGCGTTTCAGCTTTGCCTACAAGGGCGAAATCCATTTCGTCTCGCCGTCCGACTTCGACGGCAAGAAGAAGGACGGTTCGAAATCGCCGCGACAGGAGCAAGAGGCCGCGCAAATGGAAGCGGTGATGGGCGGCATGAACCTTTCCGACCCCAAGGCCGCAGAGGAATTCGCCCGCAAGCTGATGCGCCAGCACGGCTGGCGCAGCGTCCGGTCGATGGGCAAGGGCCGGTTCGATGTCGACTATGCGATCAGCGGCACGCTGACCCATGACTTCGCATTCCCGGTGATCGACGATTTTCCGCAGGCCAATCCCTTCGTCCAGGTGATCCTGCGTGGCGACGGCTCGGCCAGGATCAATGCCCCGGCATTTTCCTCGGGCGCATCGGGATCGCCACTGCGCAATCTCGCGCGGATGAGCGCGATGGATAAATCCGGCAAGGAAACCGAAAAGGACGAGGGGCCGCAGCTTCCTGCACTGGACGGCAGCTTTGCCCTGACCACCGACGGCGTCATCCTCGCAAACAATACGGAGGAAGGCCCGCGCACGGACACATCCGGTTCAACCCTCCACTGGAGGGTGGACGAAAATACGGAAGCCGCGCCAACGGCGCTGATCAACCTGACGAAATAGGTCGATTGAATGAACTCAAAAGAAAACCGCGCCGACCCCCAGGGTCAGCGCGGTTTCTCAGGTCAACGGCGGACCATGCCGCCGGACCGACAGGGCCTTAGTTGACCGCGTCTTTGAGGCCCTTGCCGGCCTTGAACTTGGGCAGGGTCGACGCCTTGATCTGCATCGTTTCGCCGGTGCGGGGATTGCGACCGGTCGAGGCCTTGCGATGGGCAACGGAAAACGTCCCAAAACCGACGAGGCGAACCTCCTCACCCTTTTTCAGCGAACCGGTGATGGCCTCGAAAACACCTTCGACGGCCTTGGTCGCATCGCTGCGGGTCAGGCCACTCGAATCTGCAACGGCGCTGATGAGATCGTTCTTGTTCATTCGATAACCCCCTAAAACTCTGATATGTGATTTCGGACTTGATGGCTTGCGCGGTCGCGAGCGCAAACGCGAGCGGCATTAGGTTTGGACGATGTCGCCCATGCAGTCAAAGGGAAATCCCGGCGATTCGCCGCATTTTTCAGAGAAATTCAGCCAAAACGGCGCTCATTACGCCGCATAGACCCGCTAGCCAGAGTTGCGGCCCAAGGAATCACTCCGCGAAGACGGCAACCGCATCACATCGCAAGTGCGATTCGCTGCGGTGCAGCGCGAATTACCCCGATCAGTATCAATGTGCGGTAGTGGATGGCCCCGATTCCGCCAGAGCTGGCGCAGCGGAC
>CAZRVW010000289.1:0-2556 GCA_964603645.1 uncultured Novosphingobium sp. | reverse complement strand
GCGCTGCGCGAGGAGATCGATTCGAGGATTTCGCTGCTGACCCGGGCCCGCAGCAAGCTCGACGAATGCATCGGCTGCGGCTGCATGAGCCTCGATCGCTGCCAGCGCACCAATCGGGGAGACCGGGCCGGAGCGGCGGGGCCGGGACCGCGCTACGTGTTGGATAGTTGAGAGGGTAATCCTATTCCGCCGCCAGCAGTTCCTCGGCCCCACCGAGGTCGACGCTGACGAGGCGGGAGACGCCTTTTTCGACCATGGTCACGCCGAACAAGCGGTGCATGCGGCTCATCGTCACGGCGTTGTGGGTGACGATCAGGTAGCGGGTGTCGGTTTCCGCGACCATCGCGTCGAGCAGGTCGCAGAAGCGTTCGATATTGGCGTCGTCGAGCGGCGCGTCGACTTCGTCGAGCACGCAGATCGGTGCCGGGTTGGTCAGGAACAGCGCAAAGATCAGCGCGATTGCGGTCAGCGCCTGCTCACCGCCTGAAAGCAGGGTCAGCGATTGCAGCCGCTTGCCGGGAGGCTGGGCATAGATCTCCAGGCCAGCTTCGAGCGGGTCGTCGGAATCGACCAGTGCCAGATGCGCCTGCCCGCCCTGGAACAGCCGGTTGAACAGGCGCCGGAAGTGGGTGTCGACATCCTCGAAGGCCTTGCGCAGACGCTCGCGGCCTTCGCGGTTGAGGTTGCCGATGGAGCCGCGCAACCGGTGCACCGCCTCGGTCAGTTCGGCCTGTTCGGTGAGGTTCGCGCCATGTTCGGCTTCCGCTTCGGCAAGCTCCTGGGCGGCTACAAGATTGACTGGCCCGAGCCGCTCGCGGTCGGCGGTGAGTTTGTCCATCACCGCCGATTCGTCGTGTGCTGACGCGACGTCAGCTTCCTCGAAGCCGAGCTTGCCGGGGAGGTGCGGCGGCGGGCACTGGAAACGTTCGCCGGAGATGCGCGCCATTTCTTGACGCCGTTCGGCTTCGTTGTCGGCGCGGGCGGCGGCACCCGCGCGCGCCTCGCGGGCGCTGGCGAGCAGTTCCTGCACGCCTGCCAGTTCCTCGTCGCAGCTTCGCGTGGCTTCGGCTGCTTCGGCAGTCGCCGCGTCGGCCTTGGCGAGGTCCTCACCGAGGCGCTTGCGGACTTCGTCACCCTGTTCGATCTCGCGCATCAGCGATTCGGGCTTGGCCGCGACGACTGCACGCTCCTGTCCGATTTCCTCGAGCCTGCGGTTGGTTTCGGCGAGGCGGTTGGCGGCGTCGCCGGCGCGGGCCTGCCAGCTTTCGATGTCTGAGCGCTGGGCCGCCGTGCGTTCGCGGGAGACCGCCAGCGCCTGGTCGTGCGAAGCAAGCACGGAGCTTGCGTCCTGGAAGGTCTGCCGCGCGGCATCGTGGCTCGCCTGCGCGGCTTCGAGCGCTGCGCGCCCGGCTGCCGGATCGGGCAGCTCCGACCTGCGGTTCCTGGCTTCGGCAATTTCCGCCTCGGCCTGCTTGCGCTGGTCGGCGAGGTCGGCGGCGGTGGCGTCGAGGTCGGCGCGGCGGGCGGCGAGCCGGCTGCGGGCATCTTCGGCCTGGTCGAGTGTGCGCAGGGCGAGCCGCTCGTCCTCGCTCGCTTCGGCAACGGCGCGCTCGCAGGAAACCAGCTCGGTCTGAAGCACTGTCAACTCGTCCTGCACGTCGGACTGGAGCGCCTCTGCCCTGGCCACGAGTTCGCGGCTTGGCTCCAGCAGCGTCTCGAGCTCGGCCAGGCGGTTGCCGGCTTCGAGCTGCGCTGCCTCGGAAGCGCCTTCGCCGCGCGCGACGAAGCCATCCCAGCGCCTGAGATGCCCGGCGCGCGTGACCAGCCATTCACCCGGGGCGAGGTCACGTCCATCGTCCTCATCGGCGACGCGGACCAGCGCGAGCCGGGCTGCCAGCTGCTCAGGGCAGTCGAGCACATGATCGGCAAGCGAGTTTGCGGCCTTCGCCGGCGCCTTGGCCCCGCTCCAGAAGCGGCCGTCCTGTCCATCGGGCGCCTTGCCCAGGGCGGACCTTGCATCGCGTCCGAGGACGGCGGCAAGCGCGCGTTCGTAGCCGGGTTCTGCCCGCACATGTTCGATCGCGATGGGAAGCCCATGGCTTGCCTTGGCGCTTTTCGCCCGCGCGTCGCGATCCCTGACGAGGGCCGCGTGTTCGCGTTCGAGCCCGGTCAGCTCGGCGCGCGCGGCGGCCAGCGCGCTTGCGGCATCATCGCGTGCCGATTGCAGCTCCGCTTTCCGCGTCTGCTTTTCTTCTAGCGTCGTACGAGCAGATGCCAATGCTGCGGCAGCCGCATCGGCCGCCTTGCCCGCTTCCGCAACCGCACCGTCAGGATCGCTTTGCCGGGCCAGTTCATCCAGCTGAGCACGATGGCGCGCCGCTTCCAGCTCGAGCCTTTCGATCCGCGACTGGGCCGTCGCAAGTTCCGCCTCGGCGATCCGCCATTCGGCATCGACACCGGCCTGGGCGGCAGTGGCTTGCGCGAGATCGAGCTCGGCCTTGCGTGCCGTCCTCTCGGCCTTTTCCAGTGCATCTGTGAGGGCAGGGCGTTCGGACT
>CAZRVW010000288.1:0-2577 GCA_964603645.1 uncultured Novosphingobium sp. | reverse complement strand
CGTTCGGCGTCGAGCATGTCCCACGCCGCGCGCATGTCGGCGAACTGGGTCTCGCCGCCTTTCCCGGTCACGGTGATGCCGTAGAGCATGGAAAGGTGAGCGGGCACAGTCTTGAACGAGGCGTCGGTGTGCCAGAAGCGGTTGCCCATATCGAGTTCGCGCCGCCGTTCGCCAGGGCCGACCGGCTTGCCGTCGTCGCCGAGATTGGAGACGTTGAGCAGATCCTTGCGCATTCCGCGCGCATAGTCGCCCGACATCTTTTCGTAGGCGTCGAGCGTGCCGAAACGTGCGGCGAAATCGGCCTGCTGATCACCGTCGATGACCTGGTCTGGCAGCACGATCACGCAGTGCTCGATCAGCGCCTCGCGGACAAAGGCAATGTCGGCATCGCTCGCGCAGGCAGCATCGATTCCTTCGATGCGGGCGGCGAATGCGGGTTCAAGCGACTTCAGGCTAGGCATGGCAAATCCTCTCATGTCCCTTCTATGCGTTTTGATCCATCACGCAACGCTTGCGCAATCCGGCGCGGCCCGCCAGCATCGGCAAAAGCGATTCAGGGAGAGACAGGTGAGCGCGACGAGTATTCCGACAGCAGACGAATTCATTGCAAAGACCACCGCGCAGACTGGCTGGAGCGGCGGCGTCGATCCCGACCTACGCGAAGGGCTGGAGCGGACGCTAGCGGCCTTTGCTATCACCCCGCTGACCGAAGATGCCCGCGCTGCCGCTTTCGATGCGACTTTTGCGGATCTCGTCTGGCGTTTTCGTATCGAGCAGTACCTTGCCGACAATCCAGAAATTGAGCAGCAAACGATTGAAGGCCCGCTGTTCGTTACCAGCGTGCCGCGCTCTGGCACCACGGCGACGCTCGCCATGCTCGCGCTCGATCCGCGTTTCCGTTTCACCCGCGACTGGGAGATCAGGGAGCCGCTGCCGCCGCCGGTGCTGGGCGAGGAGGACAACGACCCTCGCGCCGTCGCTTCGCGCAAGAAGGCGAGCATGATCGACCAGTCGATTCACCTGCACGATCCCGACGGGCCGGAGGAAGACCTGATCGCGCTGGGTGGCTATGACATGCGCCAGTATCACGGCAAGTATCCGATGCCCGATGACTATCTCGACTGGTATATCGAGGACAGCTTCCGTTCGATGTACCGCTTCCACGAGAAGGTGCTTAAGCTGCTGCAATGGAAGCGAGGGCCCAACCACTGGCTGCTCAAGTCGCCGCCGCACCTGTTCCGCTTCGAGGCCATTGCCGAGCAATATCCGAATGCGCGCATCGTCCAGACGCACCGCGATCCGGTGCGGATGATCGCCTCGGTCTCGTCGATGTATGAGCTGATCTACGGAATGGTCTGCCCGCCCGGCGCGGTCAGTAACGAATGGATTGGGCGTCGCTGCCTCGATTTCTGGGCACGCGGCGCGAAGATCGCCTTGCGCGCGCGAGAGAAGCTTGGAGAGGACCGCTTCGCCGATGTCTATAACCGCGATCTGGTCGCTGATCCGGTGGGAACGTTGGAAAAGCTCTATGACCGGCTCGGCTTCACGATGGACGATGGCACGCGGGCGCGGATTCTCGAATACAACAGCCGCAATGCCAAGGGCGCGCATGGCGAGCACAAGTACAGCGTCGAGAAATATGGGCTGACCGAGGCCGAGATCAACGAGGCTTTTGCCGAATACAATGAGCGCTTCGGGATCTAGTATCCGAGCCTAATACGGCTGCCGGATCTCGACTCCATAGCCGTCGGGGTCGGCAACCTCGGCGATGATGGCCGATCCTGACTTGGTCGGCTTTTGCAGTGATTGAAAACCGCCGGCCACGACATTGTCATGGAGCGTGGCACAGTCATCCGTCGTTACGCGGAAGCCCTGAAAACCGTTCCCCATATCGACCTTGCTCGGCATGGGCATGACGGCAACCTTGCGCTCGATCGCGGCGACTTGCTCCTCGTCCACTTCGTTCGTCACTTTGAAAGGCGCTTCCTTCGTCTCCATGAGCTGGACGATCACCCCGTCGGGCCCGGCGCGCAACTGCGTGATCGACGTTTGGCCGCGGCTCGTTGGCATCTCACCTACGACTGTGGCGCCCAAGCGGGTCCAGAAGTCGACTGCCGGTTCAATCTTGGTCACATAGATGGCGGTGTATCCGACATAGGTGGCGACGGTCCTGTCGTCGGTATGCTCCTTGGGATCGACCTGATCGTACAACATCCGCTTCCCCGCCGGGCCCTGGAATTCGCAGAGGTCCAGCAGATAGCCATCGGGATCGCGGGTGTAGGATTTGACTACGTTGTAGCGGCTTGGAACCACGTCGAAAGGTTCATGGGTGGGGTCGTAGCCGAGACTGACAGCGTTCCGGTAAAGGCGGGCGCTGTCCGAGGTGTGCATGTACTGGCGGAAAATGCAGTGGCCCAGGCCCACCGGGCGGTCGTCGCCCGCTGGTTTCACAAGGGTGACGCCGCCGCCGCCAATTGCTGCCCTCAGCGTCGCCTCGGCTCCATCCGCGCTTTCGCTCCGGTCGAGCAGCTCCAGGCCGAACAGGTCCTGCCAGAACCGAATTGCGGCATCGAGGTT
>CAZRVW010000287.1:0-2612 GCA_964603645.1 uncultured Novosphingobium sp. | reverse complement strand
GGGATGATACCGGGGGCCTTGGTCTCGACGAGACGACGCTCAGAGCCCTCGATCGGGCCCTTGCCGTCGATGGGACTGCCGAGAGCATCGACCACGCGGCCGAGCAGGCCCTTGCCGACGGGCACGTCAACGATGGCGTTGGTGCGCTTGACGGTGTCGCCTTCCTTGATCTCCTGGTCGGAGCCGAAGATCACGACGCCGACATTGTCGGCTTCGAGGTTGAGGGCCATGCCCTTGATGCCGTTGGCGAATTCGACCATCTCGCCGGCCTGGACCTTGTCCAGACCGTGGATGCGCGCGATGCCGTCACCGACCGAGAGCACCGAGCCGACTTCCGAGACGGTGGCCTCGCTACCGAAGCTGGCGATCTGGTCCTTGATGACCTTCGAAATTTCTGCGGCGCGGATTTCCATTGCTTAGCCTTTCATCGCGTGAGCGAGGGAATTGAGACGGGTGCGGATCGAGCTGTCGATCCGTTTGGAACCTATGGTAACGATCAGACCGCCGAGCAGGTCGGGATCGATGCTGGTCCTGATCTTGACGTTGCGGCCTTCGCGCGCTTCCAGCTTCTGGCGCAGCGCTTCGACCTGATCTTCGCCCAGCGCATGGGCGGTGGTGACCTCAGCGGTCGCCTCACCGCGCGCATTGACAGCGATGGTCGAGAAGGCCTTGATGATTTCGGGCAGGCGCGCGAGGCGGCGGTTGCCGGCCAGCACGCCGATGAAGTTGCGAGTCAGCGGTGAGAGCGACAGCATCTCGGCAACGGCGTCGAGCGCCTTGGCGGCATCGGCGCGGCTGACTTCGGGATTGCGAATCAAACCGGCAAGCTCAGGGCTCTCAGCGAGTGCCTCATCGAGCTTCTCGAGGTCGGATTCGACCGCCGAGACATTGCCGCCTTCGCTTGCCAGATCGAACAGTGCGGATGCATAGCGGCCCTGCAAACTGGCCGAAATTCCGCCGGGATTAGCCACGCGCAAATAGTCCTTCACATCGGGTGGGCTGGGGCACGAAAAAATCCCGGACAAAGCCGGGATGGCCCGCAGACGGGGCGCGCATAGCGAGTCATTTGCTGCGATGCAAGGCGGTGAGGGCGGGTTAGGCAAAACTAACCGCCTGCTCGGTCGGATCGAGCAGCTTCTCTCAATCCGGTTTGACCGCAAGAACCGGGATGCAGAGCACTCGCGCAGCGGCTACCAAGGGGCATGATGTTGACCGATGACCAGTGCTGGCAAGCCGTGCTCGATCGCGACCGGTCGTTCGACGGCAAGTTCGTGACTGGGGTGATCACGACCGGCATCTATTGTCGGCCAAGCTGTGCGGCGCGGCACCCGGCACGGGGCAACGTGCGGTTCTACGCCAGTCCGGACGAGGCCCGGGCTGCGGGTCTGCGCGCCTGCCTGCGCTGCCACCCCGACGATGTATCGCGCGACGAGCGCGCAGTGCTGGCGGCTATCACGGCCATCCGGGAGAGCGAGGAACCGCTGGCGCTTGGGGGGCTCGCTGCCGACGTCGGCTATTCGCCGAGCCATTTCCAGAAGCTGTTCAAGCGCGCGACCGGCCTCTCACCCGCAGCCTATGCACGTGCGCTCCGCGCTGAGCGCACTGCCGAAGCGCTAAGCAGCGCGCGAAGCATTACCGACGCGGTCTATAAGGCTGGCTATTCGGCGCCTTCGCGGTTTTACGATGAAAGCAGGGAAAGGCTCGGCATGACCCAATCGGCATGGAAAAATGGCGGGCGCGGCGTGGCCATTCGCTGGGCGCAGGTTGAAACCACGCTTGGCTCGATGCTGGTAGCAGCGACCGACAAAGGAATTTGCCGCCTTTCGTTCGATGAAGGGTGCGACGAACTCGAAAGGCGGTTTCCCCATGCCGAAATCGTCAAAGGCGACGCAGACTTTGCCGGACTTCTCTCGCGGGTGATCGCGGCGGTGGAGCAGCCCGGCGATGCACGCGATATTCCGCTCGACGTGCAGGGCACCGCTTTCCAGGAAGCGGTATGGGAGGAGCTGCGCAAGATTCCGCCGGGCGAGACGCGCAGCTATGCCGAGATCGCCGCAGCAGTCGGCAAGCCGAAAGCAGTGCGCGCGGCCGGCTCGGCCAACGGTGCGAACAATGTCGCCGTGCTGATCCCATGTCACCGCGTGGTGCGTTCGGACGGATCGCTAGGCGGCTATGCCTATGGCGAAAAAATCAAGCGCGAGCTGTTGCGGCGGGAGGCCGAAGACTAGGTCAGGTTCGGCTCCACGCCCGGTTCGGCCTTGGCCATGGCCCGCTGGTAAGCCTCGCGCGCACCGACGCGCTGGAGATAGGCGCGCAGGTTCGGATAGTCGTCGAGCGGCTTGCCGATGAAATTGCGCATCGTCGTGAGGCCGAAAACCATCATCACATCGGCGCTGCTCAGCTGGCGCCCGCCGAACCAGTCGGTCTTGCCGAGCTGATCCTCGATCATCGCCCAGGCATTATCGCCCCTGGCATTGCCGATACTCGCGTCCGCGCTGCCGCCGGTCATCATCTCCGCCATTTCCATCATGACATTGGTCATGAAGGTGCCGTTGGTGAAGTGAAACCAGAACAGGTGCTGGGCGAAATCGGGATCGTCTGCCTGCGGGCAC
>CAZRVW010000286.1:0-2639 GCA_964603645.1 uncultured Novosphingobium sp. | reverse complement strand
ATTTCCTAGATTCCCGCGTACCAGGCGTAGTCGCTGCGGTCCTCCCAGTACCCGCCCTTGCCCCCATACAGCCCGTCCAGGGATTCCCGGGCTTCGATCCGCATCACGAACTTGGCGTGTTTGTAGCCAAGCTGCCGCTCGACCCGGAGACGGATCGGCGCGCCGTGTGCCTCGGGCAGAACTTCGCCATTCATCTTCCACGCAAGGATCGTTTGCGGGTGAAAGGCATCCACGAGATCGATCGACTCGTAATAGGGCGTCGAACCGAAGCGGTCGGCGCAGTGAAACACCAAATAGCTCGCCCGGTCCGAGATGCCCGCCATGTCGAGCACGCGCGACAGTTGGGGGCCCTGCCACTTGCCGATCGCGCTCCACCCCTCGACGCAATCGTGGCGGGTGATTTGCTCGCGTTGAGGCATGGCCTGCAGGGCAGCGAGCGGCAGGGAGAGCGGGCGGGCGACAAGACCGTCGACCTTAAGCGTCCAGTCGGCAAATCCGCTCTCCGACATGCGGCGGTAGGCGCCATCTTCGACCTCGCGGTTGCCATTGGCGCGAAACACCGGTGACATCGCGCTCTCGGCAAATTCGCGCGCCAGCGCATCTCCCCCGAGCAAGCGCTGCGAGCCCCGGTGCAATCCTTCCGCGCTTTGCAGCACGCCGCGAAAGCCCGCGCTTGAATTGAGTCGGTCGCACCCCGCCAATAGCAGACCGCCTGCGCCAAGCGCGCCCGCGCGGATCAGTCCCCGACGCGTCAGAAGTTTAGGCTCAGTCATCGGCCTTCTCCTTCGGCAAGCGGTACTTGCCTGTAATCATCGAGCGAACCTCATTGACCGGCCCTGCCAGAATGACCATCGCGATGTGCACGAGAAAGAAGCCGACAAGCGCAAAGGCGAGGATGAAATGGATCGAGCGTGCCGTTTGCCGCCCGCCGAACGCCTGTGTCACGACCGGCGCCCAGGCATCGGTCCCGGGTGACATGGCCAGCCCCGTAAGAATAATCAGCGGCAAGGCCGCGAAAAGCACAAAGGCATAAGCGAGCTTTTGCAGGATATTGTAGCGCAACGCCGCCACACCTGTCGGAAACCGCAGGCGCGCATGTTCCTTAATGTCATGCCAAAGATGTGACGGTCGCCATTCTTCGCGGGTGATATGCAGATCGCGCCGCACGTGGCCATTCAACAACGACCACAGGAGATAGACTAACAGGCCAACGGCCAGCACCCACGCAAACGCGAGATGCCACAGGCGCGCGTCGGCAAGGCTATAGTTGGATGGGATCGTCGCCCACCAAGGAAACGCCTTGCGCTTGATCTCGCCCTCGGGATTCTTCCAGACACCGAGCACCCCGGTCGTTTCGACCACGGCCGGGCCGATCCGCAACATGCCCTGACCCTGACGGTTCGCTCCGATCTCGAGCCATGGCTGGTCGAGATTAGCGCCATATTCGCCCCAGTAGAGCCGCGGGTGGGCGTTGAAGATCATCAGGCCGCTCATCAGCATCACGAGCAATGTGACGGCATTGGTCCAGTGCCACAGCCGGGTCGAGAGCCGATGCCGGTGCACCAGATCACCCGGACGCGCAGTTTCGGGGGCAGTGGCAAGGGTCATTTACAGGGTCTGCTCCCGCTCAAGATGGACACAATAGGTTGAAACTGACTGATTCGCCATCGTTCGCGTCCCCATGTGGTCTCAAGTTTCAGGGCGCAGTTCATGTGCGGGTAATCTTGGTCACCTATCACGGGCGAGTATTTTTTGTCTGGGGCAAGGGGCTGCGAATCGATTCGCGAAAGCCGCACGCGTTCCAGCCGCGATTGGACAGATGCCTGGCTCGAGATGACGTAAATTGCCTACACCCCGTCGGTAATTACCAGCTGACTCGATTCGGGTTATCGGCTTCTATCCAGCCAATTTACCTATTCGATTCCCGGGGTCGCAAGCGTCTGGCCCGGATATGGCGCGGGCGAAGAACCCGGCTTGCCGGGCTTCGCCTTGCCCGATGCCGCCCTCACCGACGCATTCGTGTCTGCGATTGAAGCGTGGGACGGGCTGATTTCTCCCGATTTCAAGGAGGTAGCCGACAGCGAGTTCTCACGCGGAACGATCAGGCTGGCGCTTACCGACATCGATGAAGACCTTGCTGGCTATGCCTACTTTCCCGGATACTTCGGTGAAAAGCCGGGCGATATCTGGCTCAACGCTCTCGATCGGTCGAATGACTGGGACGTCGGCAGCTATGGCTATGTGACCCTTTTACACGAAATTGGCCACGCCGTCGGGCTCGATCACTCCTTCGTGCTCGATTCCGCGCCGGAAGCGCTCGATTCGCTGCGCTACACGGTGATGAGCTATAACTGGATCGAGGAGCTATACGTCAGTTTTACCGCCGAAGACGGGAACTTTTTCGCGAATTTCGCGCAGCCAGTTCCCGAAACTCCGATGGTGCTCGACATTGCGGCCGTCCAACGGTTCTATGGCGTCGATCTCGGCACGAATTCGGGAGCGACAAGCTATACGTTCGAGCCAATGAGCCCGACGCTGCTCACAATCTACGACGCGAACGGAATCGATACGTTCGACTTGTCTGAGAGCCTGATCCGAAATTAAGTTGAGTGGTGCCAGTGGGTTAGCTTGACGCCAGC
>CAZRVW010000285.1:0-2748 GCA_964603645.1 uncultured Novosphingobium sp. | reverse complement strand
CGCGCACCCGGCGCAGCAGCCGACCGGCGACACGCGGGGTGCCGCGCGCGCGCCGGGCGATTTCCGCCGCGCCCTGGGCCTCGATGCCGATCCCGAGCAGCTTGGCCCCGCGCGTGACCACCAGTTCCAGTTCTTCGTGGGTGTAGAAGTTGAGCCGCACGGGAATGCCGAACCTGTCGCGCAGCGGCGTGGTTAGCAGGCCCTGTCGCGTGGTCGCGCCGACCAGGGTGAAGGCGGGCAGGTCGATCCGCACCGAGCGCGCCGACGGACCTTCGCCGATGATGAGATCGAGTGCACGGTCCTCCATCGCCGGGTAGAGCACTTCCTCGACCGCGGGATTGAGGCGGTGGATCTCGTCGATAAACAGGACGTCGCCCTCTTCGAGATTGGTGAGCAGCGCCGCGAGATCGCCCGACTTGGCGATGACCGGCCCGCTCGTGGCGCGAAAGCCGACGCCCAGCTCGCGCGCGACGATCTGCGCAAGCGTGGTCTTGCCGAGGCCCGGCGGGCCGTGGAACAGCACGTGGTCCATGGCTTCGGAACGGGAGCGGGCGCTCTCGATGAAGACGCGCAGGTTATCCTTCGCCGCCTCCTGCCCGATGAATTCGGCGAGCGTCTTGGGCCGCAACGCCGCGTCCGGGTCTTCCGGCTGCCGGTCAGGAGTGAGGATGGGGTTATCGGTCACTGTGCTCGATGCCCTCCCCGACAATCTCGACCCATGGGTGCTTGCGCTGTTCGTAGACCGAAAACCACGGAGCGGAAAATGCGGGATCGGCGAAGGCGCCGACCGGCACGGCAATCGCGTCGGCATGCGGGCGCGAGCGATGCCACACCGTCGAGCCGCATTGCGGGCAAAAGTGATTTTCGACCGGCTTGCCGCTGTCGGCGATGCGCACCCATTCGCGCGACTCGCCGGTGATCGTCACCTGGTATTCGGGATAGCGCACTTGTGCCGCGAACGGCCCGCCGCTGCGCTTCTGGCAGGCAAGGCAATGGCAGACCGAGATGCGCACCGGCTCGCCGGAGCACGTAACGGCAAGCTGGCCGCACTGGCGGCTAGCGGTGCGTTGATCAGTCACCCCGCCGCCCTTTTCAGCGCTACGCGGATCAGATCGGCCTCGCCCGCGCCTTCGCCCAGCTCGCCAACCGCCGCCGCAACCGCCGAAGCCGCCACGGCAGGCTTGAAGCCAAGGTTCTGAAGCGCGGATACGGCGTCGGCGCTCGCCGATCCGCCGGGCAAGGGCACTGCCGCGCCGCCGCCCGCGCCAGATCCGCCGGGCATGGCGCCTGCCTTGTCCTTGAGCTCGTTGACGATCCGGCCCGCGAGCTTTGGCCCTACGCCCTGCGCCCGCGCGACCATGGCCGCATCGCCGTTCGCACAGGCATTGCGCAAGTCATCAACAGTCAGCGCCGAAAGCACCGCCAGCGCCATCTTGCTGCCCACGCCCTGAATGCCGGTGAGCAGGCGGAACCATTCGCGCTCCCCGGCATCGGCGAAGCCCAATAGCCGCATGTCGTTTTCGGAAACCTGCAAGTCGGTGTGGACCGTCACAGTGTCGCCGCGTGCGCCCAGCGCTTCCAGGGTCCGCGCCGAACAATGGACGAGATAGCCGACCCCGGCGACATCGATCACCGCCCAGTCCGGGCCGAAATCGTCGAGCGTTCCGGTCAGCTTTGCGATCATGCTTTGTTCTATGCGCTTCGTGCCGCACTGCTGCAACCCACCCCGCTGCGACTATCCTCACCCTTCGGTTCGGCAAGTCTCGCTCCCCTCCCGCATGCGGGAGGGGATGGGGGTGGGCCCTATCGAGCGCTATGCGCGTGGCAGATCGCTACTGCGAGCGCGTCCGCAGCATCCGCGCCCGCCAGCTTGACGCCCGGCAGCAGCACCTTGAGCATCGCCTGTATCTGCGCTTTCTCGGCCCCGCCGGTCCCGACCAGCGCCTTCTTGACCGCGCGGGTCGCATATTCGCTCACCGGCAATCCGGCCCTCGCCAGAGCCAGCAAACAGACCCCGCGCGCCTGCCCGAGCTTGAGCGTCGATTGCGCATTGGTGTTGACGAAGACTTCCTCGACAGCGCCGGCATCGGGCCGGTGGATGAGGATCACATCGGTCAGTTCGGCGTCGAGCGTCACCAGCCGCTCGGCCAGCGGCGCCTTGGGGTCGGTTTTCACTTGCCCGTTGGCAATGTGGGACAGGCGATTACCCGATTTCGCGATCACGCCCCAGCCGGTGGTGCCGAGGCCGGGATCGAGGCCGATGATGATCAGCCCAGCTTCTCCATGATCTCGTCGGCGACGTCGTAATTGCCCCAGACGGTCTGCACGTCGTCATCGTCGTCCAGCGCATCGAGCAGCTTGAACAGCGTGCCCGCATTGCCCTCATCGACATCGACATTGACGGTGGGTTTCCACGCCAGCTTGACCGTTTCCGCCTCGCCGAGCGCCTTCTCCAGCGAACCCGCAACCTCGTGCAGGTCATCGGCGGCGGTCCAGATCTCGTGGCTCTCGCTGTCCGACTGGATATCCTCCGCGCCCGCTTCCAACGCCGCTTCGAGGACCTTGTCCTCGCCGCCAACGGAGGCCGGATAGACGATCAGGCCCAGCCGTTCGAACCCGTGGCTGACCGAGCCTTCCTGACCCAGATTGCCGCCGTTCTTGCTGAAGGCGGCGCGCACCTCGGAGGCGGTGCGGTTGCGGTTGTCGGTCAGCGCTTCGACGATCACCGCGACGCCGCCCGGACCATAG
>CAZRVW010000284.1:0-2790 GCA_964603645.1 uncultured Novosphingobium sp. | reverse complement strand
TCCGGCTCGCCGGCAATGCCGAGGCATTGCGCCGACCAGCCGCAGGCGCCCGCGTCCATCGCTTCGTGCAGCAGCCGCGCCATTTCAGCATGTTCGGCTTCGGTCGGCACCCGGCCCGCCTTGGCGTCCTCAAGCCCCATGACCCAGACCAGCAGCGGATTGACGCCGACATAGGGCAGCACATTGACCGCGAGCGGCGCACGATCGATCGAATCGAGCATTTCGGGATAGGTTTCCCAGTCCCACGGCATTGCACTTTCCAGCGTTGCCATCGGGATCGCCTCGACTTTGGTCATCGAGCGCATGGCGCGTTCGCGCAGGTCTTTCTTCACCGGGGCGAAGCCGAAGCCGCAATTACCGATGACCACCGAGGTTACGCCGTTCCAGCCCGATGTGGTGAGATACGGGTCCCAGAATACCTGCGCGTCGTAATGGGTGTGCAGGTCGATGAAGCCGGGCGCGACGATCAGTCCCGTGGCGTCGATCTCGCGGTCGCAGGTGGCATCGGGCGTTATCCGGCCGACCTTGGCAATTACGCCGTCAGCGATGCCCACGTCGCCGACAAAGCGCGAATTGCGCTGACCGTCGACGATCATGCCGCCGCGAATGATGGTGTCGTAATGTGCCATGGTCTCTCTCCTCAGGTCCTGTGTTCGGTAGCTGTGCGCCGCTTGCGTCTGTCGGCGTAGGTTGCGATCAGCCGGTCGAGCGTGTCCTCGAAGCCGGGGCGGGTGATGGTCGTGCGGTAGTGATCTCGTTGCGACGAAAGCATTGGCAGCTTGTCTGCCTGCTCGTCGAACAGGGCGTCGATCTCGTCCGTTGCAGTGCCTTGTTCGCCGTCCCAGCCCATTGCCGATGCGACGACGGCCGAGCCAATGGCCACGGCGCGCAGGTCGCGGATCAGGTCGAGCGATTCGGCCGTGGTGAATCCACGCCGGTCCATTGCTTCGAGATAGCTTTCGTACATCTCGACTTCGTTTGTGGGCGGAAAGCCGCCGGCTGCATATTCGGCGATCAGCGCAGGATTGCCTGCGAACAGGCCGAACAGCAGCTCTGCATATTCCTTCACCAGTTCGGTCCAGGACTGCCCCGTGTCGCGCGGCTGCAACCGGGCGCGGAATTCGGCCTGAACGACCAGTCCCTGCAATTCACTGCGGTTTCTTACATGGCGGTATAGCGCGCCGACCGAGGCTCCCAGGTGGTCTGCCACACCCTCCATCGTTACCTTCTCAAGGCCGATTTCGGTGGCTGCCGCCACTATCGAGCCGATTGTTAGATTGTTCGGGCGACCGAGGTTGCGGACGGTTGCAGATGGAGTGTCATAGTGAATATGTTTCACAAAGTAGCATGCCTGTCAATTCGGGTCGTAAGAATCGAAAGGCTAGGCAAAGCCAGAATAAGAACATATTAGGAACATTTGCGCTATTTCGGCGCAGTGGATCAGTCATGCCCGAAGCGCCGCTCACGCCTGACAAGCGCCGGATCGAGGTCGATCCCGATGCGATAGAGCCGCCCGAGCAGGCTCCGTTTGTCGAGCTTGGGCTGGCGAGCTGCTTCTCGTTCCTGCGCGGCGCGTCCGATGCGGTCGATCTGGTCACTACAGCGCGGGCGCTCGGCTACGATGCGCTGGGGATCGCCGATGCCAATTCGATGGCAGGGGTGGTGCGCATTCATGCCGAGGCGAAGTCGCTCAAGCTGCGGCCGGTGATCGGCTGCCGGATCGAGACCGTGGAGGGGCTGGCCTTCCTTGCCTATCCGACAGAACGCGCAGCCTATGGCAGGCTCACGCGCTTGATTTCGGCGGGGCGAATGCAGACGCTCGACGGCGAATGGCAGGACAAGGGCGCCTGCGAGATTTCGCTGGCGATGCTGGCGGAGCATTGCGCCAAAGAAGGCGAAGGGGGGATTCAGCTGATCCTCATCCCGCCGCGCGATCTGAATGCGCGGTTTGCGATTACGATGGAAAGCAATGTCGTGGCCTTCACCGGCGAAGAACGGCTTAGGGCTACGCGGGAAGAGATATTTGCCAGCCTCATACCCCACCTGACCGTCCGGCTACCCACGCTCAGGCACATCGCCGCCAGCTACCTCTACAACGGCGATGACGTTGCCCGGATCGCGGCGCTCGACGCCATGGCGCGCGAAAACGGCCTGTCGATCCTCGCCACCAATGACGTGCTTTACCATGCACCCGAGCGCCGCCCCTTGCAGGACGTGATGACCGCGATTCGTCACAAGACCACGGTGGCAGACGCCGGTTTCCTGCTCGAAGCCAATGCCGAGCGGCACTTGAAATCACCGCAGGAGATGCAGCGCCTGTTCGCGCCATGGCCCCATGCCATCGCGGCGGCGCGGCAAGTGGCCGATGCCTGCCGCTTCAGCCTCGACGAGCTGCAATACGAATATCCCGAAGAGACTTACCCCGAGGGCCGTACGCCGCAGCAGCAGCTGGAAGTGCTGACATGGGAAGGGGCGGACTGGCGTTATCCAGAAGGCCTGCCGGAGACTGTGCGCGACGTTCTGGAGCGCGAGCTGGCACTGATCGAAAAACTGCGTCTTGCCCGCTATTTCCTTACCATCAAGGACATCGTCGATTTCGCGCGCGCGCAGGAGCCCCCGATCCTGTGCCAGGGCAGGGGAAGCGCCGCCAATTCGGCGGTATGCTATTGCCTTGGCATCACCGCGGTCGATCCGGCGAAACACGCGCTGTTGTTCGACCGCTTCATTTCCGAGGACCGCAACGAGCCGCCCGATATCGATGTCGATTTCGAGCACGAGCGGCGCGAGGAA
>CAZRVW010000283.1:0-2793 GCA_964603645.1 uncultured Novosphingobium sp. | reverse complement strand
CATCTCTGCCGCGGGCTGCCCAGCAATATCAGCAACGAGCCATCGAACGAATCGGTTTCGTCATACCGCGCGTCGCTGCGCGCCTGCCTTGGCGTTCAGATTGCTTGATCCAGGCCGTGCCCGCCCAACGCTGGCTTGCAAGCTGCGGCGTCGCAAGTGCCATTTCAATCGGCGTCGACCGCGGCCTAATGGCGAATTCCTGGCTCACGCCTGGCTCAAGCATGACGAAACCATCGTCACCGGTGGCGAGATTTCATCTTACAGTCCGCTTCTGGAACCCGGTCAGGCCGGCCTTTAACCGCATGCAGATTTTGTAATTCTGCCGTCGCCGAGCACAATTGCGCTAATCTTCGGAGCCCCTCGCGGCATCTGCCGGGAGCCTCAATGGACAGAACGACCCTGATCAAGTGCGCTATGGCGATTCGATCAATTTCGAGACATTGATGACGTTTGCGCAGGTTGCAGGCTATGGGCTACAGCAAGGGTTGTCACACGACTTTTCATCATCGCTACCATATCATCTGGGCGCCGAAGTATCGCTACAAGGTGCTGCATGGCCAGGTGCGGCTGCGGGTGCGTGAGATCATCCTGCAAGTTTGCGCCGAGATGGGCGTGACGATAATCAACGGCGCCCTGTCGAAGGATCACGTCCACATGTTCGTCGAGATACCGCCGCATGTCTCGGTCAGCGACTTCGTCCGCCGGGCAAAGGGGCGCTCATCGCGAAAGATACAGCAGGAGTTCGAGCACATCCGCAAGCGCTACTGGGGGCAGCGCTTCTGGGGCAGGGGCTACATCTCAACCACAGCCGGCAACATCACCGAAGACGTTGTCATGGGCTATCTCGACCGGCATATCCGCAAAGACGGCTTCAGCCCCTCCGCATGATCCTACCGGCGTCAGCCGGTAAGTCATTCAGCATGGTATCGTCGCCAAATGATGTTGTTTGGAAGAGAGAATCTGCACTTCCTCTGACTTGCGCCTTAAGCGGTTTCCTACCAACTCGCTCACAACAGCTCGACATCGTCCAGGCGCGATGCCTTTACATCGAATGTGACCAACCGGGACACGCCGGCCCGAAGCCCCACTTCGCGGATCACCAGGTCAGCAAAATCATGGGCTTCGCCGACGTAAAGGCCCAGAACGGCTCCGAGAGTTTCCGCGTCCTCGACCTCAAGTTCGATGGCTGAAAGCAACCCCTCCAGCGCAGCAGCGATTTCAGTGCGGGTGAAGTGGTACGCCCGGGCGAGGACCCAGACCAGTTCAAGGACGACTTCGCGTGCAATGAAGCCTGGCTCGTCCTCACTCAGCGCCGCCATGCACGCCTCGGCGCGGGCGGCTTGTGCCGCATCGTCACGTGTCAGAAAGCGCACCAGGACATTGGTATCGAGAGCGATCACGCTTCACCGGACGCGCCAGCGGCGATGGCGCTTTCCATCTCATCGAGCGAGACAGGCACCATTCCTTGGCGATGAAGCATTCCCGCGAGGTCTTTGACAGGTCGTGCCTTCAAGAGCCGCACTTCACCATTCATGAGAACGTAACGCACGCGGTCTCCGGGTTTGAGACCCAGGCTTGCCCGAACGGCTTTGGGCAAGGTCGTTTGCCCTTTCGCGGTTACAGCTGATTCAAGCATGACTTCAGTCTAAATCCCTTGCTTTATGCCTCTTGGACAAGGAAATTATAAAATAGTAAGGAAAAAGTCAATATGTAATGCATACCTCGGCATCGGCTGCGCGCAGAGCAAACCCCTTCGAGCTGAGTTAGGCACGGGCTTTCAGCTTGAGCTTGTCGGAGGGCTGATCTTCAGGAGCAGCCTGCTCGCCGGCAAGCTTGCTTCTGTTATAGACGCCGATCTCGCCGAACACTTCGGGGTCTCGAGGCGGGCTCTAAGCACGCTGCTCAACGGCAAGGCCAGTCTATCTGTCGATATGGCGATCCGCTTCGAAAAGGCGTTCGGAGTAACGGCGGATGAATGGCGGTGCGCCCAGAACGGCTGTTGATCCCATCGAGGGAGCCCCACCAACCAGGTGCGCGAGTGATTTCAGGTAAAGTGCCGATAAGGCCCCACAGCGACCCCGACCGGCCGATGCAGGCGGCCCATGTTGTGCCGGTGAGTCTTCGCAAAGACAATTGCGCAAAACCGCTGTTTTTGCCATTAGGGAGATAACAGTCATTGCAGGAGATTGGCCATGGATGCCAGGCGCAAATTTGTCACGTCCACCGAGTTCAGAAGCCGCGCCGGTCTGTATCTCGACGCGGCCGCAAAGGGGCCTGTGTTCATCACCAAGCACGACCGCCCGTCGCGGGTGGTGCTCGACATCGAGGAATTCGAGCGCCTGAGCGCGCTCGATACACGGCGGGGCAAGTTTGCTGAAGCGCGCGAGGATTTGCATGGGCGCTACGGTGACATGCTCGAAAAACTGGCCAAATGAGCCAAGAGTATCTGAGCGTTCAGGATGTTCTTGAGATTCACGAGGATCAGATCGAACTCTATGTCGGCTCGCATGGGGTGCGGGATCAGGGAGGGCTGGAGGCCGCTGTCGCCCGCCCCCAATCCGGTTACTATGATGATGTGCTTCAAGAAGCGGCCGCGCTGTGGGAGAGCCTGTCGCAAAACCATCCCTTCATCGACGGCAACAAGCGCACGTCGTTCGCTGCCACGCACTCGTTCCTGTATATCAACGATGTGACAATCACCGCTGACCAGGATCGAGCGTACGAATTCATCATGGAGGCGTTTGAACGCCAGGAGATGAAATTCGATGTGCTGGAGCCCTGGCTGCGGGCCAA
>CAZRVW010000282.1:0-2822 GCA_964603645.1 uncultured Novosphingobium sp. | reverse complement strand
GCCATCTTGGCCACCGCTTCAATGCCGTGCGGCCCGGCCTCACGCGCACCGGCGCAACCCCCGGTCTTTTCGCCAATGCGGAGATGATGAAGCGGTTCACCGAGCGCATCCCGCTGGGCCGCGCCGGAGAGCCCGAGGAAGTTGCCGAGGCAATGCGCTTTCTTGTCGGCCCCGAAGGATCCTGGACGACCGGGCAGAGTTTCGCAGTCGATGGCGGAAACGAATTGCGCGGCGCGCCGGACATGTCGGCAAGATGACGCATTGCGGTTGAGCGCAGCAGGCGCATCTGGAATCATGCCGACGCGAGAGGACTAAACGATGCACGATTTGGCGATTCTGGGTGGCACGGTAATCGATGGCACCGGCGCGGCGCGCTATGCAGCCAACGTCTATGTAACTGACGGGCGGATTGTATCGGTTTCGACGGATCGTCTCGACGCCCGGGAGACCATCGACGCAACCGGCCTTGTCGTCGCGCCGGGGTTTCTCGACGTCCACACCCATTACGATGCGCAGGCCTTCTGGGACCCGACGCTCAGCCCCAGCTCGTTCCACGGCGTCACCACCGTGTTCGGCGGGTTCTGCGGCTTTTCCATTGCCCCGCTGACGCCTGAGACCGCGCCCTACCTGATGCCGATGCTGGCGCGCGTTGAGGGTATGCCGATCGAGTCGCTCGAAGCCGGCGTTCCTTGGGACTGGGAGAGCTTTGGCGACTATCTCGGCAAGCTCGACGGCAAGCTGGCGATCAATGCCGGGTTCCTGTGCGGCCATTCGGCGCTTCGGCGCAAGGTGATGGGCGAACGCGCCGTGGGTGAGGAAGCCTCGCAGGATGAAATCGATGCGATGAAGACGCTCTTGCGGGAGGCTATCGGGCAGGGCGCGCTTGGCTTTTCGACGAGCCTGTCCGAAACCCACTTCGACGGCAACAGCGACCCGGTGCCCTCGCGTCATGCTTCGATGGACGAGATCCTGCAGCTCTATGGCGTGTTGCCGGAATTCGAAGGATCCATCGCCGAGATCGCGCCGCCCAGTCTCAATTTCACGCCTGAGACGTACGACATTCTCACCGCTGCATCTTTGGCGGCGCGCCGTCCGGTCAACTGGAACCTGATGAGCCTGTCGCAGCTCACGCCGGACGAATACGAGCGGGTCGAGATGCAGCTTGGTGCGAGCGACCATGCCGAAAAGGCAGGTGCGCGGGTGGTCGGGCTGACCCTGCCGCAAACGCCGCGCACCCGCGTCAATCTCGTCACCGGCACCTTGCTCAACACGATGCCCGAATGGGGCGCGCTGTTCAAACTGCCACTGGAGGAGCGCAAGGCTGCGCTGGTAGATCCCGATTGGCAGACCCGGCTTAAGCAAGGCGCGGCGCAAATGACCGGTATCATGGCCAGCGTCGGCAATTTCGCCGCGATGAAGATCGCATCGGTCGTTGCCGAGCAGAATAAGGCCTATGAAGGCAGGCTGGTGGGTGAGGTTGCCGAGGAGCAGGACCGCGATCCCTTCGACATGTTCATCGAGATCGCGCTCGCCGACGACCTGAAGACGGTCTTCATGCCCGGCTTCCGGCCTGACAAGCCCGAAGCCTTCCCCGAGCGCGCAAAGCTGTGGCTCGATCATCGCACTGTGGTCGGCGGCAGCGATGCGGGCGCGCACCTCGATATGATCGATACCTTCGCGATAACCACCGAGCTGATCGGATCGGGCGCGCGGCAGCATGGTGCGGTCACGCTCGAAGAGGCGGTGCATCAGGTGACACTCAAGCCCGCCATGTTCATGGGACTTGTGGAGCGTGGCCAGATTGCGGCTGGCTGGCATGCCGACATTGTGCTGTTCGATCCGGAGAGTATCGGCGCGGGCGAGACATATATGCGCGAGGACCTGCCCGGTGGTGGCGCGCGACTCTATGCCGATGCGAATGGCGTAGCCCATGTAATCGTCGGCGGGACCGAGATCATCCGCCACGGCGAATGGACCGGGGCGACACCAGGCACGATCCTCAAGCCGGGCGAGGCGACCGAGACTGTGCCGATCCCCGCCGACATCGAGGGCACGACTTATGCCTGACGCGCTGACCGGACTGGACCTGCCTCCCGGTGTGGCGCTGAAGCACTTGCAGCCAAGCATCGGCACCGAAGTCTCGGGGCTCGACATCTGCGCGAAACTCGACGAGGCGACAGTCGCTTTCCTTCGCGCGCTGTGGATCAAGCGCAAGGTCGTGCTCTTCCGTGACCAGCCGTTGACCGAAGAGCAGCACGTCCGTTTCGGCAGATACTTCGGACCGCTCGATGCCCTGCCGCGCCCGCCCGAATCCAAGCAGGAATTCGACGAGCTCCTGATCATCAAGCGCGACGGATCGGACAATTCGGAAAGCGAGGCGTTCTTCCATCAGGATATTCCCTATTCCAACCCGCCGGTCGCGGGCGCAATCGCGATCATGAAGAAAATGCCCGGGATCGGCGGCGACACGATCATTGCCGATATGGTCGCGGCCTATGAGCGGCTCTCACCATGGCTCAAGATCGCGATAGCCGACATGCAGGCGATTCACCGCTTCGATGTCGGCATCGTGCTGCACAATGCCAATGTCACCGAAGAGCTGATCGCGGCCTTCATGGAGAAATATCCGCCCAAGACCTATCCGATCGTCCAGACGCATCGCGAGACCGGCGAGAAGGTTCTCTATGTCAGCCAGTCCTATACCCACGCGATCAAGGGTCTGCCGCGCGACGAGAGCTATGCGCTGATCAAGCTGCTGTCGGACCGAGCCCGCGTTCCGGAAAACCAGTGCCGCGTCTCGTGGCAGGAGAACACCGTGGTGA
>CAZRVW010000281.1:0-2834 GCA_964603645.1 uncultured Novosphingobium sp. | reverse complement strand
GTACGAAGTAGGAACGTCGATGTAGTCAAGGATCCAGTCTGAGTTGGACTCCTTGGCAAGCGCTGCCGACAGGTCGTGCGGTGCGACTGACTGGGGCGGGAGAGAGGGATTCCAGTTCGGCGGAGCCACGTACACCCGGTTCGGGTGATACTCGACGCCAGTCCCCCAAAGGCTCCCCTTGTGAACGCACGCGTCGGTCCAGGTCGGTGCGGACATCACCTGGGCAGCAGCCTTGGTGGTGGTTGTCGTGCTGGTCGTAGACCCGGTGCCAGACCGCGTAGCGATAACGCCACCGCCACCGCCGACGGATACGCCAACGGGCTCTGACGCAAGAACCATCGCGGTCTCAGAGGTGATCTCCGAGATACTCCGCAGCCGCCACAAGTCGCTGTCCTTGTACAGCAACGCGGTGCGGCCGATGCTTGGTGTCGTGAAGCCGGAGCTCCACTTTGTTCCGAAACCGGTCGCGTCGTAGGTGGTTTCACCGCCGGACCAGGTCTTCTTGGTAACCGTGCAGGTGCCGTCGGTGTAAACCGACTGGCAGGGGAACCAACCGTTGGTAACCGAAGAGTTGACCAGCGTTCCAGTCAGCGAATACGCGGGCGGAGTGTCGATGAACGTGACGTCCTCGACCGTGGACTTCGTTGTTGACTCCGACGACACAACCCTGGCCCAGCTAATCACGGCCTTGCCGTGAACAATGGGCAGGTACGAACCAACCGAGGGCGCTGCCGCCCAGGCAACCGTCGTCGTGAGTGTGGCCTCGTTCTGCGTGTGAACAAGGTTGGCGCTGACGGTTTTCTCCGCAGAGCCGGAACCGGAGTAGCGAAGCACTGGCGTCTTGCCGTCGCCAAAGCAAAACAGCAGCTCGTCCCGGTACACGCAACGCGGAATCGGCTGGCTGGTCCCTACGTTTCCCAGCTCGGTTGAAGAGGAACCGGCGTTGAACAGCTCGACCGCGTAGTAGGTCGACTCCCAGACGACGCAGACCGTGCGCGTGGCCTCCGCCCTGTTGAAGTACGAACGGGCAACGGACTTCGCGGAGAAACCGGCACCGCCGGAAACATCGCCGTCAATCCCGACCGCGTAGCGCTGCTGAAGCACGCCGCGCCACATGAGCCCGTCTTGGACGTGCGCCATCGACTCAGACTTGAGCATGGTTTCTGGGACGTCGGTGACAAGGCCACCAGTGCCCGGTCGGAATACGACGACCGAGCGCAACTAGAAATACCAGTCCTGCGCGTAGGTACCTGGCAGGTCCGAAGCAAACTTCGGCGACTGCAGGTTGAGCGTCGGTGCCTTTGCAGAAGCGTGGAACTCGACAAGGCGCTTGTAGGCAGCGTTTCCGCGCCCCTCAAGCACCTGCGCCTTCTGGACCTTGCCGGAGTCACCGGACTGGTAGAGCACCCTTGCGCCGGCCAGCGGCACGATCACTTCGTACAGCCACTCGGTGGGGAAGAGGGGCACGTCTGTGTCGAGCGACAGCGGGGCAGCACCAGCCAGGTAGTAGATACCCAAGGTGTACGCCTTGTCCGGCGCCGGCCAAAACCGGACCTTGTTGTTCCACAGCGCGTAGGCGGCTGGCTGGTCCTGGGTTTCGCCGTCCTGGGATGACTTGGTGAGCGACTCCAGCTCGTCCCACGAAAGCGCTTCGAGCTGGGGGGTGTTGGCGCTGCTGTCGTTTACGATGTTGAGGATCTGCCGGATCGAACCGACACCAAGCGCAGTGGCAAAAGTGTCGGTCGAGTAGGTGTCAGCCCCTGCCGTCAGCGTGACGCGGCCCTCTCGCTCGATGAAGTCCCAGTCCTCGTTGCTGTTGAGCAGCGACTGGTACACCGAGTTCACGGCTTCCTTGGCGCGGTCAAGCTGGTACCCAATCCACGGCGCCGTGTTCGTCTCGTAACACACCCGCTGTGCCAGCTCAAGGAACGAGTTTGTCGCACCCTGCAACCCAGCCGGCAGAGCAACCTCAGCTGGGGTCGGGTGGGACACGGGCAGCTGCAGCACGAGAGAAGTGTTCTCGGTGCCTTCCAGCGCCTTGAAGTACCTGGCATCAAGCTCTGCAGCGGCAGATGAGGCTTCCCCGCCACCTTCCTCGCGGAGGAGAATCGAAGCAGCCGCCGGCACAAGCAAGCGAGACCTCCACCCGATCGGCAGCAGCGGCTCGTCTGAGTCGCTGACCAGCTCTGCCGGTCGCTGTAGCACCAGAACCGTCGCCGTGTAGGTGGAGTCCGGCTTGGGCCAGATCTGCACCTCAGAACGACCCGTGGTGGTCCACAGGTGGGGGACCCCGTTTGCAAGTGACGGGTTCAGCTGGCGGATCGCCCAGTAGTCCTCCCACCGCACGTAGTGCCCTGGGTAGCTGCCGGCCGGACCGCCGAAGTTCACAGCAAGTACGTCGGTGATTCCCGTGACCGACAGGCTCGTTGCAATGTCGCTGTACGAGTACGTCTCGTCGCCAGTTGTAAGCGTGTGCTCACCCTGGGTAGCAAGGAACGCCCACTGCGTACCGTCGTCGCAGAGGTTGAAGTACGCGGTATTGACAGCGGCCTTGGCCCTGGTTACGTCAAACGCGACGCTGGTGTCGCGCTGTGCTGCGTACAGGGCCTGCGTGTACAGGTCCTGGAAATCACCGGTGGCCAACTACAGGCCCTTCCGCTTGGCCCACTTCTTGTACTGGTCAGCGGTCGCCTTCTTGCCGCGGCGTGCCATCGCGCCCTTGTACGAGTCGTAGCTGAAGCGGTTTTCCTTGATCCTCTTCGTGTAGTTCTTGTACATCTCCTGGCCGGTCGCGTAGCCCTTGCCAGCGGCCTTCTTCTGGTCGTTGAGCGCAG
>CAZRVW010000280.1:0-2835 GCA_964603645.1 uncultured Novosphingobium sp. | reverse complement strand
TCAGCCCGCAACGGTCAGCCGCGTCGTCATCGACGAGGAAGAAGGCCGTATCGAGGTGGTGGTGCCCGACGACCAGCTGTCGCTTGCGATTGGCCGTCGCGGCCAGAACGTGCGCCTCGCCAGCCAGCTTACCGGTTCGCAGATCGATATAATGACCGAGCAGGAAGCCTCCGACAAACGCCAGCGCGAATTCGCCGAACGCTCCAAGATGTTCGAGGACGAGCTCGACGTCGATGAGACGCTCTCGCAGCTACTGGTCGCCGAAGGCTTCACGGTGCTGGAGGAAGTGGCTTACATCGGCATGGAGGAACTCGCCTCGATCGAAGGCTTCGACGAGGAACTGGCCGAAGAGTTGCAAAGCCGCGCGGTCGAAGCGCTGGAGCGGCGCGATGCCGCCCACCGCGAGGAGCGCCGCGGCCTTGGCGTCGAGGATGCCCTTGCCGATATGCCGCACATTACCGAGGCGATGCTGGTTACGCTGGGCAAAGCTGGCATCAAGACGCTCGACGATCTGGCTGACCTTGCCACCGACGAACTCATCGCCCGCAAGCGGCCCGAACCGCGCCGCCGCGACAATTCGCCACTGCCCGCGCCGCGCCGTCCGCAGCGCGAAGAGGACAAGGGCGGCGTGCTCGGCGACTACGGCCTTAGCGAAGAGCAGGGCAACGAGATCATCATGGCTGCGCGCGCGCATTGGTTCGAAGACGAAGACCAGGGCGACGACAACGGGGAGGCCGCCGATGCGGACACTTCCCAATGAGCGCCTGAGGCAAGCCGACAGCGACGGCGGCCCGGAAAGGAAATGCATCCTTTCCGGCGACAAGGCTTCGCGTGAGGCGCTGCTGCGCCTTGCCGTTTCGCCTGAAGGTGCGGTGCTGCCCGATGTCCACGCGCGGGCACCGGGACGCGGGGCCTGGATCGGAGTGAACCGCGCCGACCTTGAAAAGGCACTCGCCGATGGCAAACTAAAAGGCGCGCTGATCCGCGCTTTCAAGGGCGCCGCCCTGGCAATTCCGGCCGACTTGCCGGATTTGATCGAAACGGCGCTGGTGCGCGCGCTCACCGACCGGCTGGGACTGGAGATGCGCGCGGGCAACCTGCTGGTCGGCTCCGCCCGGATCGCTGAACAGGCACGCGCCGGGCGAGTTGGCTGGCTGGGTCATGCCAGCGATGCGAGCGAAGACGGCAGTCGCAAGCTCGATCAGGCGTGGCGCGTGGGCTGTGAGGCAGAAGGCAGCGGCTTGGCCGGCGTGCGCTTGCCACTGGACCGGGCGGCGCTGTCTGTGGCATTGGGACGCGACAACGTCGTTCATCTGGCGCTGACCCAGGCTGCGGCGGCCGATCGTGTCGCCATGCTGGTTGCGCGCCTCCTCCTGTTTGAGGGGCAGGCGGACGCTGCGGGCACTATCTCCGAGAAGCGGGCGGACGCCAGTGGCGAGCCGCTTGCACCGAATGTGACGACAACGGCCTGCTCCGCGCAGGCGCATACGAATTGATACCGAAGGGCAAACTGGACCTATGAGCGAGACCGAAAACAAACCGACACGTGCCCGCAAACCGCTGGGGCTGAAGAAGTCGGTCGAAGCCGGTGAGGTCAAGCAGACCTTCAGCCACGGCCGCACCAACAAGGTTGTGGTCGAGGTCAAGCGCCGCAAGATCCTCAAGCCGGGCACCGAGCCGGCTGATGCCGCACCCGCCGTCGAGGAGGCTGCCCCACCGCCGCCGCCAAAGCCCAAGGCCGCGCCCAAGAAGCCCGCTGCGCCTGCCGAAACGCCGCAAGAGTGGGTCGCCCGCCTCCAGCGCGAGGCAGAGGAAGCCCGCCTGTCCGTTCTAGAAGAGGCCAACCGCCGCGAGGAAGAGGAAAAGAACCGCGCGGTCGAGGACGAGAAGCGCCGTGCCGAAGAGAACCGCAAGGCCGAGGAAGCTGCCGAAGCCGAGGCTGCAGCCGCGGCGGCTCGGGAAGCAGCCGAATCCGCTGTCGACGATGCCGATGTCCAGGCGCCCGACACTGCCGATCCCGGCAATGCCGCTCCTGCGCCTCGGCGGTTCACACCGGTTGCGCGTCCCGAACCCCGGCGCACCGAGAGCCCAGCCGCCAAGCGACCTGAGCCCCCACCTTCCAAGAAGCCCGAACGCGCGCCGCGCGGCGGAGAGCGGTCCGACCGCCGCCAATCGGGCAAGCTGACCGTTGCCCGGGCGCTCAACGAGGATGAGGGCGCCCGCGCACGCAGTCTCGCCGCGCTCAAGCGCGCCCGCGAGAAAGAGCGCCGCGCCCATTTCGCGGGTCAGTCCGCCCCCCGTGAAAAGCAGGTGCGCGACGTCATCGTGCCCGAGGCGATCACCGTGCAGGAGCTTGCCAACCGCATGGCTGAGAAAGGCGCGGACCTGGTCAAGGCGCTGTTCAACATGGGCATGATGGTCACGGTCAACCAGACCATCGACGCCGACACCGCCGAGCTGCTGGTCGAGGAATTTGGCCACAACATCAAGCGCGTCTCCGAAAGCGATATCGACCTGCGCGTGGAGGAAGACGTCGATCCGGAGGAAACGCTCAAGCCGCGCCCGCCGGTCGTCACCATCATGGGCCATGTCGATCACGGCAAGACCAGCCTGCTCGATGCCCTGCGCGGCACCGACGTCGTCAAGGGCGAAGCTGGCGGCATCACCCAGCACATCGGCGCCTACCAGGTTGTTACCAAGGACAAGCACAAGCTGACTTTCCTCGATACGCCGGGCCACGCCGCCTTCACCGAAATGCGCGCGCGCGGCGCCAATGTGACCGACATCGTCGTGCTGGTGGTCGCTGCCGACGACGGCATCATGCCGCAGACGATC
>CAZRVW010000279.1:0-2856 GCA_964603645.1 uncultured Novosphingobium sp. | reverse complement strand
ATGTCTACAACCACAATCTCGAAACCGTCCCAAGGCTCTATCCCACTATCCGGCCCGGCGCGCGGTACTATGCCTCGCTACGACTCCTCGAAGAAGTGAAGGGCCATGATCCGGCGATCTTTACAAAATCCGGCATCATGCTTGGGCTGGGTGAGGCAAGGTTGGAAGTGCATCAGGTGATGGACGACATGCGCTGCGCCGACATCGATTTCCTGACCATGGGGCAATATCTGCGTCCTACGCCCAAACACGCAGAAGTCATCGAGTATGTTACGCCAGAGGCCTTCGAGGCCTATGGCGCGATTGCGCGGTCTAAGGGCTTCCTGCAAGTCGCGTCGTCGCCGTTGACCCGTTCGAGTTATCATGCGGGCGAGGACTTCGCGCAAATGCGCGCCGCCCGTGAAGCACAATTGGCCAAGGCAGCGCGCTGATGCCAGGCATCAAGGAAATGCGTGAACTGCCATACAGCGCCGAGCAGATGTACGACCTCGTCGCCGATGTCGGACGCTATGCCGAATTCCTGCCCTGGGTCGTTGCGACGCGGGTGCGTTCCGACAGCGAGACGGAGATGGTGGCCGACATGCTGGTCGGCTTCAAGTCACTACGCGAGAAATTCACGTCGCGAGTCCTGAAGCACCGTCCCGAGGAAATCCGCGTCCACTATGTCGACGGGCCACTGCGCGATCTCGACAACCACTGGAAATTCCGAGTGCTGGAGCAGGATCGCTGCGAGATCGATTTCCATGTCGATTTCACGTTCCGCAACCCGCTGTTCGAGAAGCTTGCGGGCCAATATTTCGACAAGGCATTTCGCAAGATGGTCACGGCCTTTGAGGAACGCGCCGCACAACTTTATGGCAACAGCAATTCCAGCGCGGTCAGCACGGCCTTATAGCGGATCTCACCGCGTTCCAGGTCGCCAAACCGTTTTTCCTCGGCGATTGCCTCGTCTTTGCCGCGCTCTGCTCTGGCAAAGACAACCAAGCCGACCGGCTTTTCCGGAGAACCGCCCCCGGGGCCGGCCACACCCGTGATTGCGACCGCGACATCGGCGTCGCTATGCCTGATCGCGCCCCCTGCCATCGCTCGCGCCACCTCCAGTGAGACCGCGCCCAAGGTCTCAATCGTTTCGGCAGGCACGCCTAGCATCGCCTGTTTGGCCTCATTCGAATAGGTAACAAAGCCGCGATCGAGCACGGCGGATGAACCGGGAATTTCCGTCAATGCGGCACTGACCAGGCCGCCGGTGCAGCTTTCGGCGAGCGTGACTATGCGACCTGCGATTGCGTTTTCTTCGACAACGCGCCGGGCGAGCGCGAGCACATCGGCTGGCAAGACCGTTTCCACCAGCTCAGCTCTTGCAGATCGCCAGTTTGCCCGGTTTTTCTGACTTGGACGCGGTCGATAGTCCGATCAGCAGGACGACAAGCTCCGCGGTATTCTTAGGCGGTAACGGGGCAAGAATGCGAACGAAATTGTCGATCTTATCGCAATCGTCGACCGGTATCTGCTGAGCGACCATGCCCTCGAACACCACGTCCACCATTTCACGCAACGAGGAATCGGGAAGACTCGAAAAGATCTTGCCGGCACCTTCATTGCCCTTGCTCATGGCAAGGAACGCCGTTTTTGCTGCGGGCCAGGTTGCATCTTTGCGCGCTGCATAACGTTCCGCGAGAGCGGGACCATCGGTCTTGAGGAAAGACGTGTCGGTGAGAGTGGCCGAGCAGCGCTTGGCCGCGCCACTGATAACGCTGGGCAAGGCGTAGCCCGCGAGCGAGCCTGCCTGTTTGGATGTAAGGCACGAACTCTCTTCGGCGCGGGCCACGGTCGGCTGAATGGTAAGAGCAGTGGCAGCAAGAATGGCGGCAAGACGCATTACGTTTTCCTCAGTTCTGCAAGAGGCTGACCACAGCGTGTGCGGCGATACCTTCGCCGCGGCCTGTCGGCCCGAGCCCCTCGGTAGTGGTGGCCTTCACGCTGACCATGGCGATGTCAACGCCTAGTATCGCGGCAAGCTTTTCGCGCATTGCCTGACGATGTGGGGCGATTTTCGGCGCTTCGCAAACAATAGTGACATCGGCATTGCCCAACGCGAAGCCAGAGTGAGATGCAATCTCAATAGCGCGTGCAAGAAATACTTCGGAGCGCGTTCCACGCCACTGCGGGTCGGACGGCGGAAAGTGTTCGCCGATGTCTCCTGCTGCCGCGGCTCCGAGAATGGCGTCAACCAGAGCGTGGATCGCAACATCGGCATCGGAATGGCCGCTCAGGCCTTTGCTGTGGTTGATCTTGACTCCGCAAAGCCAGAGTTCCTCTCCGTCCGCAAGCCGGTGGACATCGTAACCCATTCCGATCCGCGATTTTGCCGCACCAGCCGCAAAATCGGATGCAAAAGTGAGCTTTTGCAAAGCCTCGTCCCCTTCAACCAGCGCCACTGCAATTCCAGCGGATTGCGCGACTTGCGCGTCGTCTCCGGCCAAGGGATTACCAGGCCATGCACGGTGAGCATCAAGAATTGCCCGGAAGCGGAAGGCCTGCGGCGTCTGCACCCGCCGCAAGCCTTCGCGCGCAACCGGAGCAGTCATCCTGTCGGCGTCTGCCCCGATCATGGAGTCGACCACTGACAGAACCGGTATTGCCGCAAGGTGAACGTCGAGCGCCGTAGTCAGCCGTTCAATGACCGCATGTGGGAGGCCGGGGCGGGCGGCATCGTGAATAAGCACGTGCTGGGGACTGTGTGCTTCTAGCGCCTCCAGCCCGGCCATGACCGATTGTTGGCGGGTTTCGCCCCCGGTCACGAAGATCACGCCATCAATGCCTTCCAGAGCCGATCGGGCTATCTCGTTCGCGCCT
>CAZRVW010000278.1:0-2877 GCA_964603645.1 uncultured Novosphingobium sp. | reverse complement strand
TCTCGATGCGCAGGGATCGCTTGCCGAGGCCGTCGCGCAGTGGTTCGCCAGCCTGGGCGTACCGACCAGCCTTGCCGCGCTCGGCCACGACAAGGCCGCGCTCGACCAGATCGCCGAAGAAGTCCTGAAGGAGGCGCCCGGACTGGATTCGCTCGAAAAGGTCCGCGCGGCGTGTGAACGCATGTGGTGAAACGCAAGCGGCCGGACGTTTCCGTCCGGCCGCCGCAACCCTTATGACGGGCTAATGGCTTCAGCGCTTGCCTTCGAGCAGGCCCTGCAGGTTCGAGCTCATGAACTTCTTCGTGTCTTCCTCATTGAAAGTCGGGATTTCGTTGAGGAAGTCGAGCGGCAGTTCGAGGCCCTCGGCATGCGGCCAGTCGCTGCCGAACAGCAGGCGATCCTTCGAAACATATTTCGAAAGCTCTTCGACGTTCTCCTCGTAGTAAGGAGCGACGTAAACCTTCTCCTGGAATGTTTCGAGCGGATCGTTGGCGAATGCCTGCGGCATCTGTCCATAGGCCTTGCGGAAAATGTTGCAGATGTTGGGAACGAAGGTCGAACCGTTCTCGGCAGAGACCCAGCGAATGTTGGGATTGCGGTCCATCACGCCATGGCAGATCAGCGCGGCGATCATGTCTTGGATCGCGCGGCTGGTGCCGTCCATGCACGCCTTGAGAGGATCGCTGCGTTCGAACGCGGTCTGGCCGCCGGTGCCGCCGCTCCACCATTCGTAAATCTTGTCATAGCCCGAATCCGAGCAGTGCAGCACGACGAAGATGTTGGATTCGTTGACCTTGGCCCAGAACCGGTCGAACTCGCGGTCGCCCGGCGAACGCGAACCGAGGCGACCCGGAGCCGGGGCCGGACGCACGAGGATGTGTTTCGCACCCTGCTCAAGCAGGTAGTCAATCTCGGCCTCGGCGTGCTCGGCGCTGGTCAGCGAGACATAGCCGCAAGGGAATATGCGGTCCTTGTAATTGTAGGTCCATTCGTCGGCGACCCAGGCGTTGAGCGAGTGGATGCAGGCCGCGATAAGATCGATGTCGTTGCCCATGTGCCCTTCGACCACAGACGCGAGCGTCGGGAAGATCAGCTGGGCATGGACATTCTGCTCATCGAGCAGTTTGAGGCGCGCTTCGGGCTCGGCGAATTCGGGCTGGAAACGCAGGGGATCGCCAGTCATTTCGCGGAGCGAAAGACCCTCGGGATTGGCCGCGCGAAACCACTTTTCGTGGCTGCCGGGCGCGGCCACGACTTCGAACGTCGGGTTGGGAATCCACTCGGAAATGTGGCCATTGATCGCCAGCTTGGTGCGGCCATTGACCGTCACATACTGGAGTTTGTGGTGAAACTGCTTGGGCAGATGGCGGCGGAACGTGTCGGCGGTCTCGTAAAGGTGGCCATCGGCGTCATAGACCGGATAACCTAGGTCGCGCGTCTCGTTAGGGCGCTCCATCACGGTTTGAACTGGCATTGTTCTGTCTCCCGAAAGGTATTCGATGGTGACAGAATACGCCTGTCTCACGCGCATTCCAAGGCCGCGTGGCAAATCCCGTAATTACGCAAGAAAGCCGCTAGGAAATAGACAGCACTACCTGCCCGCATATGCGCGAGAGCCGCTCGGCCCATTCGGCCTGACCGGCCTCGCCTTCGATCAGATCCTGCCTGATCTCGATGTAGAGATAGGGCCGGCCTTCACTCTCTACGTGACGTTCGATCGCCGCATTGTATTCCTTGCCCGAATAGGGAAGCTGGTCGCCAACAATCAGGCCGTCTGCTTCAAGTAGCGGCTGAGCCGCACGCGCGCCGCGATCGTCTTCGTCGTAAAGCAGACCGCAATGCCACGGACGCAGCTCGTCCGGCTTGCTGCGGAGCGCCGGGGTATAGCTGTGCAGGATCAGCACCAGCGATGGCGGTGTGGATTCGAGCAGGTCGGTCAGCGTGTCGTGAAACGGGCGATGAAAGCGCGCGAGCCGCGCCTCGCGGTCAATGCCAAGGTTGCCGGGGATCGCATGACCGTCGCTCGCTTCGGGAATGACGGCCGGATCGTTCTCGCGCCGGTTGGTATCGCATACGAGCCGACTGACCCCGCCCAGCAGCGCCGCAGTTCCCGCCTCGCGCGCCATCCTTTCGGCGATTCCGGCGACGCCAATGTCTATCGCGATGTGTTGAGACATAAGTGCCGGATCCACGCCGAGATCGATATCGGGCGGCACGTGGTTGCAGGCATGGTCGGCCACGACCAGAAGCCCGCCGAAACGCGGCGTGCCGATCAGGCGAAAGGCTTCTTCGCTCATCGCAGCGCGCCGGACATCCGCCACCAGCCGGGATGATCGTGCCCGACGCGCTGGTAAGCTTCGGCGCACTGGTCCTCTGTTTCAAATAGGGCAAAACAGGTCGCGCCCGAACCGGACATGCGCGCCAGCCATGCCTCCGTGCCGCGCAAGACCTTCAGGACATCGGCAATTGGCGGACACAGAGAGATCGCGGGCGCCTCGAGATCGTTGCGCCCTGCCAGCGCGATCTCGCGCACCGAGCCACTCGGCATCGCCCCGCGATCTGCCCTGTCCCAGTTGTGGAACACCGGATGGGTCACAAGCGGCAGACGCGGATTGACCAACAGGACTGGGGTTCCTGTCAAATCGCTCGCAATCGGCTCGAGCTCCGTGCCGGTGCCGCGCCCAATGCAGGTTTCGCTGAGGACACAGGCCGGAACGTCGGCGCCCAGCCTGGCCGCGCGTTCGCGCCAGTCATCGGGCAGGCCGTGGGTTTGCTCGATGATCCGGAAAATCGCTCCGGCATCCGCAGAGCCACCGCCCAGACCCGCGGCCACCGGCAGCCGCTTTTCCAGTGTGACATGCCAGCCCTGCGGGTGCG
>CAZRVW010000277.1:0-2893 GCA_964603645.1 uncultured Novosphingobium sp. | reverse complement strand
CACCCTTGGGCTTGCCGGTCGAGCCGGAGGTATAGAGAATGAACAGCGGGTCTTCCGCGTTCATCAATTCGGGCTCGCATTTGTCGGACAGGCTGAGCTGCGCATACCACGTGCAATCGCGGCCCTTCTTCATGTCGATTTCGACTCCGGCCCGCCCGACGACCATCACCGATTCAACCGAGGGACACTGCTTGAGCGCCTCGTCGACATTGTCCTTGAGGTGCACCACCTTGCCGCCGCGCATGCCGCCATCGGCGGTGATGACCACCTTGCTGTCGCAGTCCTGAATGCGGCCGGCCAGCGCTTCGGGCGAAAAGCCGGCGAAGACGACCGAATGGATCGCGCCAATCCGCGCGCAGGCGAGCATGGCGATTGCCGCTTCGGGCACCATCGGCAGATAGATCGTGACCCGGTCGCCCTTTTTCACGCCGAGCGCGCGCAGACCCGCACCCGCGCGGCACACCGCGTTGTGCAGCTGCCGGTAGGTCAGCGTGCGATATTCGGCGGGATCGTCGCCTTCCCAGATGATTGCCAATTCGTCGCCGCGCGTTTCAAGATGGCGGTCGATGCAATTGACCGAGACATTGAGCGAGCCGTCTTCGAACCATTTGATGCCGAAGTCGGCCTCGTCGAAGCTGCACTGGTTGAGCTTGGTCCACGGCTTGATCCAGTCGAGCCGGGCAGACTCCTCGCGCCAGAAGGCTTCGGGCTCCTCGATCGAGCGGCGATACATCTCCTGATAGCGATCTGAGTTGACGAAGGCGCGGTTGGCCCACTCCGCAGGGACCGGATAGACTTTTGACAAGGACTGACTCCCGAAATTTTCTGGGCTGTCCTTTGCAAGAGCCCCGCGCGGGGATCAAGTGTCAGAGAGTCTGCGAGAGCAGATAAGTGCCGGTCGGCGACAGTGCGAGCTCGTCGAGCGACAGCGCTAGACCGCACTGGCCCGGTGCGATGTCCTGGTCCGCGATCGTGGCCGTTGCATCGCGAGGAATCACGAGCAGCGGCGACCTTGCATAGTCGCCGGCGACTTGGGCAAAGCTACCGCCCGTCACCTGATCGAGCCGGAAGAATCGCCCATCGACGAGCCGCACCGTCTCGCCCGGCGAAGCGCGGTCCCGCAGCGAGGCGGGATAGGGCGCGGCATTCGCCACCTCAACAGCGTGGTCGAGATGCATTTCGCGCGGGCGGCCATAGTCGTAGAGCCGGTAAGTCGTATCGCTGTTCTGCTGCACCTCGATCAGGCTGACGCCCGGTCCGATGGCGTGGACGGTATTGGCAGGAATGTAGAAGAAGTCGCCAGCCCTGACCGGATGCCATTCCATCAGCTGTTCGACGGAGCCGTCGAGCGCGGCAGCACGCAGCGCTTCGGCGTCGAGCGTCTCGCGAAGGCCGATGCCAAGGCTCGCGCCCGGCTCGGCGTCGACGATCAGCCAGCATTCTTCCTTGCCCTCACCCGGTCGCTGGGCATCTGATGGGTGGACCTGCACCGAAAGCTTCTCGCTGGTGAAAATGTATTTGACGAGCAGGCCGGGCAATTCAGGCGGCGGCTCGAACCAGATTTCACCGATCCGCTCGCCTCCGGGCGCAATGAACGGCGCGGGTAGCACGTCCCTGCCCCACGGCTTGGCCACCTGCCGGACAGGCAGGAGAGCACTCATTGATTGGCGGCTCCGTCGAGCTTGCCGACCTTCTGCGCGACCTGCATGCTGGTAACCAGCACCTCGTCGCCATCGACAACCACGACCACGCCTTCTAGCCCGATCACCGAAACGCGCGGCCCGTCGCTTTCGACCAGCACATTGCGGCAATCGACCAGTTCTGCGCGCCCGCGCACCGAATTGCCTTCGCCATCCTTGTCGCGCGCAGCGTGGAGCGACTCCCAGCTGCCGATATCGGACCAGTCCATGCGTGCCGGAACGAGCGCAGCCTGGTCAGTCCTTTCCATCACCGCATAGTCGACCGAGATCGACCCAGCGTCGGCGAAGGCATCGGCGTCAGGATGAAACAGCCTGCCTTGCTCGCGGCCCTTGGTGACAGCTTCGCGCGCGGGACCGGCAATGGCGGGGGCGTGGGCATCTAGTTCCTCGAGAAACTTCCCGACGCGGAAGGCGAATATGCCGCCGTTCCAGTCATAGCCGCCATCGGCCAGGAACGCCTTGGCGCGTTCCACATCGGGCTTTTCGACGAATTGCGCGGTGCGAAAGCCATTGTCGCCCAGCGGCTCGCCGCGCTTCAGATAGCCATATCCGGTCTTCGGGGCGCTCGCTTCGATCCCGAAGCTTACCAGCCAGCCTTCGCCCGCAAGCGCTGCGGCCTTGCGCGCAGCATCCGCGAAGGCCGCAGGATCGCCAATGTGGTGATCGCTCGGGCAGACCAGCATCACCGCGTCTTCGGGCAAGCGCAGAGCGGCAAGCGCAATCGCGGCGGCGGTGTTCCTCGCCTGCGGCTCGACCACGATCCGCGCCTCGCTGTCGCCCAGTTGCGCCTCGACATGCGGCAGATGCGCAACCCCGGTCACGATCATCGGCGCGGCAAACACTGCGCAGCGATCTAGCGTCGCTTCGAATATCGTTTCATCGCCGATCAGGGGCAGAAACGGCTTGGGCTTGCTGGCGCGGCTTCGCGGCCACAGCCGGGTGCCGCTGCCGCCGCACAGGATGACGGGGACGATCTGGGTCATTCGCGGTCCTTACCGCGCAGATGTGACCTTTTCCATAACCGCAGATGCGATCAGTTTCGTGGATCCCACCAGCGCTGCCGCCAGCCAAAGACCGATTCGACCGGCTGGCCCGCGCGATTGGTCGCGGGACGGAACCGGAAGCGCTGCATGGCAAGGTCGCAGGTCGTGCGGTCCGCTGCCGCGTCCGGGCTGGAACGCACGACCCGGCAG
>CAZRVW010000276.1:0-2901 GCA_964603645.1 uncultured Novosphingobium sp. | reverse complement strand
GAAGAGGATCGCTTCTGGATCGTCCAACTTGACAACGATTCATCGCAATGGGGCATGGAGGCGCACAGCTTTGAGCCGGACCGCTGGTTGAAAAACGGCGACAAGGTCACGGTCGGCGAACTGGAACTCGACGTCTATCATTGCCCCGGCCATACGCCCGGGCACGTCGTATTCCATCACGCCCCGTCGAACTTCGCGATTGTCGGCGACGTGCTGTTCCAGGGCTCGATCGGCCGCACCGATTTCCCGCGCGGCAATCACCAGGACCTGATCGATTCGATCACCGGAAGGCTCTGGCCGCTAGGCGACGATACGACCTTCGTGCCCGGGCATGGCCCAATCAGCACGTTCGGTCAGGAACGCCAGACCAATCCGTTTGTCGGCGACCGCGCGCTCGGCCTGGTCTGACGCCAGACTAAAAGCGCCCCAACGCTATCAGGACCGCCACCACGCCCAGACCCAGCAGGGTCAGCAGGGCCAACATCGTGCCAATCCCTCGCAGCATGTTGGGTTCGGCCTTGTCCATGCCGAAGGCGTGCATAACGCGGCCAAGCATGAACAGCGCACCGACAATCGCGAGCCAGGTGCCGCCCTTGCCGGAAAGCTCGATTACCGCGATCAAGATCAAGACAAACGGCGTGTTCTCGCCGAAATTCGCCTGAGCCCGCATCCGCTGCAGCAAAAGCGCGTTACCGCCATCCCCATGCATGATCTTTTCGGCCATTCGCGTGCGGCCAATGCGCATCATGTGCCAGATCGTGATGAGTGCCGCCGCAGCCGCAAGGCTCAATGTGGTTTGCAGGATCATGGTATGATAGTCTCCCCCTATTGCTGGGGAGATCATGCTTCAGGTTCTGGCGGCTTGCAACACGCGCGAAATAGGCTATAGGCGCGCGTTCGTTCCGTCGGCCCCGGCTTTGGCGGCATTTTGATGCAATCGATTTTTTCAGGACAGGTGCCGAGATGGCAGTTCCAAAACGCAAGGTTTCGCCCTCACGCAGAGGCATGCGCCGTAGTCACGACGCGCTCAAGCCCGAGGCCTTTCACGAGTGCCCGAATTGCGGCGAACTCAAGCGTCCGCACAACCTTTGCGGGGCCTGCGGCCATTACAACGGGCGCGAGATCATCGCGGTCGGGCTCTAAGCCCACCAAGACCGGAGATCGGAAATGAGTCTGCCGCGTATCGCCGTTGACGCGATGGGCGGCGATGAGGGCGTACGCGTGATGGTCGAGGGCGCGGCCCTCGCACGGCGGCAGCATGACCGCTTCAAGTTTCTGCTGGTCGGCGACGAGACGCGGATCAAGGCGGCGCTCGACAAGCATCCGAACATGCGTGGCGCTTCCGAGGTGCTGCATGCAGAAGACACGATCGCCGGCGACGAAAAGCCTAGCCAGGCGCTACGGCGCGCCAAGACGACCTCGATGGGCATGGCGGTCAATGCAGTTAAGTCGGGCGAAGCCGGCGCGGCCGTGAGTGCCGGCAATACCGGCGCGCTGATGGCGATTGCCAAGATCGCGCTGCGCACCATGCCGGGTATCGATCGTCCTGCTCTTGCCGCACTCCTGCCGACACTGGGCGATAACGACCTGGTCATGCTCGATCTTGGCGCCAACACGGAATGCGACGCGCGCAATCTCGTCGAGTTTGCAGTCATGGGTGCGGCTTATTCGCGGGTGGTTACCGGCAGGAACGAGCCGCGCCTGCGGCTGCTCAATATCGGCACCGAGGAAATCAAGGGCACCGATGCGCTGCAACAGGCCGCGGCGGTGCTCAGGCGGGCCGAGGGCAATCTCGCCATGACTTTCGATGGCTATGCCGAGGCCGACACCCTCGGCAGCGGTGCATTCGATGTCGTCGTTTCAGACGGGTTTTCGGGGAACATTGCGCTCAAGGCAGTCGAGGGTACGGCCAAATTCGTGGCAGACTTGCTGAAACGCAGCTTCACCAGTTCGCTGCGATCGAAATTCGGCTTTCTGATTTCACGACCCGCCACGGAACTGCTGCGCCATCACCTCGATCCAAACAATCATAATGGGGCAGTGTTCCTCGGTCTCAACGGCATCGTCGTGAAGAGTCACGGCGGCGCCAGCGCGGCTGGAGTCGCCAATGCGGTCGCGGTTACCGCAAGCCTGCTGGAAGAAAATTTGACGGAACGGATTACGGCCGATCTCGCGGCCATCGCCATGGACGATCTGCGCACCTCGGCGGCTACTCCGGTGCGCGCCTGATGCTGCGCTCGGTCCTCATCGGCACCGGCTCGCAGCTGCCCCGGCGCGCGGTCTCCAACGAGGAATTGGCCAAAACCGTAGACACCAGCGACGAGTGGATCGTCGAGCGCACCGGCATTCGCAACCGTTACATCGCAGGCGACGATGAAACCACGTCGAGCCTCGCCGTCGGCGCGGCCAGGAAGGCGATCGACGCCGCGGGGATCGAGGCAAGCTCGATAGATCTTGTCATTCTGGCCACGGCAACACCGGACCAGACCTTTCCGGCGACCGCCACGCAGGTGCAGGATGCGCTGGGGTGCAACGGCTGCGTTGCCTTTGACGTGGCGGCGGTCTGTTCCGGATTTCTCTATGCGGTCGGCGTCGCTGACTCGATGATCCGGACCGGCAGTGCCAAGCGCGCGTTGGTGATTGGCGCGGAGACTTTCTCCCGCATTCTCGACTGGGAAGACCGCGCAACCTGCGTACTGTTCGGAGATGGGGCAGGCGCGATCGTGCTAGAAGGCCGCGACGAAACCGGCGACCAGCCACGCGGGATACTCGCGACTAAATTGCACGCGGACGGCGCCCACAATGAACTGCTCTACGTCGACGGTGGACCTTCGACGACCAAGACAGTCGGTCATGTCCGAATGAAGGGGCCGGAAGTGTTCAAGCACGCGGTCGTCAATC
>CAZRVW010000275.1:0-2972 GCA_964603645.1 uncultured Novosphingobium sp. | reverse complement strand
TTCCTCATGAACCTTGCCGCCTTCAACCCTCAGTTTCCGGTCGGCCAGGGCAAGGCTCGCGGGGCGGTGCGTGATGAGGATCACAGTCCGGCCCCTTAGTGCATGTTCGCACGAGGCTATAAATGCGCTTTCGCCGTCGAGGTCGAACATCGAGGTTGCCTCGTCGAAGATCAGCACCGGTGGGTCGGCAAGCAGCGCGCGGGCGAAGGTGATGCGCTGGCGCTGACCGCCCGAGAGGCGCACTCCATGGTCGCCGATTTCGGTATCGTAGCCTTTGGCCAGGGAGCTGATGAAACCATGCGACTGGGCAAGCCGGGCTGCCTGCACGATGGCTTCCTCGTCAGTTTCGTGCTGCCCGAATGCAATGTTGTCCCGAATCGTGCCGTTGAACAGCAGGGGGCGTTGGGGAACAAGGCCGAATTGTCGGCGCAGCGCCTGCAACTGGATGGTGCGCACATCGCGATCGTCGAGCCGCACTTCGCCGGCATCCGGCTCGTAGAACCGCAGTAGCAGGTTGACCAGCGTGGTCTTGCCCGCGCCGTTATCGCCGACCAGGGCGACGATCTGACCCGCCGGGATGTCGAGATCGACATTGTCGAGCACACGCTCACGCTCAGGGTAGGCGAAGCTGACGCCGCGCAGGGCAAGCGCGCCCTTGGCGCGTTCCATCGCGCCATCGCTGGCATAGCCCGGCTCGGGATCGCGTCCCAGAACGTCAAGTAACCGGGCAAGCGTGCCACGCGCGACCTGAAACTGGCCATAGACGTCTGCTAGTGTGCCGACGGGACGGGTTAGCAGCGCGGCATAAAGCAGGAAACCAAACAGCTCGGTCGGGCTCATCGAGCCGCTCCTCATGCTGTTCCCGGCGACGAGCAGCAGTGCGATGGCGGTGCAGGCCGCAGCAAGTTCGACCGTGGGCCCGAGAACGGACCTGATGCGATTTTGTTGCAGCGCAAGCGACATGGCGTGTTTGACCACCCCATTGTAGCGCGCCGCCTCGACGTCCTCGCGCGCAAAGCTCTTGATCGCCGGAAGCATTTCGAGGTTTTCCTCGGAAACCGCGACGACCTCTGCCTCCGCTTCCTGGATTCGTATGGCAAGTCCGCGCAGGCGGCGGCCGATCAGCTTCAGGATGACGTAGAAGGCGGGTATCGCCACCGGCACGATCGAAGTGAGCAGGGGATCGATGGTGAACATGATGACGACTGCGCCCAGCGCCGTCAGCAGTCGCGAAGGGATGCTCGTCAGCGTCGACGTCAGGAAGGCATTTAGGTTCGCGACCTCGTAGGTCATCAGCGCCAGAGTGTCGCCCTGCCGATGGCTGTCGTGATAGGCCAGCGGCAGGGCCTGCACATGGCGGTAAATGCGCTGCCGAAGTCCAGCCAGTATCCGTGCCGAAGCATGGCCCGATTGCAGGGCGGTGAGCAAATTGACCAGGGCGGTCAGCACGACCGCGGCAACGAGCAGAGCCACGACCACGGTATTGGACTGTTCTGCGGCGCCGAAAATGCCGCCGAGCAGGCGCGCGCCGAGCGCTGGAATCGCCAGTATCACCACAGAGCCGGCAATAGACAGCAGCGCCAGCAAGGCGAGCTGCCACCTGTATGGTCCGGCAAGAGCGAGCAGGTCGCGAAACGGCATGGTGCCGGGCTAGGCTATCGGCGCGGGCAGGGCAATCAGCCTGCCAGTTCGGCGATCACGTCCTCGCTCTGGACCACGCGCGCGATCATCCGCATCTGGTTGTCGACGATGGCGCGATGTGTCGCCTCGTCCGATCCGGCAATGCAGTCGTCGGGGACCAGCACATGATAGCCCAATTCTGAGGCAACCATCACGTTGCCCGCCACGCCGACGTTGACCGATACGCCCGTCACCACCACTGTCTCGATGTCCATGCGCCGCATGAGCGTATCGAGTTGGGTGCCGACCATCGCCGTCATGCCCGAGGAGCGGGGAATTTCGAAATCGCCTTCGTGGAATTCGCAGCCCTCCACATAGGCCTGAGCGGGGTGGTCTTGCGGTAGCGGAGTGCCCTTCATGCCCATCGCCGCGATCAGGGTATTGACCTTGACGTCCTTGCGATCCGGCCTGCCGCGAGCAGGCGTGTGGAAGACCGGAGCACCCGCCTTGCGGAAGGCGTCTGCAAGCGCGGAGATCTTCTTGGCGATGCCGCGCTCTACAACCTGATTGGCCAAGGCGGGAAACCCGGCATATTGCGGGTCAACCACGAATTTCTGCATTTCGTGAATGATGAGCGCGGGCTTGCCGATAATCATGCTATTGCCTCTCCAGAGTAAGGAGCGGGAGACTAGCCGAATGGCACGGGTGCGCAATGGCCGATGGCCGGGTGTGGTGATGGCGCTTGCCGTTTCGCTGGCAGGAGGGAGTAGTGCGATGGCCGAGGAAAATCTCGTGCATCGGGTCGAACAGCTCGAAAACCGGTTGGCCGAGGCCGAAGCGCGGCTCGCCGTGCAGCAAGTTATCACGACGTATGGCCTTGCCGCCGACACCAACGATATTCCAGCGATGATGGCGCTGTGGACCGACGACTGCGTGATCGAGATTGACGGCAACGTGATAGCCGAAGGCCGCGAGCAGTCTCGCCGGATCATCGAATCGGAGATCCACCAGTCTATCCAGCCCTATTCAGCGCACGTCATGGGGCCGTTCCGCGTGGACGTGACCGATGCCGATTACGCCGTAGCGACCGGCTATCAGACGGTCTATGTGCGCGAAGGACAGGTGCCGGAAGGGCGCTCGCGCGTTTGGCGGCAATCGTTCGGGCGATGGGAGCTGCGCAAGACCAATGGACGCTGGGAGATTGCCAAGCGGCAGTCGCGCGCGGTCACGCATCCAGGAGTGAAAGAGATTGTCGCACCGGCCCTGGGCCAGCTGGCTGGCGAGGGCAATTGAGAGGTTGTGCCGCGCCCCGATCATCTGCTAGCGGGACGCCGAGTATGCAATTGAGTTAA
>CAZRVW010000274.1:0-2976 GCA_964603645.1 uncultured Novosphingobium sp. | reverse complement strand
TGCCAGCCGCTCCACTGCCGGGCCGCCGGGATAGCCGAGCCCCAGTAATTTAGCCGACTTGTCGAAGGCCTCACCCAAGGCATCGTCGATGGTCGTGGCGAGACGGCGATATTTCCCCGCCCCTTCGACCAGAAGCAATTGACAATGGCCGCCGGATACCAGCAGTAGCAGGTAGGGAAAGTCGAGATCGGGATCGGCGAGGCGCGGCGACAGCGCGTGCCCTTCAAGGTGGTTGATCGCCAGCAAGGGCTTGTCCGATGCCATGGCCAGCGCCTTGGCAGTGACGAGGCCGACCATGACCCCGCCGATCAGCCCCGGCCCGGCTGTCGCGGCAATCGCGTCGACTTCGGTAAGGCTTATGCCTGCCTCGGCCAAGGTCGCGTCGATCAGGGGAGTAAGGCGCTCGGCATGGGCACGCGCGGCAATCTCCGGCACGACCCCGCCGTAGGGCCGGTGCGCGTCATCCTGTGAAGCAATGCGCTGCGCCAGCACCGTGCGGTCGGCACGCACCAGCGCGGCCGCCGTTTCGTCGCAGGACGATTCAATTCCGAGAACAATCTCCATCCCTGCTTTCACTTATAGACATTGCCGACTAGCACAAGCAGGCCATGACCCGTTCCACGATCCGCCTCGGCACCCGCAGCTCACCGCTCGCCATGGCACAAGCCCATGAGGCACGCGACATGCTGTGCGCGGCAGGTGGGCTGAGCGAGTCCGCCATTGAGATCGTCCAGCTCCGCGCCAGTGGCGACAAAGTCCAGGATCGCCCGCTTGCCGAGATCGGCGGCAAGGCGTTGTGGACCAAAGAACTTGATGCGGCGCTGCTGGCTGGCAAGATCGATTTCGCGGTCCATTCGGCCAAGGATGTCGAAACCATCCGCCCATCCGAAATCGCGATCGCCGCAATGCTTGCGCGCGAGGATGTGCGCGATGTGCTGGTGGGAGCGAAATCGATCGCTGCGCTGCGCTCAGGCGCGGTGGTCGGCACCAGCGCGCCTCGCCGCGCGGCGCAGCTTCTCAACATGCGGCCCGACTGCCGCGTCGTGCCGATCCGAGGCAATGTCGCGACCCGCCTCGCCAAGCTGGGGGCGGGCGAAGTCGACGCGACTTTCCTGGCCAAGGCCGGGCTCAACCGGCTGGGTGAGAGCGGCGTGGGCCACCCCCTCGATCCCGAAGACTGGCTGCCGGCACCGGGGCAAGCCGCCATCGCCATCGAATGCCGCACCGACGATACCGAGATGCGCGACCTGCTTTCACGGATCGACCATGCTCCGACTCACCACGCCGTTCTGGCCGAGCGCGCGCTGCTCGCCGCGCTGGGTGGATCGTGCCACTCCCCGATTGCCGTCCACACAAGCTACAGTGGAGACTCGATGACGATGCGCGCCGCCCTATTCAGCCCGGACGGTGCGGAACGTGTCGAATCCAGCGCAGGATTGGCGCCGGGGGACTGCGATACGCCGCGCCAACTTGCTAACGCGCTGTTAACCATGGCACCGCCCGCAATCGCCGACCATTTCTCTAAACCTCAAGTGGACTTGAGGTAATGCATTTGATCGTAATTCGTCCTCAGCCGGGCTGCCAGGCGACGGTTTCGGCCGCGCTGGCCCGTAGCATCCAGGCATATGGTTGTCCGCTTTTCACCATTCGGCCCGTGGCATGGGACCTACCAGACAGCGAGAACTTCGACGCGGTGCTGATCGGCAGCGCCAATGCGATTCGACAAGGCGGCGACGGGCTTGCGGCGCTGGCGGGCAGGCCCGCCTATGCCGTCGGCGAGGCAACTGCGCAGGCCTGCCGCGACGCAGGCCTTGAGGTAATCGCCACTGGCACGGGCGGCCTGCAGGCCGTGCTGGCGAAGCTCGATCCGACACACCGGCGATTGCTGCGGCTGGCAGGCGAGGCACGCGTCGCTCTCGACCCACCCACCGGCATCACGATCATCGAGCGCATCGTCTATGTCAGCGAGCCCCGGCCCATGCCCGGCGAGCTTTGCGAACTGATACGCGCACCGTCGGTAATCGCGCTACATTCCGCGGAAGCAGCGCGCCACTTTCGCCGGGAATGCGAAAGGAACAGGGTCGATATTTCCCGGCTTACGCTCGCTACAATAGGTCCGCGCGTGGCCGAAGCTGCGGGTGCAGGCTGGCAGCAGGTGCAATGCGCCGCAAATCCCAGCGAACCTGCGCTGCTGGCCTTGGCGCACGAGATGTGCAAGGAATCAGACTGATTACTATGCCCGACAAGCCCCAAACGGAGAACGACAAAGGGTCAATGGAAGAACGGACCGAAACTCCTGGCATACCAGCGCCAGCGACCTTGACCACGCAGCCCCGGCGCTCCGCGCGGGGGCAGGTGCTGGTTGCCCTGCTGGCTTTCCTGCTTGGCGCGGCACTGGTCGGCTGGCTGGCGTGGCAAGGCAAATTTAACGGCCTGTACGCCGACCATGAGAGCGCCGCCCTCGCCGATACGGTGCCGCCCAAACAGACGCGCGACGAAGATTCGGCAACAGACGATGAGAGCGGCGAGATGCGCGCGGTAGGCAATATCGAGGCCCGCCTGGCCATGCTGGAAAACCGACTTTCGCGACTCGACGTGCAGGCCAATGCGGCCTCGGGCAATGCTGCGCGCGCAGAAAGTCTGCTGATCGCGTTCGCCGCACGGCGCATGATCGATCGGGGCGAACCGCTGCGGTATCTCGCCGATCAGATCCAGCTGCGCTTCGCCAATGCCCAACCGCGAGCCGTGCGCACGATCATCACATTCGCACGGGACCCGGTCACCGTTGACCAGCTTGCCGCCCGGCTTGAGGCATTGTCCCCACAACTGACCGGAACGGCTCCCGACACAAGCTATCTCGACAGGATCATGGACGACCTTTCGAACCTGTTCACGATCCGCCGTGAACCCAGCGAGGTGATCGGCCCCGAGGCCGGCATCGAGCGGGCGCGGGTCATGCTGCGCGCAGGTCGGATC
>CAZRVW010000273.1:0-2998 GCA_964603645.1 uncultured Novosphingobium sp. | reverse complement strand
TTGGTCGTCGAATGGACGACAATGTCCGCGCCATGTTCGAACGGGCGGCACAGCATCGGCGTCGCCATGGTATTGTCGACGATCAACGGCACGCCGGCATCGTGCGCGACTTTGGCGATCGCCTCGATATCGCTCACGACACCGCCAGGATTGGCGAGGCTTTCGATGAACACGCAGCGGGTGTTCTCATCGATGGCGGCAGCGACCTTGTCCGGATCGTCGGCATCGACCAAGCGCCCTTCCCAGCCGAATTTCTCGATCGCATGGCCGATCTGGTTGAGCGATCCGCCGTAGAGCTTCTTGGCCGCGACGATGTTACAACCCGGCGCCATCAACGTATAGAATGCGATGAACTGGGCTGCATGTCCGGAACCCACTGCCAGCGCGCCGACTCCGCCTTCCAGCGCGGTGATCTTCTGCTCCAGCACATCGTTGGTCGGATTCATGATCCGCGAATAGATGTTCCCGAATTCCTGCAGGCTGAAGAGCCGCGAGGCGTGGCCGACATCGTCGAAGACATAAGACGCAGTCTGGTAAATCGGCGTGATCCGCGCCTTTGTGGTCGGATCCGGCGCGGTTCCGGCGTGAATGGCTTGCGTTTCGGGCTTGTGGCTCATGATCGCTTCTCCCGTCTCTCAGGCAGCCTGCGCGCGAGACCGCGCCGCGGCATAGATGGTGAGCGCATCGGCATATGCGGGCGCGCCCCTCCGGGCCTCCTCGCCGTCGAGCAATGCGCCGACCGAGGATGCGATACGCGCCAGCGCTTCGTCGCTCAAGTTCTCGAGCGCCGTGCGGTAGACGCCGATAGTGAAGACAATCGCGCCGGTCTCGGGAAGACGGCGCAAGGTTTCGCGCTCGCACCGGGCGAACAGCGAGCTTCCGGCCTTGTCCGCCGTGACATGAGCGTAGCGCCGTTCGGGCGGCTCGCTCGACATGTAACGCAGGTCCGCAGACGGCATCACGAACATATTGGTTCGCCCGTAAATCTCGCCAACTTGCAGCTTGTCCATGAAGCGTTCGACGCCATCGGAAAGCTGTTCGGCGTAGCCGTGGATCGGCTCGTGGACGGCGTGGAGCGGCTTGCCCATCTTTTCGGACAAGTGCCCGTCGGTCGGGAAGCCGACAGCGGCCGCGACGAGCTGATAAGACTTACCCGGAACGATCTGCGTCAACAGGCAGAAATCTTCCCAATGCGCGCGCGCAGCCAATTCGAGGCTGTCCGCGCCCAGGAATTGCGCCAGTTCACGCGCCGATGCCTCGCCGTCGGGGAGAATTTGCACGCTCTCGGGATGAGCATCGAAAGCCGCTGTCCGCTCCGCCAGATCGGGCGCCGGATCGAGCCATTCGCCTTCCGTCTGGCGCACCAGCCCCATACGCAGCGGGCCAGAAACCCGCGCGTAGGACAATAGCGTCTCGACGGAAAAGCCGAGGGTCACTCAGCCGCTTCCATCTCGCTGCCGACGGGAGGCATGTTATGCCCTAGCAGGCGCAGCATGTCCGCCGCGCATTCGACCACGTTCGAGCCGGGACCATAGATCCCTTGCACCCCAGCCTTCTTGAGGAAATCGTAGTCCTGCGGCGGAATAACGCCGCCTGCGACCACCTTGATGTCAGGCCGTTCGGCCTCGCGCAGGTGGCCGATCAGTTCCGGAATCAGCGTCTTGTGGCCTGCCGCAAGACTCGATGCACCGATGGCATCGACTTCATTGTCGAGCGCCAGCTGGCAAGCTTCCTGCGGGGTCTGGAACAGCGGGCCGGAGACCACGTCGAAGCCCATGTCGGTGAAGGCCGAGGCGATAACGTTGGCGCCACGATCGTGCCCGTCCTGCCCCATCTTGGCGACGAGCAGCTTGGGCGCACGGCCGAGCCGCGTGGTCACGGCCTTTACGCCCTCGATCACCTGCGCATAGCGGCTGTCGTCGGCATAGGCCTCACCGTAGATGCCTTTAACCGGCCTGGGCTGCGTATCGTAGCGCCCGAAGGCCGCTTCCATAGCGTCGGAAATCTCGCCGAGCGTGGCACGGGCGCGGGCTGCCTCAACGGCCAGGGCAAGCAGGTTGCCGGAGCCCTTCGCGCCATCGGTAAGCGCCGAGAGCGCCGCCTTGCACGCGGCTTCGTCCCGCTCGGCGCGCATCTTGTTGATCCGTGCGACCTGCGCCTCGCGCACCTTGTGGTTGTCGACTTCGAGTGTGTCGATCGGGTCTTCCTCGTCCTTGCGGTACTTGTTGACGCCAACGATCACGTCCTCGCCCTTGTCGATGCGCGCCTGCTTGGCAGCAGCGGCTTCCTCGATCCGGGCCTTGGGCATGCCGCTGGCGACGGCCTTGGTCATACCTCCCAAGCCATCGACTTCCTCGATCAGCTCCCACGCATCGTCGACCAGCTGCTGGGTCAGCGCCTCGATGTAGTAGGAACCGCCAAGCGGATCGACGACGTTGCAGATGCCCGACTCTTCCTGAATCACTAGCTGGGTGTTGCGCGCGATCCGCGCCGAAAAGTCGGTGGGCAGGGCAATCGCCTCGTCGAGCGCATTGGTGTGCAGCGACTGAGTGCCGCCAAGCACAGCCGCCATCGCCTCGATCGTCGTGCGGATGACGTTGTTGTAGGGGTCCTGCTCCTGCAAGCTCACACCAGACGTCTGGCAGTGGGTGCGCAGCATCTTGGAGCGGTCCTTCTTCGCGCCAAGACCATCCATGACCCGGAACCACAGCGTGCGCGCCGCGCGCAGCTTGGCGACTTCCATGAAGAAATTCATGCCGATGCCGAAGAAAAAACTCAGACGGCCCGCGAAAGCGTCGATGTCCAGCCCCGCGTCCATGGCGCGCTTCACGTATTCCTTGCCGTCGGCGATGGTGAAGGCGAGCTCCTGAACCGCCGTCGCGCCCGCCTCGTGCATGTGATAGCCCGAAATCGAGATCGAGTTGAACTTGGGCATGTTCTCGCTGGTGAAAGCGATGATGTCCGAGACGATCCGCATGCTCGGCTCGGGCGGATAGAT
>CAZRVW010000272.1:0-3001 GCA_964603645.1 uncultured Novosphingobium sp. | reverse complement strand
CGGATAGACCAGTTGCTGGTCGATCGCGGGGAGGCGGAAAGTCGCACCCGTGCGGCTGCGCTGGTCATGGCCGGGCTCGTCTTCATCGGCGAGGAGGCAAAGCTCAAGCGGGTCGATAAGCCGGGCCAGCAGGTTGCCGAGGACTGCGTACTCACGGTCAAGGGGCGCGATCACCCCTGGGTCGGGCGAGGCGGCATCAAGCTTGACGGGGCGATCGCGAGGTTCGGCCTCGATCCGACGGGCGCCGTGGCGATGGACATTGGCAGCTCGACCGGCGGCTTCACCGACGTGTTGTTGTCTCGCGGGGCCGAGCATGTTTTTGCGGTGGATTCGGGCACCAACCAACTCGCCTGGAAACTGCGGCAGGACCCGCGCGTCACCGTTCTGGAGAAGACCAGCGCCCGGGTGTTGACCCGCGATCACATCGATCGCGCCTGCAACTGGGTGGTTTGCGATGCGAGCTTCATTCCGCTCGCGAAGGTGCTGGACGTACCCCTGTCGCTCGCCGCGACGATCTGCACTCTGGTCGCGCTCATCAAGCCCCAGTTCGAGGTGGGCAAGGGCGAAGTCGGCAAGGGCGGGGTGGTGCGCGACCCGGCGCTGCACGTGCGCGTCTGCGAGGAAGTGCACAGCTGGATCACCGGCAAGGGCTGGCAGGTGGAGGGTATTGTCGAGAGCCCGATCACAGGCCCTGAAGGGAATGTCGAGTTCCTGATCTGCGCACGGCGAGGGATGTGAGCGTTGAATCCTTTCGCCGATCCCGCCACAACATATTCACGCAACGCCATGATTCGGAGAACCTGCGTCACATGAACATGATCGCTTCGGCATGGCAGTTGCGCGCGAGCTTCATTCGTTGGTCCCTGTTCCTTGTGCCGGTGATCATCCTGCTGGGTGTCCTGTCCGGCCAGCTGTCGGGCAGCGGCGAGAACAGCGCCTGGTTCAGCGCGCTCGAACTGCCCGCGATCTATCCGCCCGGCTGGATCTTCGGTGTGGCATGGACGATCCTTTATGCGCTGATGGGCTTTTCGCTTGCAGTGATCGCTGCGGCCGCGGGCGCGCGCGGCCGCGGCGTGGCGGTGCTCGCGTTCATCGTCCAGCTGGTGATCAATCTCGCTTGGTCGCCGATGTTCTTCGGCTCGCACCAGATCACCGGTGCGCTTATCCTGATCCTCCTGCTCGATGTGGCGGTGCTGGTCACCGTCGTCCTGTTCTGGCGGGTTCGACGCTCGGCGGCGGTGCTGCTTTTGCCCTATCTTGCGTGGATCCTGTTTGCGACCGTGCTGACCTATCAGATCAGGCAGGCCAATCCGCACCTCGACGGACAGCAAGACTATTCGGGCGCGATCGACCGCTACGAATTCTGAATCCCCTTGAAGCTGCAAAAGGCAGAAACCATCTAAGCGATATGCAAAGCGAAAATCCCCTGATCGCCGACTTCGTCAAGCTGATGAACAGTACTGCCGGAACGCTCGCGGGCATGGGCCGCGAAGCGCGCGATTCGGCGCGCGAGCAGTTCAAGGAAGTGATGGGCGGTATGGATTTCGTCAGCCGCGAGGAATTCGACGCGGTGAAGGACATGGCCGCCATGGCGCGCGAAGAGAATGAGGCGCTCAAGGAGCGGATCGTCGCGCTCGAGGCCAAGGTGTTCGGTCACGAAAAGCCGAAGCCCAAGGGCAAGTAGGCGGCTCAAGCGACCTCTTGCGGTGGCGTGCCGCTTCTTCCAAATCTAATCGATGCACATCCGCGAACCAGCGATTGTTTGCGCCGTTAGGTCGCATGGCGAGACGGCGGGCATTGTCCGCCTGCTGACTGCCGATCACGGTCTGGTGGCGGGCTATGTCGCGGGTGCGCGCGGTCGCAATCTGCGCCCCGTGCTGATTCCAGGAAATCTGGTCGATGCCGAATTGCGGTCCCGTTCCGCCAGCCAGTTGCCCTTTGCCCGGTTGGAACTGGTGCAGAGCCGGGGACCTTGGCTTTCGGAGCCCCTGCCTGCCGCTGCGATCGGCTGGGTGACGGCGCTCGCTGCCGCCACGCTGCCCGAGCGCCATTCCTATCCCGCGCTCTATGAGGCCTTGACCGCCCTGCTCGATGCGGTGTGCGTCGCCCCGTCGGCGCGGCGGTGGACTTTGCCGCTCGTATCTTTCGAAGTGCTGCTGCTGCGGGAACTGGGTTACGGGGTTTCCACCGCTCGTCCTGCCGATGGCGACTGGCCTGCCGCGCTTGAAGCTTTCGATAAGGTTGGCGGGCAGCTTGAACGCTATCTGCTTGCCGAGCGACGCAGCGATGTTATGGCGGCGCGCGCCATGCTCGGCACGAGACTGAAGCGAATTGAAGGTAGTGTGAAATGAAGTCGAATACGATGCGGATAGCGGTTTTCCCGGGAGACGGGATCGGCCCGGAAGTGACCGAACAGGCAGTCCGCGTGATGGACAAGCTTAACCTTTCGGGATTGGAGCTGGTTGAGGGCGATGTTGGTGGCATGGCCTATCGCAAGCATGGCCACCCGCTGCCCGAAGCGACGCTGGAGGCCGCGCGCTCGGCAGACGCCATCCTGTTCGGCGCAGTCGGCGACTTCGATCTCGATACGCTGGAGCGGCATTTGCGGCCTGAACAGGCGATCCTCGGCCTGCGCAAGGAGCTCGGCCTGTTCGCCAACCTGCGGCCCGCCCGTGTCTTCGAAGGTCTTGAGGAACTGACTACGCTGAAACCCGAAGTCGCGCGCGAGATCGACCTGCTGATAGTGCGCGAGCTGAACGGCGACGTCTATTTTGGCGAAAAAGGCATGCGCACAACGCCTGATGGCCGCCGCGAAGGCTATGACATGATGTCCTATGCCGAGGACGAAGTGCGGCGCATCGCCCGCACCGGGTTCGAGGCGGCGATGAAGCGCGGCAAGAAGATGTGCTCGGTTGACAAGGCTAACGTGCTCGAAACCTCGCAGCTGTGGCGCGACGTGGTGATCGAGACCCATGCCGAGTTCCCCGAAGTCGAACTCAGC
>CAZRVW010000271.1:0-3056 GCA_964603645.1 uncultured Novosphingobium sp. | reverse complement strand
TGGTGAAACTGACGCCATTGAGCTCGGCGGCATTGCATTCCAGCCACAACGTTTCGCCGTCGCCCAGTTCTGCACGGCCCTCCGGCACACCCAGCGAAAGGCGGTGCGCGCGCCATACTTCGTCGGCGCGCTCATCTTCGTCCGAAACCGGAGCGATCCAGCGCTCACCCAGTGCGGGAAGGCGGGGATCGTTGCCTTTCAGGTCCGCGCGCCAGTTGACCGCGAGCGAATCGTCGCGCGAAATGTCGATGGCGCGACGCAGACGATAGAGTGAGAGTCGCTTGGCAAGCGCATCGGCGGCCCCGGCTTCGCAGTCGATCAGCGCGTCGTCGCCGTCCCGCCACACGAGAAAATCGAAGAGCACCTTTCCCTGTGGCGTCAGCAGCGCCGCCCAGACTGGCAATTCGCCCGTCACCTCGTTGGTGACGAGACCTTGCAGAAATTCGAAGATGTCCTCGCCCGTATCGCGAGGCGAGATGCGCAATATGGCGCGTTCGAAAAGGCGGGTGGCACTCATGTGTGCCAAGGTGGGAGCAATCGTATCGCTTGGCAACTGTCCGTCAAAACCGATCACAGTCATCGGCGATCACTTACGTGGCAAGCGCCTCTTCGGTCCCCATATTGCGAGTAATTCGCGATTTCCTCGCGATCAGGAGAACCCTGACATGATCGATATTCGACCCTTTTCCAGCCTCGGCGCGGCCGATCACGGCTGGCTCGATGCCCGGCATCACTTTTCCTTTGCCGACTACCACGATTCCGAGCGGCTCCATTGGGGCGCGCTGCGGGTGTGGAATGACGATACCATTGCGCCGAAGAGCGGGTTTCCGCTGCATCCGCACAGCGACATGGAAATCGTCACCTATGTTCGTGAAGGTGCGATCACCCATCGCGACAGCCTCGGCAACGAGGGTCGCACCGAAGCGGGAGATGTGCAGGTGATGAGTGCAGGGACCGGCATTCGCCACTCTGAATACAATCTGGAAAACGAGGAGACGCGTCTGTTCCAGATCTGGATCATTCCCGACCAGCGCGGCGGCGAACCTGGCTTGGGCATGCGCCCCTTCCCCAAGCAGGATCGGGCCGGTCAGTTTGTCACGCTTGCCTCGGGCATGGCGGGCGACGAGGATGCCTTGGCGATTCGGGCCAATGCCCGGGTGCTGGGCGCGACGCTCAAGGCGGGCGAAAGAGTGACCTATGCAACTGATCCCACGCGCCATGCATACCTTGTCCCCGCCACGGGGCGTGTGAAAATCGACGGGCTCGATGCGGCCGCGCGCGACGGCGCAGCCATCACCGGCCTTACGAGTTTCACAATCGAAGCGATGGAAGACAGCGAATTGGTGCTGGTGGACGCAGCCTGACCGGCTTGGCATTGCGCGCCAATCAAGGAGAACAGAACTGATGACCGAACGCAATGAGGCCCATCCCAACGTGCTCGATGCCATCGTGGACCGCTGGTCACCGCGATCGTTCGATGGGGGCGCGATCCCGCAGGAAGACCTCGACGTGATATTCGAAGCGGCGGGATGGGCGCCTTCCGCTTTCAATCTACAGCCTTGGCGATTCCTCTATGCACATCGCGGCGATGCGAATTGGGAACTGTTCATGTCGCTGATAATCGATTTCAACCAGAGCTGGGCGAAGTATGCTTCTGTACTGGTGTTCGTCGTGTCAGACAGCCTGCAGCGCAAGGACGATGGCAAGACGAGTGAGAACCACTCCCACAGCTTCGATGCAGGGGCGGCTTGGGTGCTCGCCGCGCTGCAGGCGACGGCGATGGGCTATCACGCGCATGCCATGTCCGGCGTGAAATTCGACGAAGCCAAGAAGGAACTGGAGATTCCCGAAGACCACAGGCTCGAGGCGGCCTTCGTAATCGGCACCAAGGGTCCGAAGGAGAAATTGCCAGAAGGACTTCAGCAACGCGAAAAGCCGAGCGGTCGGAAACAGGTGAGCGAATTCGCCTGGCCGGGGAATTTTCGCTGACGCGGATGGCTGCTGTGTTTATAGGGCGAGGCGATGACTGCGCCAAATAGCATTACAATCCGCAAGCCCGACGATTGGCATGTGCATCTGCGTGACGGTGAGATCCTGGCGGGTGTGCTGCCATTCACCGCGCGCCAGTTCGCCCGCGCCATCGTGATGCCCAACTTATCGCCCCCGGTGGTCTCAGTGTCCGAGGTCGCCGCCTATCGCGACCGGATTCTGGCGGCCATTCCTGAGGGCGCGGACTTCACCCCGCTGATGACATGCTATCTCACCGATGCTTGCGATCCCGACGAGATCGAGCGCGGCGCGGCGGAAGGCGTGTTCACCGCCGCCAAGCTCTATCCGGCCCATGCGACGACCAATTCGGCTCACGGCGTGACCAGCATTGGCGCAATTCGCAAGGTGCTGGAGCGAATGGAGAACGTCGGCCTGCCGCTGTGTGTGCATGGCGAGGTGACCGACCCAGCGGTCGACATATTCGACCGCGAGGCCGTGTTTATCGAGGAAACCTTGGAGCCGCTTGTCCGGGACATGCCCGGCCTCAAGGTCATTTTCGAGCACATTACCACTGCCGAGGCGGCGCAATTCGTGGCTGACGCCCCCGATACTGTCGCGGCGACGATCACACCACAGCACCTGCACATCAATCGCAACGCTATGCTCGTGGGCAGTATGCGTCCGCACATGTTTTGCCTACCGGTCGCCAAGCGCGAGCACCATCGGCTGGCGCTTCGAAGCGCGGCGACTTCGGATTCGACAAAATTTTTTCTCGGAACCGATTCCGCTCCGCATGCACGTGAGGCCAAGGAATCGGCCTGTGGCTGCGCTGGGATTTTCAACGCGCCTTTCGCGCTTGAAAGCTATGCCTCCGTGTTCGCCGAAGAGGACGCGCTTGACCGTTTCGAGTCCTTTGCATCGGTGAATGGCCCCCGCTTTTACGGCCTGCCGCTCAACGAAGGCACGGTAACGCTCAACTTTGCGCCCTGCGATGTGCCCGAACTGATTGACGTGAATGGAATATCCATAGTGCCGTTCCATTCTGGAGAGACGCTTGCCTGGCGGCT
>CAZRVW010000270.1:0-3074 GCA_964603645.1 uncultured Novosphingobium sp. | reverse complement strand
AAGCTGTGCAGCGTGGACAAGGCCAATGTCCTGGAAACCAGCCAGCTGTGGCGCGATGTGGTGATTGAAACCGCCGCCGAATATCCCGATGTCGAGTTGAGCCACATGTATGTCGACAATGCCGCGATGCAGCTGGTCAGGAAACCGGGCGATTTCGACGTGATCGTCACCGGCAACCTGTTCGGGGACATCCTGTCCGATCAGGCAAGCATGTGTGTCGGTTCGATCGGGCTGCTGGCGTCGGCCTCGCTGGCGGAAGGCACGTACGGTCTTTACGAGCCGATTCATGGCAGCGCGCCCGACATTGCCGGCAAGGGCCTTGCCAACCCTATGGCGACCGTTCTCTCGGCGGCGATGATGCTGCGCTACTCCTTCGGTCTGGAGGAACAGGCCGCCGCAATCGAAGCTGCCGTGGCGCGTGCCCTTGCGGCAGGCGTACGCGGCGGCGACCTTGGCGGAAACGCGGGGACAAAGGCAGTCGGCGATGCTATCATTGACAATATGTAAACCATAAACGGCTTGTTTACGCTTGGTGGTTAACGGGTGGGGGTATGGACATGTCTAATCCCGATCTCGCCCGTCTGGCTGATTTTGAGCAACTTGCCGATGTGGTCGCAAGACCGCTGGAACTGGCCATCGTGCTGCCTACGTTCAACGAGCGCGGCAATCTTGCCTCGCTGGTCGAGCGACTCGACAAGGCGCTTTCCGGCATTGCCTGGGAAGCGATCTTTGTCGACGACAACAGCCCCGATGGAACTTCGGACGAGGCGCGCAAGATCTCGCAGCACGACCGGCGCGTTCGCGTGCTCCACCGCATCGGCAGGCGTGGCCTTGCCTCGGCTGCGATCGAGGGCATGATGGCGACCGCGGCGCCCGTCGTCGCGGTGATGGATGCAGACCACCAGCACGATCCCGAGCTGCTGCCGGGCATGCTCGAAGCCATCTCCAGCGGCGAATACGACGTTGCCGTTGCCTCGCGCTTTGCCGAGGGGGCGAGCACCGAGGAATGGGGGCGGCCCGACCGGGTGAAGGCATCGAACCTGGCCAATGCCATTGCTCGCAGGGTTACGGGCGTCGAGCTTTCCGACCCGATGAGTGGCTATTTCATGCTGCGTGCCGAAACCCTGCGCGCCGATGCGCACCGCCTGTCCGGCGTCGGCTTCAAGATCCTGCTCGATATCCTTGCCACGGTGGATCAGCCGTTGCGCGTCAAGGAAGTTCCGATGAATTTCGCTGCGCGCAGCGAAGGGGAGAGCAAGCTCGACCGCACGGTCGTCTTAGAATTTCTCGTCGGGCTGTACGACAAGTAGCTGGGACGTGTAATCCCGACCCGTTTCGCCCTGTTCGGCACCATCGGCGCGATGGGTGTCGTGGTCCACATGGCGGTGCTTGCGGCCTTCCTAGCGATGGCCGGAGAGACGCTGCGCGGCAATGTCTTGACCAATTTCGAGCTGGGACAGACGCTCGCCTCCGTGGTGGCGATGACCTTCAACTTCTTCCTCAACAATGCGCTCACTTATGCCGACAAGCGGCTGACCGGCGCGAGTGAGCTGGTGCAGGGCTGGATCAAGTTCGGCATGACCTGCTCGGTTGGCCTGCTCGCCAATGTCGGTGTCGCCGCCGTGCTGGTGCGTTTTGGCTTCCACGAATATCCCGCTGCACTGGCCGGTATCGTGATCGGCTCGGTGTGGAATTTCGCACTGTCGAGCAAATTCGTCTGGGGCCGCTACGGAAATTAGTTTTCTCTGAGTTCATACCTCGCGCCCCGCCTCCCCACCCGGCCACCAACGATACCATCACACTTTGGTGGCCGGGTGGGGAGGCGGGGAGGCAAGGGCACGGGTTCACGAAAGTGAACCTAGATATCATCGCCAGCTATCGAGCCACATCCATTCCACAAAGGCACTGCGCCCTCCCGCCAAGGGAGCGGCAGACAGGATCGGCCAGAACCACGCGAACAACGCGAAAGATGCGGTGATCATGGCCAGGCTTGCGCCGCGCCAGGCCCGTCCCCGCCGCCACGCTTCGTCCAGCGCCAGTGCCAGCGCACCTGCAAGGAAAACGCCGGGCAGCAGGTAATGATAGTAGAACAGCACCGGCTTTCCCGAGACGTGCCACAGACCGAGCGTGATGGCGAAGCAAATGACCATCGCAATGGCGTCACGGCGCCTTCGGGCGAAGCCGATCCAGCTGCACCAGATGAGCGCCGGCAGGCCCGCCAGCATCGTTAGCGGGTTGCCGAGCAGCAGCACGCCGCGCTGCGCGCCGTCTGCGACTTCGTAGAGATACCAGATCGGTCGAATGTTCCCCAGCCACTGCCACCATACCGACTGATAGGTGTGATGACTGACGACGCTGTCTTGCATGGCTATCATTCGCGCGTGCTGGGCCACGAAGTCGAGTGGGCGCACGGCGTGCAGGTCTTGGTGATAGAAGAAGGCTGGAGTGAAAGTCAGTCAGTAGACCGCAAGCGGCATTAGTCCGAGCCACAGCATTGCTTCTGCAAGGGTGATCCGGCTCACGCGATCGTCGCCGCTCAGTTTCAGTGCCAAGAGAGCCAGTCCCGGCAGCATTGCCAGCGGCACGGCGCTCCACTTCGAAGCCATGGCGAGACCCATTGCAATGCCTGCTGCTGCGAATCTCAGGCGTTGACGTTTATTGCCGAGTGCCGCTGCGAACTGCCACAGCCCGATAACGCCAATGTGGCTGCAAAGATGTCCAGCATGGCGATGCGGCTCTGGACGAACCACATGAAATTACTTGCCAGCAGGAGCATCGCGAACAGCGTGGCGGCGCGGCGTTTGCCGGCATGCTGCACCAGCCGTCCGAACGCATAGAGGCCCAAACTGCCGACAAGCGCCGGGGGCACGCGCCAGGCGAGCGGCTGATCGCCGAACATGGCGATGGACGCAGCGATGATTTCCTTGGCGAACAGCGGATGCTCGCGATTGAAGGGGGTCAGCGCCAGCGGCCTTCGCGCCGCTTCGACATAGTGAACCTCGTCGAAGTAAACCTTTGACGGAATGTCGAGCCGAAACAGAGTCAGCACCAAAAAGGCCAATGCAATCAGGGCG
>CAZRVW010000269.1:0-3075 GCA_964603645.1 uncultured Novosphingobium sp. | reverse complement strand
GGTTCCAAGCCAGCCCGGCAGATCGCCGCCGATCATGTCGCCATCGCTGCTGAAAGCTGCCCACCTGGCGACCAGTTGTGCCAGAATTGCTGCGCGGCCCGAAAAGCCGCCCTGCAGCGCATCCTCGAGATTGAGCAGACACAGGTAATTTTCGCGGCCCTTACGCACGACGACCGGCCGGGAGCCGTCCTCGCGACGCTCGGGCCAGGCGCGGCGGCTCTCGGCGCGTAACTGGCGTTGAAGTGCCTTTGTGAAGGTCGAGACCCACACCGTGCCACCGGCCTGCTCTGCCCACAGTGAGGCGGGCGCAAGATAGCCCAGAGTCTTGCCGATGCCCGTGCCTGCCTGAGCGAGCACGACATGTGGATTGGCTACCTTGGCGCGAGGGGCAAAAGCGCGCGCCGCGCTGTGGGCAAAGTCGCGCTGACCGGGGCGTTGTTCGGCCCCGGCGCCAGTCAGCGTGGCGAGCCGATCCAACATCAGATCATCGTCCAGCGTCACTTGCCGGGGTTGCGAGACCTCTGCCTCCTCCTCCCACTCGGGCAGGCGCGCGAACAACCAGCGTTCGGCGCGTTCGGGGCGCGCGACATGCGCGGCGAGGGGAGCGGCCCATGGCCAGCGCAGCTTGGCAAGCGACTGCAGCACGGACCATGCCCCTTCGCGCTCGGGCCACTGCGGGTCCTCGCAGGCGGCAAGCAGCATCCCGGCTGCCAGTTGCAGGAAAGCGGGGACTGCATCATCGCTCTGCGGCTCTTCGATACCGAGCGCGTGGGCCAGCCCCTTGGGCGTTGGCACCACGAAGCGGGCAGGGTGGACGAAGGCATAGAGTTCTAGCAGATCGAGACCCGACAGGTCGGGGTACCCGAGCCGGGTTGCGACAAGTGGCGCATTGAGCAGCAGGTTCGGCGAATCCGATGCCGCCATCACCGCCTGACCTTTTGAAACCGATCCTGTCCCGCCATTCGCGTCGCAGGTCCAGCAACCGGCATGGCTCGCATGTAGCGCGGGAAGGGTCAGGGCTGACATTGGGACCTGACCCTAGAACACATGGCGAACTTCGGACAAGTGTTGCCCGTCCACGTCACCCGATTAATCTGTGTCAGGCCTGACCGTCTGCCGCAGAGGAGCCTGCTTCAGCCTCTTGCTGCCTCACTGTCGTCGTCACCTGCGGGAACGGAATTTCGATTCCCGCCTGGTCCAGTGCCTTCTTCACTGCGATCACGACCTCGCTCTTGGTCTCGCGCAGATCGCGGGGAGCGGACTTTGCCCACCATTGGACGAGGAAATCGATCGAGCTTGCGTTGAATTCCTGCGCATAGACGATAGGCGGGCGATCATTATTCACGGCTTCCACGCTGTTGACTGCGTCGAGGATAACGCTTTGCGCCTGTTCGAGATCGGCATCGTAGGACACGCCCACGATTACCTCGTTGCGCCGGACATTGTCGTCTGTGAGGATCTTGACCGGGTTCTTGAACAGCAGCGAATTGGGCACGATCGTCAGTTCGTTGGACAGCTGGCGGATGTGGGTCTCGCGCAAGCTGGTCTTTTCGACCTTCCCCAGGATACCTTCGGCCTCGATCGTGTCGCCGACATTCATTTTGTCGCGAACTGCGAGCACCACGCCAGCCAGGAAATTCTCGAAAATATCCTGAAACGCGAACCCGATTGCGATCGCGCCGATGCCGAGACCAGCTACCGCACTACTCAGGGTGAAGCTGGGGATCATGATCGTCAGGGCAATGACGCCGCCGACAATCCAGATGCTGAGCTTCACCAGCGTGTCGATCAGTTTCTTGAGGTCTTCGCGCAGGGTCGATCGTCGCGTGATCCAGTCGGCAATGCGCACCGCCGATCGCGCGACGATCATGGTGACCAGCAGGATGAGAAGGGCGATTGCAAGCGTTGGAACCTTCTGGACAAAGCCCATCGCAAGATTTTGCAGTTCCTAGTTGAGTGCCTCGATGTAATTCATTGTGGCCTTGTGCCTACGATTGTCAGGGATGTGAACCGGCGGTGCGCCTGAATGTTCCGTCATTCCACGGCTTCCGTGGGATATTCGCCATTGCGAAATTAGTCCTGCAGGCCTTCAGCGCGAACCAATCGCGCGATAGATTTCCTACTTCCGGTTCGAGTGATATTTCGACGGGATGAGCGAGCCGAACTGCGTTCCAATCCCCGATCGCACCGAGGCGGCGCATCCGTCGATGCTCCCGCAACCACTGATGTGTAACCTTAGCCCGCGGAACTGGCAGGATCGTGCGCCTTCGCAGGGTACGGACAGGTCCGGACAAGGTGTCACTTGTGTCACCCTCGCAACTCGTCACATGGCCCAATTCCGCACTTGCTTCTTTGCCTTCGAACGGCGATGGACCCGGCAATGAGCGAGACCCTGACCCAAGATGCCCTGATCGAAGCCGCGCGCGTGTCGAAGGCGTGGCCGTTCGAGGAAGCGCGCAAGCTCCTGAAGCGTTATCGCGAAGGCAAGCCCGGCGGTGAGGCCGTGCTGTTCGAAACCGGCTATGGCCCGTCCGGCCTGCCGCATATCGGGACCTTCCAGGAAGTGCTGCGCACGACGCTGGTGCGCCGCGCGTACGAGGCCCTGACCGGCGGCGCGCCGACCCGGCTGGTGGCGTTCAGCGACGACATGGACGGGCTCCGCAAGGTTCCCGACAATATCCCCAACGCGGAAATGCTGGCCGAACACCTCGGCAAGCCACTGAGCCGCATTCCCGATCCCTTCGGAATGCACGAAAGCTTCGCGCACCACAACAATGCGATGCTGCGCGATTTTCTCGATCGGTTCGGTTTCGATTATGAATTCGTCTCGGCCTCGGATCGTTACGATTCCGGCGCGTTCGACGATGCATTGCGAGGTGTGCTGCGCAACAATCAGGCGATACTCGACATCATGCTACCGACTTTGCGCGAGGAACGCCGCAAGACCTATTCGCCGGTGCTGCCGGTTTCGCCCTCAACCGGCGAAGTGCTGCAGGTTCCAATCGAGGTACTTGATTCGGAAAGCGGCATGGTCCGCTTCGAGGATCAGGGCGAGACAGTCGAGCAGTGCGTGTT
>CAZRVW010000268.1:0-3143 GCA_964603645.1 uncultured Novosphingobium sp. | reverse complement strand
ATCTTCAAGCCATTGCGCTCGAGCAGGCGTGGCACGGCGAAGACCGGGCCGATGCCCATTTCATCGGGGTCCGTGCCAGCCACCGCCATGTTGACGAAGCGGCCAAGCGGCTCCAGCCCGCGCTTTTCGGCCTCTTTCGCTTCCATCATGACGAGTGCCGCCGAGCCGTCCGAAAGCTGGCTGGCATTGCCTGCGGTGACGATCCCGCCTTCAAGCACCGGCTTGAGACCGGCAAGGTTCTCCATTGAGGTGCCGGGGCGATTGCCCTCGTCCTTCTCAAGCGTGATTTCCTTCATAGAAATCTCGCCGCTTTCCTTGTCGGCGACGCCCATCGTTGCCGAGACCGGAAAAATCTCCTTGTCGAAACGGCCGGCTTCCTGCGCGGCAGCAGTGCGCGCCTGCGATTCAACAGCGTACTCGTCACAGGTTTCGCGGCTGATGCCATAGCGCTCGCCAACCACCTCAGCGGTCTGCAGCATCGGCATATAGGCCTGCGGGACCATGGCGATCAGTTCTTCATCGTTGTCAATGAAGGCGTTGGCTCCCTGGATCGTCGAGATCGATTCCTGCCCGCCGGCAATGGCGATGTCTTGCCCGTCCATGACGATCTGTTTGCTGGCCGTCGCCACCGCCATCAAGCCCGAAGCGCACTGGCGATTGACCGTCATCGCCGAGACCGAGAATGGCAGCCCAGCGCGCATCGTCGCGCTGCGCCCAATGCTGAAGGCCTGCGAACCCTGGCCCAGCGCGGCGCCCCAGATCACGTCCTCGACCTCACCTCCTTCAAGGCCAGCACGTTTCACGGCCTCGCGGATCGAGTGTGCGCCGAGTGTCGGCCCCTTGGTTGCGTTGAACGCGCCGCGATAGGCCCGGCCAATGGGCGTGCGGGCGGCGGAAACGATTACGGCATCACGCATGGATTTGATCCTGTCTGTTCTCAGGGTTCGATTTCGACGAAAGTCAGCCATTCGGCCACAAGCGCAGGTTTTTCCTCGCCTTCGATCTCGACGCTGACCTCACTGGTAAGCTGGTAGCGGTTGGGAGCCTTCTCAACCATGTCGATCAGCTTGAAATGGCCGCGCACTCGCTTGCCATTCAGCACCGGGGCGAGGAAGCGAACCCGGTTGAGGCCGTAATTGAGGCCGTAGGAACGCTTTTCGATCTTGGGATAGCCCGTCTTGTAGAACGGGGCGAGCAGCGAGAGCGACAGGAAACCGTGGGCGATGGTGCCATCGAACCCGGCGGCATGCGCGGCATTATCGTCGATATGGATCGGTTCGTGATCGAGCGTGACGTCGGCGAAAGCCTGGATCCGGTCCTGCCCGACGACGACCCAATCGGACGTGCCGATGGGCTGGCCCACTTTCGCTTTGAGTTCCTCGATGTCCACGGTCTGTCCGGCATCCTCTCGCCGGACCCCCTTGGCCTATCTGCGTCACATTTGGCAAGTCACTCTGCGGCGGCCAACCTTGGCGCCTGCGCCCAGCGCGGTCGACGTGCGTTGAGCCAGCCTTGCGCGGGTTTTTCGACACCGTGGTAGAGACAGACCGAAGCCAGCGCGACCAGTGCGAGATATCCCGCCAGTCCGCCCCAGCCGTTTTCGCGGCCGGCAGACACGCCTGACGCAGCAGGTGACCAGCACGGTGAGACCGGGAAGGACCTGTCGTCCGCTTCGGCGGGGTCTCGCCGGGACCCGGAAGAAACCGACCGCGCTCTGCGCTCCGCGCTCGCAAACCTGCAGCGCATGAGCGGTGCCGCCTGACGCGTTTTCCGCCGGAATCGCCCAAAATCCCATTGCCGGTCGCGCCGCCTTCGCGGTTGCAAAAAGTCCCTCCTGTCTGCATTGGGAAGTTTCGGCTTCCCGCGCCGTCTTGCGACGCGGTGATTCGCGCCGAAAGGCGTGAGGGCCGTGCGGTCATTCGCCGGCAACAGACAGGATGGATTATCGATGGGATTTCCAGAGCCCCAGGGCCTCTACGACGCGCGTAACGAGCATGATTCCTGCGGTGTGGGCTTCGTCGCCCATATCAAGGGCGAGAAAAGCCACGCGATCGTCTCACAGGCGCTGGAAATCCTGGGGAATCTCGACCATCGCGGTGCGGTAGGCGCCGACCCGCTGATGGGCGATGGCGCCGGCATCCTGATCCAGATGCCCGACATCCTTCTGCGCAAGTGGGCCGATAGTGCGGGCCTGAACCTGCCTCAGCCCGGCGACTATGCGGTCGCAATGTGCTTCCTGCCGCGCGACGAAGCCAGCCGCGATCTGGTTGTCAGCGCGTTGGAGAAGTTCACGGAAAAGGAAGGGCAGATCGCGCTGGGCTGGCGCGACGTGCCGACCACGCTGGACGGGCTGGGCAAGTCAGTAATCGCTTCGATGCCGGTTATCCGGCAATTCATCGTCGGTCGCGGCCCGAACTGCGCCGATCAGGACGCCTTCGAACGCAAATTGCTGGCGATCCGCAAGCAGACCCAGAATCCGCTCGCTGGGCTGGCGGAGAAGCATCAGCTGCCCGGACTCGCCGACACCTACATGCCGAGCTTTTCGAGCCGGACGATCGTCTACAAGGGGCTGCTGCTGGCAACCCAGGTCGGAGGTTTCTACGACGACCTGCGCAATCCGGACTGCGTCTCGGCGCTTGGCCTCGTTCACCAGCGCTTCTCGACCAATACCTTCCCGAGCTGGAAGCTTGCGCATCCTTACCGCTTCATGGCGCACAACGGCGAAATCAATACCGTGCGCGGCAACGTAAACTGGATGAACGCGCGCCGCCGGACAATGGAATCCGAGCTTCTCGGCGCCGATCTCGACAAGATGTGGCCGCTGATCCCACACGGCCAGTCCGACACTGCGTGCCTGGACAACGCCTTCGAGCTGCTATTGGCAGGCGGCTACAGCCTTGCCCACGCGATGATGATGCTGATCCCGGAAGCCTGGGCCGGCAACCCGCTGATGGATGCGAAGCGTCGGGCGTTTTACGAATATAACGCGGCGCTGATGGAACCATGGGACGGCCCGGCCGCCGTGGCTTTCACCGATGGCCGCCAGATCGGCGCCACGCTAGACCGCAACGGGCTTCGTCCCGCGCGGTTCTGCGTCACCGACGATGACCTGCTCAATATCGAGATCGCCCTCCTCGTTCGGG
>CAZRVW010000267.1:0-3153 GCA_964603645.1 uncultured Novosphingobium sp. | reverse complement strand
GCGCCAGCGCTTCCGCGCTGTGGCGAACGACCGGTTTACCGCGCCATTTCGCAAATTGCTTGGGGAGCGGCTGACCTGCGCGCAGGCCTTTTCCGGCGGCGACAATCACCGCCGCAGTGCGGGAAGGAGAGGGCGCGCCTAGCATGAACCCGCCGGTAATCCCTTGCCGAGGCGAGGGCAATTCCCTATGTGCTGCCTGTTTTTTAGGCACCCCATGACCGAAGTCCCCTCTCCACCGCAACTTGCGCCTATCCGTGTTGGCGCGGTCACGATCGCCGCACCGGTCGTCCTGGCGCCCATGACGGGCGTGACTGACATGCCGTTCCGCCGGCTGGTCAGGCGCTATGGTTCGGGCCTCAACGTGACAGAGATGATCGCCAGCCCGGCCGCGATACGAGAAACACGGCAGTCGATCCAGAAAGCAGCCTGGGACCTTTCAGAGGAGCCTGTTTCAATGCAGCTTGTCGGTTGCGAGCCGAGTCAAATGGCGGAGGCCGCCAAGCTGAGCGCCGACAGGGGAGCCGCGATCATTGACATCAACATGGGATGTCCGGTGCGTAAGGTGACCAATGGCGAGGCGGGATCGGCACTGATGCGCGATCTCGGGCTGGCCGCCAGCCTCATCGAAGCGACGGTGAAGGCGGTCGATGTTCCCGTGACCGTAAAGATGCGCATGGGCTGGGATCACGACAGCCTCAACGCACCTGAACTTGCACGGATCGCTCAGGATTTGGGCGCGCGTATGATCACTGTCCATGGCCGCACCCGCAACCAAATGTACAAAGGCCAAGCCGACTGGGCCTTCGTACGCCGGGTGAAAGAGGCTGTCGATCTGCCGGTCGTGGTCAACGGCGATATCTGCACGATCGAAGATTGCGCAGTTGCCATTGAACAATCGGGCGCAGACGGCCTGATGATCGGGCGCGGCGCCTATGGCAGACCGTGGCTATTGGGCCAGGTAATGCACTGGCTTCAAACTGGTGAACGGTTGGCTGACCCTCCTATGGATGAGCAATACGCAGTGTTGACCGAGCATTACGAGGCGATGCTGTCGCACTACGGTCGTGAAGTCGGTACGAAGATCGCGCGCAAGCATTTGGGCTGGTATACCAAGGGACTTCCGGGTTCCGCGGAGTTTCGCAACCGGGTCAACTTCATCGACGATGCCGATGAGGTGCTTGCTGCGCTCGCCTCCTTTTATGCCCCTTGGCGGCAGCGACAGGCGGCATGACCGCGCCAGTCAGGACCGGTATCCCCGATGCCCGCAGTCAGCTGGCAAGCTTACCACTTGCAGTGATCCTGCTTGCACCGAGCATGCGTGTGGCTGCGGCCAACCCCTTGGCTGAGCAATTTTTTGGACAAGGCGCGCGCCGGCTGATCGGCCGCCCCCTCGCAGATTTTGTCAGCTTTGCCGAAGGCCGATTGGTCGAGCGCATCGGCGATGCCGAAGCTCCGTTGTCTGCACGCGAGACGACCATGATCGTTCGTGGTCTCGGACCGCGGAGCGTCGACCTCATAACCGCTCCGCTCGCCGACAGCCCGGGTTGGCAGCTGATGACGATTCACGACAATTCTGCTTTCGAAGCGCTTGGAGACGATTCACCCAGCACTGAGAGCCTTTTTCTGCGCGGACCGGAAATTCTGGCTCATGAAATTCGAAATCCGCTAGCCGGCATTCGCGGCGCGGCTCAACTTCTCGCGCGCAAGCTTGATGAAAAGGATCGCGCGCTCACGGACCTGATCACTGGCGAGGTAGACCGCGTCGCTGGGCTTATCGAGCGCATGCAATTGCTGAGCGGAAGAACGCTGCCGCCTGTAAGTGCCTGCAACCTGCATGAAATTGTGCACCGCGCCGTCGCCGTCATCATGGCTGGAAACCCGCCGGGCCAGCCTCCAATCCCGATTCTTGAGGAATTCGATCCCTCGCTACCTCCGGTGTTGGGTGATGCCGACGGACTGGTGCAGGTCTTGCTCAATCTTCTCGCAAACGCGCGTGAAGCCTGCGCCGGCCAGGCAGGCGCCGTAATCAGCGTGCGCACCCGTTTTGCCAGCGGTTTGCAACTTCAAGCCGTCGAGGGTCGCGCTCCCGTAAGGGTTCCCATCGAACTGCGCGTCAGCGATAATGGGCCGGGCGTTCCGGCATCGATGCGCGAGCACCTGTTCGATCCATTTGTGACATCAAAGAAGAGCGGGCACGGCCTCGGCCTTGCAGTCGTGCGAAAGCTGGTTCGCGACATGAATGGGCGCATAAGCCACGAACGTGATGAGACGGCCGGAATAACCCATTTCCGCATTCACCTGCCGATGGCTCGCGAGCGCAGGCGAACAGCTCGTACCGTGGAGAATGAGTCATGAGTGTGTTGCTCGTCGAAGACGATTCTTCCATCGCCATTGTTATCACCGCAGCACTTGAGGACGAGGGGCTTGTCGTTACGCGCTGCGAAACGCTTGCTCAGCGCGATCGGTTACTGAGCGAGCGCGAATATTCTGCACTGGTGACAGATGTCATGCTGCCAGACGGCGACGGAATCAAGAGCCTCGCGGCGATCAGGCACGATCATCCCGGCCTGCCCGTTGTGATTCTCTCCGCCCAGAACACGCTCGATACCGCGGTCCGGGCATCGGATACCGGAGCCTTCGAGTATTTTCCCAAACCGTTCGATATCGACGAATTGGTTCGCACCGTAAGGCAGGCGGTCGGCACGCGCGGAACCGGTGACGAGGCAAATGCCGATGATCCAATTGGCGATGGCATGCCGCTTGTTGGACGCAGTCAGGCCATGCAAGCCGTTTTCCGCATGATTTCGCGCGTGCTGCGCAACGATCTGACGGTACTGATTCTGGGCGAATCGGGGACAGGCAAGGAACTGGTCGCCGAGGCAATCCACGAATTGGGCGACAGGCGCACCGGACCCTTCGTGGCCGTAAACACCGCTGCGATTCCCGCCGAGCTCATCGAAAGTGAATTGTTCGGCCACGAGAAGGGCGCCTTCACCGGCGCTGTTGCGCGCAGCATCGGCAAGTTCGAGCAGGCCGCCGGCGGCACCCTCTTCCTTGACGAGATCGGCGACATGCCAATGCAGGCGCAAACCAGGCTGCTGCGAGCTCTTCAATCCGGGACGATCCGCCGCGTTGGCGGCCGCGAAGAACTCC
>CAZRVW010000266.1:0-3188 GCA_964603645.1 uncultured Novosphingobium sp. | reverse complement strand
CGCGCTCGACAATGAAGCTTGACCCTTCGGGGAGGTCATGGCCGCCGGCACGCACCGCGCCGTGCCAGACATAGCCGATACGTCCGCGACCCACCGCTCCGATCGTCACGGACTCCGCCGCACCCAGCTTGAGCTGGTGCAGCTCGAGCGGGAAACGCTCGGCATCGAGATAGGCACTGGCCTCGGCGCTACCCTGGCAGGCTTCTGGCAGCCGCTCTGCGATGGTCTTTTCGGGCGGGACAACGTGAATGCGTGGCATCTGCAATCTCCCTTGGCTGGGCCCGGCGCGAATTCAGCCGCGTTCCCTTGCCAGTCGCTCCTGCCGCTCCACTTCGCTTTCGCTGGGGACAAAGCTGTCCGAGGTCACCTTCAGCCAGATCAGGATCGGCGCGGCCATGTAGATCGAACTGTACGTGCCCACGAAGATGCCGAGCACGATGCAGATCGTCAAACCGAAAAGACTTGCCGGGCCGAAGAACAACAGCGGCAGGAGCGCGATCAGCAGCGTGAGCGACGTCATGACCGTGCGCGCCAGCGTCTCGTTAACCGACAGGTCGAGCAGCTCTGCAATCGGCATGCGTCGGTATTTCTTGAGGTTTTCGCGAATGCGGTCGTAGACCACGATCGTATCGTTAAGCGAATAGCCGATGATCGCGAGAATCGCGGCGATGATCTGCAAGCTGAATTCGAGCTGGAACAGCGCGAACATGCCAAGGGTGAGCGACACGTCGTGGAATAGCGCGAACAGCGCGCCGACACCGAACTGCCACTCGAATCGCACCCAGATGTAGATCGCGATGGCCAGCATGGCGGCAAGCAGTGCATAAATCGCCTTTTCGCGAAATTCGCCGGAAACCTTGCCCGAGACGTTGTCGTTGCCATCGAGGCGAAAGTCGGGATGCCCGGCCCGGATCGTCGAGACAATGCGGTTGGCGATGCGCTGCGCCGCGCCCTTGTCGCCTGCCACCTCGTCGGGCAGGCGCACCCGGATCGAGACTTCGTTGGGAGCGCCGAACCGCTGGATCACCGGCTCGCCATAGCCTAGCGCGCCGATCTGTTCGCGCAGCTCGGCAATCGGTGCTTCTTCGCTTTGGGTGAAGGTCGCGCGGATTTCCTGCCCGCCGGCGAAATCGACGCCGTAGTTGAGGCCCTTGGTCGCGACCAGCGCCCAGCTTGCCGCGATCAGGATCAGGCTGACGACGTAGAACGGCATGCGCCAGCGCAGGAAGCGGATGTTGGTGTCTTCGGGGACGAGCTTGAGAAGTTTCATCGGCCCGGCTCCTAAACCGTAATGTCCGAGGGCCGCGCCTTGCGCAGCCAGCCGGCGACCCACATCCGGGTCAGGGTCACGGCGGTGAAGACGCTGGTGAACAGGCCGATGATGAGAACGACCGCAAAGCCGCGCACCGGCCCCGAGCCGAACAGGAACAGCAGCACGCCGGCAATGAAGTTGGTGACATTGGCGTCATAGATCGCGCGGCTCGCTTCCTTGTAGCCGTTTTCAACCGCAGCGACCACGCGCCTGCCCTTCTTGCGTTCCTCGCGAATGCGCTCGTTGATCAGCACATTGGCATCGACCGCCGCGCCGATGGTCAGCACCAGCCCGGCAATGCCCGGCAGGGTCATGGTGTTGTTGAGCAGGGCCATGACGCCAAGGATCATCAACACGTTGAGCACCAGCGCCGCGGTCGCATAGATGCCGAAACGCCCATAGACGGCGATCATCAGCGCGATGACGAGCAGGGAGCCGATCCCCATGGCCAGCAGGCCCTTCCTGATCGAATCCGCGCCAAGGTCTGGCCCGACGGTTCGCTCCTCGATCACGGTGAGGTCGACCGGCAACGCGCCCGAGCGCAGCGAGATCGCCAGCTGGTTGGCGCTTTCTACGGTGAACCGCCCGGAAATCTGCGCCGAGCCACCCAGGATCGGCTCGTTTATGTTGGGCGCGGACAGCACCTTGTCGTCAAGAATGATCGCGAATGGCCGATTGACGTTCTCGCTGGTCAGCTTGGCGAACTTTGCGCCGCCCTGCTGATCGAAGGTTATCGAGACGACTGGCTCGTTGGTCTGCTGCTCGTAGGTCTGCTTGGCGTCGGTCAGGCTGTCGCCCTTGATGCCGCCGAGCCTGCGTACGGCAATGGCCGCAACTCCCTCGGAGGCGGGATCGGCATAGGGCACAATCTCGCTTCCCGGTGGCGCAATGCCCTGCGCAATATCCGAAGGCGAGGCGGTGACGTCGACGAGCTTGAATTCGAGCTTTGCGGTCTGGCCCAGCAAGGCCTTGAGCGCCGCCGGATCATCGAGCCCCGGGACCTGAACAACGATACGTTCGTCGCCCTGACGAATGATGGTCGGCTCACGCGTGCCAAGCTCGTCAATGCGCTTGCGCACCACTTCGGTGGCCGAATCCATCGCCAGCGTAACTGCCTGCTCAAGACCCTCCGGCCTGGGTGTGAGCACGAAGCGGTTTTCGTCCACCACTTCGATGGTCCAGTCGCGCTGTCCGGTCAGCCCGGCGCCATAAGTCAGCGGCAGAACTTCCTCGCGCGCGGCATCGACCTGCGCAGTGTCGCGCACGATAAAAGCGAGCTTGCCGCCGCTAGAAGATATATCGCCAATCCGGATGCGCGGCTCGGCGTTCCTGAGCCGGGCGCGGACCGATTCTTCCATGTTCTCGAGCCGCTGCGCACGCACCTGCGCCGGATCGGCTTCGAGCAGGATATGACTGCCACCGGCGAGATCGAGCCCAAGGTTCACCATCGGCTCGGGCAGCGACCTGGGCCAGGGCATATTGGCCAGCGAGAACAGCGACGGCAGCGCGGCTGCCACGGCGACGAGTGTCAGCCCACACAGCCAGATCCGCTTCCATGTCGGAAATTCGAGCATGGCTCAGAGCTTCACCGTATGGTCAATCATTGGCAGGAGACGAGCCGGGCGGAAGGATGATGTCGGAAATGGTCGATTTGACCGCTTTCACCTTCATCCCCTGCGCAAGCTCGATTTCGGCGTAGGTGTCGTCAACCTTGACCACTTTGCCGACAAGACCGCCGCCGGTCGGGTAGTGATGGCCCACTGGGACGGCTCCCAATGGGAACCCACCCAACCCCCAATCGACGGACTCCCTGACAAGATGCTTTTTGGCCACTCGGTGGCGTTGGCGTCACCAGACACCCTGCTGGTTGGGGCTC
>CAZRVW010000265.1:0-3190 GCA_964603645.1 uncultured Novosphingobium sp. | reverse complement strand
TCCACTACCGTGATTCCTTCGAGTGGACGACTACTCAACATGCGGGCGCTTCCTTGTGTACCGGGCACACGTTACGAGTCAGCTCGATCTGAGTGCGCGGTCAATCATAGGGGCGAAGCCATGCGTGTCAATGAACCGGTTCATTGACACGGTGGTGTAGCCTGCTATCCGCCCTTGAAGATTACAGAAGGGCACGCGCATGAGCATGATGGACACGGGGCTGGATTATCCCGAGTTGCGCGATTCCATCGCACGGCTTTGCGCGGATTTTCCGGGAAGTTATTGGCGCGAACTCGAAGACCGCAGCGGCTATCCAAGTGAATTTGTCGCGGCGCTGACGGATGCCGGCTTTCTTGGGATCCTCGTGCCGGAGGAATATGGCGGCTCGGGCCTTCCGCTACGAGCAGCGGCGGTAGTCCTTGAGGAGATCAATGCCAACGGCTGTGTCGCCAGTCAGAGCCATGCCCAAATGTATATCATGGGGACGTTGCTGAGGCACGGCAGCGACGCACAGAAAGCGAAATACCTGCCCGGAATAGCGGCCGGCGAACTGCGACTTCAGGCATTCGGCATCACCGAACCGACGACCGGATCGGATACCACCAACCTCAAGACGCGCGCCGAGCGAAAGGGCGACAAATATATCGTCAACGGACAGAAAGTATGGACGTCACGAGCCGAGCACTCGGATCTCATGCTCTTGCTGGCTCGCACTACGCCTATCACGGAAGTCACGAAACGGACCGAAGGAATTTCGGTGTTTCTGGTCGACATGCGCGAAGCGCGCGGACACGGCCTCGATATCCGGCCGATCGATGCAATGATCAATCACAACGCCACCGAGGTTTTCTTCGACAACCTCGAGATTCCCGCTGATTCCCTGGTTGGAGAGGAAGGTCAGGGCTTCCGCTATATCCTGAGCGGAATGAATGCCGAACGCATTCTCGTTGCCACCGAAGCTGTCGGCGACGGCCGCTGGTGCCTGAAACGCGCGGTCGAGTATGCGAATGAACGGGTCGTCTTTGGCAAGACAATCGGCAGCAACCAGGGTGTCCAGTTTCCTTTGGCGCGCGCGCACGTCGAACTTGAATCGGCGGACCTGCTCTGCCGGAAGGCAGCGGCACGTTTCGATGCTGGTCTCGATTGCGGCGCCGACGCCAACATTGCCAAGCTGGTAGCCTCGGAGGCGGCATTCCACGCTGCCGATGTGGCGATGCAAACGCACGGTGGCTTCTCCTTTGCGCGAGAATATGAAATCGAACGCAAGTGGAGGGAGACGCGGCTGTATCAGATCGCGCCGATATCCACGAATATGGTGCTCGCCTATGTCGGTCAGCACGTCCTTGGACTGGGCCGGTCTTACTGATGAGCGACCTTACCGCGGATATCGCCCGTGACGCGAGCGCGCTCGAGTTTGGCGATATACCGAGGGAATCCCGGCGCGTGGCGCGTCACTGCATACTGGATCTGCTGGGTGTCACCTTGGCAGGGGCAGGCGATACCGTAGTCCGGATACTTGTGACCGAAGCGGAGGACGAGCAGGCGCGACCGGTCAGCACGGTTGTTGGCTCGCGGTTTCGCACGAGCGCGCTTCAAGCCGCGCTCATCAATGGAACGGCCTCGCACGCGCTTGACTATGATGATGCTAATCTGGCGCTGAACGGGCACACGACGGCGGCGATCCTGCCGGCCTTACTGGCAGAAGCCGAGGCGATCAGCGCCAGTGGCGAGGCGGTCCTGACAGCTTTCGTTGCCGGATATGAGGCCGCCAACCGTATCGGAACCATGATGCAGCCCGACCACTATCGCCGCGGGTTCCATAACACCGCCACGATCGGCGCACTGGGCTGCGCGCTCGCATGCTGCCGGTTGCTGGGCAGCGATGCAGCGACGGCACGGCGCGCGCTCGGCATAGCGGGCACCCTCGCGGCCGGTCTCAAGCACTCCTTCGGGACGATGTGCAAACCCCTTCATGCCGGCTGGGCCAACCGGACCGGGCTCATGGCGGCGAGATATGCCATCAGGGGAATGACTGCGCGCGAAGACATGCTGGATGCACCCTTCGGATTTGCGCAGGTCTTGAGCCGGGATCATCAGGTTGACCGCGCCTATGCCCGGCCCCGTGCCGGTTGGCACATACTCGATAACCTGTTCAAATATAACGCCTGCTGTTACAACACACACGCCTCGATCGCCGCCGCGCGCGATATCGTTGTCCAGTCCGATTGTACCCCTGATGCGATCAAGCATGTGACCGTGCAAGTGAACCCGGTGCTCGACACCGTATGCAACATACAGCGGCCGCAGACTGGACTGGAGACCAAGTTCAGTCTCAGGCACACTGTCGCCATGGCATTTAGCGGCATCGACACGGCCAGTATCGAGAGTTTTTCAGACGCCGCTGCGGTGCGTGCGGACCTAACCGCGATGCGCGAAAAGGTCTCGGTCGAATGGATCGAGGACCATGACATGTTTGCCCGGGTGATCATGGAACGTCACGATGGCGCCCGGTTCGAAGCGACCGGAGATACCAGTGTCCCCAACGACGATCTCGATCAACAGGAGCGGAAGCTCACCGAGAAGTTCGCAGCGCTTGTCAATCCGATCCTGGGTGTCGAGCGCAAGGACCAGATCATCGCCGCCGTCGGTCAATTTGAGTCGCTGGATGATATCAAGCCGCTGCTTGCATGCTAGCGCGGTTGACAACGGTTCATGAAGGTGACGGAATGTCGCGAGCGGCCCAGCGCAATGGAAATGCTGTCCGCGACCTCCTAGGTGCGAGGCACTGCGCATGACCAGAAAAAAGCCGACAATCAAGGAATTGGCCTCGGCGGCGGGAGTGTCCGTCGGGACAGCTTCGAGGGTCATCAATAACCATCCCAACGTCGGCGAAGCTGTTCTGCGCAGAGTGAATGACGCGATCGAGCGCCTCGGATTCACGCCGGATTCTGCCGCTCAGAGCATGCGCGGCGGCACCACGCGCAGCATCGGCATCATCATTCGCGACATTACGGTACCCGCGCTCGCAAGCTTTACAAGAGCGGCTCAGGATGCATTGCACGAGGCTGGCTACGTTCTTCTCATTCTTTGCTCGACTGACTCCAAGGAGCGTGAACTGGAGCTGCTAGAGGTTTTGCGCAAACGCCGCGTGGACGGCCTAATAATGGCCTCGTCATCAGAACGCGACCCG
>CAZRVW010000264.1:0-3199 GCA_964603645.1 uncultured Novosphingobium sp. | reverse complement strand
CTTTTGTAACTTCCGGTATCTGAAGGTCCTGCCGCTGCACTATCTCAAGCTGGACCGGACCATGGTCGAAGGGATCGCGGGCGACGCGCGCGACCGAGCGGTCCTGCGCGGCATCGTCGCGATGGCGCACGCGCTCGACCTGGCGGTCATTGCCGAGGGAATTGAGAGCGAGGAGCAGCTTGGTTTCGTGGCAGAAGAGGGCTGCGCGCTGTTCCAGGGCTTCCTGCGCGCCTCGCCAATGAGTGCTGAGGAATTTATGGCGCTGGCAGGCGGCTAGACGTGGACCGAAGGATGCCCCGCCATCGGCCCAACGTCTTGTCGAGTTGGGCTTGAGGCATGGCGATTGATCTGTTGAAATGCGTCTGACCGGGGCCGATCCCGATCTGATTCTATAAAATGCATTTCGGAGAGGTCGATGAGCAACGATCTATGGAGCGGTGACTTGTTCGATCCGTCGGAATTGACATCTGCCGCTGCGAGGGCTGGCGATCCCCCGTATTTCCATCGGCAGCCCTCGACTGTCACCTTCGACTTCGATCAAGGTGTGCCTGACGCGGCGACTTACCCTGCGGACCTGCTTGTGAGGCTGGCGACCGAGACGATCATGGAGCCCCACGCGCTCGAGTATTCGACGCGGGGCGAGTACATGGATCTGTCATTCGGCAACCGGGGACTACGAGAAAATTTGGCAGCTTATCTTGATCGCCGTGACGGCGGCCAACAGGATCCCGATGGCATCATGATCGTGCATGGCTCCGCCCATGGGCTCTCGCTGCTTGCGAAGGCCTATCTGGAAGCCGGTGATGCGGTCTTCGTTGAAGCGGCGACTTTCCCGTTTGGCTTGCGGTATTTCGAGTCGACCGGAGCAACCGTTATTCCTGTCGGAATCGATACCGACGGGATGCAGATGGACGACTTGCGCCGATGTATCCTGCAAGCACGCGACAAAGGGCTGCGGCCCAAACTGGTCTACGTCATAGCAACGCACCAGTTGCCTACCGGCGCCGTACTGTCTCTGGAACGTCGCAATCAGTTGCTCGCGATGGCCGAGGAATTTGATCTGATTATCCACGAGGATAATGTTTACCGCGAACATGGGCCGGGCAGCGAAGTTCCGACATTGCTGAGTTTGGACACCTCGGGCCGGGTTTTTCAGACCGACAGCTTTGCCAAGACAGTCGCTCCAGCAATCCGCCTCGGCTGGGTTGTGGGAACGCCCGAGGCCATTATTCCGCTTGCGAAGGTCCGGCAGGACCTTGGCGCGAGCATGTGGCTCCAGCGGATCATGGCAAAGTACCTCGCCGAGGGTCACCACGAGCAGCACATCTCCGAAATAAGGTCGATCTATGCCGAAAAACGCAAGGCTGCGACACAGGCGCTTCGCGACTATTGCTCGCCGGAAATCACCTTCGACGAGCCGGTTGGCGGCTGGTATTACTGGCTGAAGCTCAGCGAGGATGTGGATTGGCCCGAGGTCCAGGCGGAGTGCATGAAACGCGGGATCGCCATGCGTCCCGGCGACATGTTCAGCAATGACCCCGATCAGAAGCCTCATATGCGGCTTGCCGTTGGCCACGTTGAGCCCAAGGTAATCGTCGACGGTATCCGCACGCTTGGCGAAGCGATAAGGCACGTAGGCGGTCAGGACAGCGCAGTGCCGTCCGACACATAGGAGACTGGAGAGGGTTCAGGCTTCGACCGGAGCCTTCCCGGCAATCGCCGCCAGCCCCTTGGTCAGCTGGAAAAGACCATTGAGGCGCGATCTCGGATCATGCCAGACCCGGTTGACCTGAAGCTTCATGTCGGGCCGCAGTTTGATCGTGCCCTCGCGCTTTCTGGCATAGTCGATCAGACCCAATGGATTGGGGAAGCTTTCGTTATGGAAGGACACCAGCGCGCCGCGCGCGCCCACGTCTATCTTGGCAATGTGGGCTTCGATGGCCTGCCGCTTGATTTCGATCAGGCGGATGAGGTTGGCAGTCGGGTCGGGCAGGGGGCCAAAGCGATCGATCATTTCGGCCGACAGCGCCTCGATCTCGGCAGTGTCGTCAGCATCGTTGAGGCGGCGATAGAGCGCCATGCGCACGGCCAAATCGGGCACATAGTCCTCGGGAATCATGATCGGCGCATCGAGAGTGATTTGCGGTGAGAGGCCGCTGGTGTCCTTCTCCAGCCCGACGCCTCCGGCGCGCGCGGCCATGATCGCGTCTTCCAGCATCGACTGATAAAGCTCGAAGCCGACTTCGCGGATATGGCCCGATTGCTCGTCGCCCAACAGATTGCCCGCGCCGCGAATGTCCAGATCGTGGCTGGCGAGCTGGAAACCCGCGCCGAGTGAATCGAGATCGCCCAGCACTTTCAGCCGCTTCTGCGCGACTTCGCTCAGCACTGTGTCAGGTGGTGTCGTCAGGTAGGCATAGGCGCGCAGCTTGGAACGACCCACCCGTCCGCGAAGCTGGTAGAGCTGGGCGAGGCCGAAGCGGTCGGCGCGGTGGATGATGATGGTGTTGGCACTGGGGATATCGAGTCCGCTCTCAACGATTGTCGTCGAGAGCAGCACCTCATATTTGCCTTCGTAGAACGCGCTCATGCGTTCTTCGACGTCGCCTGCGCCCATCTGGCCGTGCGCCGATATTGCCTTCACTTCGGGCACGTTCTCGCGCAGCCAGTCCTCGACCTCGGCCATGTCGGCGATGCGCGGTACGACGATGAAGCTCTGGCCGCCGCGATGGTGTTCGCGCAGCAAGGCTTCGCGCATCACCATGTTGTCCCATTCCATCACATAGGTGCGCACCGCGAGCCGGTCGACGGGAGGCGTCTGGATGGTGGAGAGTTCTCGGAGGCCTGACATCGCCATCTGAAGCGTGCGAGGGATCGGCGTTGCGGTCAGAGTCAGGACATGGACATTTGTGCGCAGCGCCTTGAGCTTCTCCTTGTGGGTGACGCCGAAGCGCTGTTCTTCATCGACCACGACAAGGCCGAGCCGCTTGAATTGGACAGATTTCGACAGCAGGGCGTGGGTGCCGATGACGATGTCGACGGTTCCGTCGGCGAGGCCCGCGCGCGTCGCTCTGGCCTCCTTCTCCGGCACCAGCCGCGAAAGTCGCCCGATCTTGAGCGGGAACCCAGCGAAGCGCTCAGTAAACCCCGCGAAATGCTGGCGGGCGAGCAGCGTAGTGGGCGCAACCACGGCAACCTG
>CAZRVW010000263.1:0-3249 GCA_964603645.1 uncultured Novosphingobium sp. | reverse complement strand
CATCGAGCCGCAGACCCGCAAGCTGTTTGAGGTTTGCCGCTTGCGCTCGGTGCCGATCATCACCTTCGTCAACAAGGTAGACCGCGAGGGGCGACCCTGTTTCGACTTGCTCGACGAAGTGGCGGACATGCTGGCGCTCGATGTGTCGCCGCAGTCCTGGCCGATCGGCATGGGCGGGCTGTTTGAGGGTATTCTCGATCTTGCCTCTGGTGCAGCCAGCCGCCCCGAAGGCGACAGCCGCGAGTTCCTTGGCAAAGTCGACGCTGCGCCCACGTTGCCCGAGGAGGTGGCTGAGGAAATGGAACTGGCTCAGGCGAGCTATCCCGAGTTCGACCTTGATGCTTATCGCTCGGGTGACCTGACACCGGTCTATTTCGGATCTGCGCTCAAGAATTTCGGCGTTGTCGGACTGATCGACGCCATTGCGCGCCACGCCCCGCCGCCGCGCCCCCAGCCCACCGAGGCTGGAGAAGTGGCGCCCGACCGGGAAGAGGTCTCGGGCTTCATTTTCAAGGTACAGGCCAACATGGACCCGCAGCACCGCGACCGCATTGCGTTTATGCGGCTGGTTTCAGGCACCTTCAAGCGCGGCATGAAGCTGACGCCGTCAGGCCTCGCCAAGCCCATTGCGGTGCATTCGCCGATCCTGTTCTTTGCGCAGGACCGCGAAATCGCAGACACGGCGTTGCCGGGCGACATTATCGGCATTCCCAACCATGGCACTTTGCGTGTGGGCGATACGCTTTCGGAAAAGAACGAGATCCGCTTCACTGGCCTGCCCAACTTCGCGCCGGAAATCCTGCGCCGCGTGGTGCTCAAGGACCCGACCAAGACCAAGCAATTGCGCAAGGCGCTCGATGATCTTTCGGAAGAAGGCGTGGTTCAGGTGTTCTACCCCGAGATCGGCGCGCAATGGGTCGTCGGCGTGGTAGGGCAACTCCAGCTCGACGTGCTCGTTTCGCGGCTAGAAGCCGAATACAAGGTCGAGGCCGTGCTGGAGATGGCGCCGTTCGATACAGCGCGCTGGATCAGCGGGCCGGACGCGGCCCTGCGCGAGTTTACCGACTTCAACAAGGCCAACCTTGCGCGCGATCGCGACGGTCACGCCGTGTTCATGGCCAAGAGCGCGTGGGACGTCGGCTATCAGGAGGAAAAGAACCCGGACCTGACGTTTAGCGCGACGAAGGAACGTTAATGGAGCCGCATTTGCAGCTCAAGGTCGCCAGCTACAACATCCGCAAGGCCATAGGGCTTGACCGCAAGCGCGATCCCGATCGAATCATATCAGTGCTGCGCGAGGTCGATGCGGATATTATCGCCTTGCAGTAGGCAGACCGCAGGGTTGGCGCGCGCCTCGGCGATACCGCGCGCGATGCTTGACGACACGCACTGGCGCGCTTTGCCCGTAGCAGTGCGTCCGCGGAGCCTCGGCTGGCATGGCAATGCCCTCCTGGTGCGGCGCGATATTGCCCTAGTCGATTGCGAACCACTCGTTCTTCCCACATTGGAGCCGCGCGGAGCAGTCTCCGCCAGGCTGCGGCTCGGCACGCGCGAATTCTGCGTGATTGGCGCACATCTCGATCTGTCAGGCCTGCGCCGACGCGATCAGATCCGCGCAATCTTGAAGCACGCAGCGGCACAAAATGGCCTGCCAATTGTGGTCTTGGGCGATTTCAACCAGTGGGGCCACCAGACGGGTGCAATGCGCGAATTCGGCAGCACGTGGCAGAATCTCGTCCCCGGCCTCAGTTTCCCGGCGCTTCGGCCGATCGCGGCGCTCGACCGGATTGTGGCGAGCGAACATTGGCATCGCCTGGACCAGTGCGTGCATCACAGCGCGCTGGCGACCAGCGCGTCCGACCACTTGCCCGTTGTCGCGACACTGCGCCTGCCCGATTGATGCGCACCTGCTTAAATTTTGGGCAACGCCGTTGCTGCGCTGCGGCAGAGCGAGATTTCCTTCTCCCGGAATTCTTATCAAAAAGTTAAATTGGCACGCCCCTTGCATATACTAGTTCGGGCGGCATTCAGCCGTCGAAAGACAGGGGACAGGCATGAAATTCATCATAGCCATCATCAAGCCTTTCAAGCTCGACGAGGTGCGTGAGGCTTTGGCCGGAATCGGCGTCGCGGGAATGACCGTTTCCGAGGTTAAGGGCTTCGGTCGCCAGAAAGGTCAGACCGAGATCTACCGTGGTGCAGAATACACCACGAACATGTTGCCAAAGGTCAAGATCGAGATCGCAACCAACGACGACATGACGCCAAAGGTCATCGAAGCAATCCAGCAGACCGCCAGCACCGAAGCTATCGGCGACGGCAAGATCTTCGTGATCGATCTCGCTTCGGCGACGCGCATTCGCACCGGTGAAACCGGCGACATGGCGCTGTGACCAGCGCGCTTGACAGGAGGTATGAACCAATGATCCGCAAAATTACCTGCGGCCTGGGCGCGCTGGGCACTTCGCTCTTCGCCGCGACCGCCGCATTCGCACAAGAAGTGGCCGAGGTGGCCGCAGATGCTGCCGAAGCCGTGGCTGTTCCCGTTGCCGAGGCTACCGAGGCGGCTGCTGAGGTGGCCGCTGTCGCCAATCCCGGCAACAATGCATGGATGATGACCGCTACGGTCCTCGTCCTGCTGATGATCTTGCCTGGCCTTGCCCTGTTCTACGGCGGCCTGACCCGGTCCAAGAACATGCTTTCGACCATGACCCAGGTTGGTGCAGCCGCTGCGCTCGCCATGCTGGTCTGGGTTATGTGGGGCTATTCGACCGCATTCGGACCGGAAGGCAACGCCTTCTTCAGCTGGGGCAACGCGTTCCTCAGCCAGGTCACTAGCGACAGCACGGCGGCAACTTTCTCTGACGAAGTGATCAGCGAATATGTGTTCGTCAGCTTTCAGATGACCTTCGCGGCCATAACACTGGCGCTGATCCTCGGATCGACAGCGGAACGCATGAAGTTTTCGGCGACGATGCTGTTCGCGATCATCTGGCTGACAATCGTCTATTTCCCGATTGCCCACATGGTTTGGGCCGGTGGCGGTCTGCTCTTCGAGATGGGCGCACTGGACTTCGCCGGTGGCACCGTGGTGCACATCAATGCGGGCGTATCCGGCCTCGTGCTGGCCTATCTGCTCGGCAAGCGTCGTGGCTACCCGGCTGAACCGATGCCGCCGCACTCGATGACGCTGACCATGGTCGGCACCGGGCTGCTGTGGGTCGGCTGGTTCGGCTTCAACGCCGGTTC
>CAZRVW010000262.1:0-3286 GCA_964603645.1 uncultured Novosphingobium sp. | reverse complement strand
GCACGCCGCATCGCAAGAGCATGAAATCTATCGCAATAGTTTTGAATCAGACTCTAATGAGCAATCCTTGATCGGCGCGTTGGAGGGATATTGTAAGCGAGCGATTGAGGACGAAGTATCATCGTTGTTGGCCTAGATTGGCTCCTACCGATGTGGCACAAGAAGAACACTTTGATATTCAATTCTAGTAAAATCTCCAGCCCGCCGAAGCCGAAGCACGATACTACGCCATGCTGGACGAAACCTCCATGGCCGCATAATTTGATGAAACTGGCCTCCGGTAATCCCGGGGCGGTTCACCGGACACGGGGGCGGACAGGTGTCACTTGTGTCACCCTCGGAAGTGCTTGCGGCCCCGCAGCGACTCGTTCAGGATCGCTGCTGAAACGGGGGAGAGCTGCATGAATACGGATTTGCTGGGCCTGGTCGGCCTGATCGGGCTGGGCGGCCTCGTGCCGATGAAGTGGCCGGTCGATCCGGCGCGCGAGGGGGCGGGGATCCGCAAGCTCGGCCTGCTGGGGCTGGGCGGCCTGATCGGCTTTCTGATCCCGACAGTGGGGGCAATGGGCGCGGCGGGCGCGCTGGGCCTGTGGAACCACCAGACGGGATGGCTGCGCGCGTGGGGCGTGCTCGGTTGGGTCTGGCCGCTGGGGCTGGTTATGCTAGTGCTCGCGCTGACGAGCTGACACAACGGGAGAGAGCGCAATGAGTACGCCCACCGAAATCGTGAAGACCTTCCTTTCCATGTGGGAAACGCCGGGAGGCTTCGAAAAGGCGTTCGGCGAATATTTCACGCCGCAGACGACCTGGGAGAACGTCGGCATGTCGACCACCACCGGCCCGGACGAGGCCATGGCGGTGATGAAGGGCTTCGAAGCCACCGGCATGAAGACCATGTGGGTGGAAAACCTCCACGTCGCGCAAGTGGGCGACACGGTGCTGACCGAGCGCATTGATCATGCCCGCGACGGCGACGGAAAGACGGTGATGTCGATCCGGGTGATGGGCACGTTCGAGGTCAAGGACGGCAAGATCGGCGCCTGGCGCGACTACTTCGATACGGCCGGTTTCGGGTCGGGCGGCTCCTGAGCGATTCAATCTGTCGCATTTCGGCAACGGTTTGTCAGATTGCGGCCCGATTTCCGGTTTATTCAGGAAACTGACAGGGTTGGGAGGTCTTTCTGGCGGACAGGTCGATGCGCGAAGTCCATCCACTCCCTGCGCGCATCGACCTGACCTACCCTTGCCAGTGATATATTTGATCGTTTCCAGCGCGGCTGCCCCGCTGTATTAATACGAATCGGAGAACGGGCGCGGTTGCGGGCCCGGCCGAGAGGAGTTTCACAAATGCTGAAGAATGCGCTTGTTGTTGCGGCTGCTGCCGGAATGCTCATTCTGCCCGCCGCTGCCATGGCCAAGACCGTGACGCTGGTCGCGACCCTTAATAGCGCGAACGAGACGGCTGGCGGCCATCCCGATGGATCGGGAAGCTTCTCGGCCGAGATCGACGACGAGAGCGGGGACGTTTGCTACGTTCTGTCCGTTGAGAACATCGGCGATGCGGTTGCCGCCCATATCCATGCCGGCGCGGCAGGAACCGATGGCGCCCCGGTCATCACGCTTGAGGTGACTGGCCCCGATGACGACATGTGCCTGGCGGCCGAGCCTGACGCCCTGAAGCCGATCGTGGCGGCGCCGAAGGATTTTTACGTCAACGTCCACACCGCCGATCACCCCAATGGTGCGGTGCGCGGGCAACTGGCGAAGAAGAAGTCCTGACGGGGCTTCAGGAAGCTATTGCGGCGAGCTGAACCACTCCGTGGCCCTGCTGGATCAGACCGATCTGGCGGGCTGCTTCCCTCGACAAGTCGATCACCCTGCCACCGTGGAACGGACCACGGTCGTTGATCCGCACGACGACGGAGCGGCCGTTACTCGGATTGGTGACCTTGAGGCGGGTGCCGAACGGCAAGGTGCGGTGTGCCGCAGTGAGCGCCGAAGGATTGAAGCGCTCGCCATTTGCCGTGCGGCGGCCGGCGAACCGCTTGCCATAATAACTGGCCCTGCCGCTGCCGATCACGCGCGTCTCTTCAGGTTTTTCGACCGGAGCAGCATCGAAACGCGCCTGTGCGGCATCCACGGTTGCGCTGTTCGGCGTCATCTCGGCTTCTGTAAGCTCGAATGGCGCAAAAGCATGGTCAAACGCCGCAATGGGCGCGTGCTCACCGGCAAGCGCCGGCGATTCAGCGGCGGCGGAAAATGCGAACGCCGAAACGGCCATCGCGGTCCCGGCAATGACGGTCAGGCGGCGCCTTTGCGCCACTCTGCGACCATTCCGGTTGAACATGGGACAAACTCCGGCTTCCCAGCTTCGTTGAGCAGCCAAATACACTCTGAACGCCTGCAATTGCACCCGGGATGGCTCGGTTTGCCTTGTAAGGCACTCGCCTTAGCCTGTTGGAGACGGATTATCGGTCCCGTTGCGCCAAGAGCCGCAACCTTAACGCATTGAGCTTGATAAATCCCGCCGCGTCCTTCTGATCATAGGCGCCGGCGTCGTCTTCGAACGTCACATGTTGTTCGGAATAAAGGGAATTGTCCGACTTACGACCGACGAGCGAGGCCAGGCCCTTGTAGAGCTTGAGACGGACGGTGCCACTGACCATTGCCTGCGAATGGTCGATCGCGGCTTGCAACATCTCGCGCTCTGGTGCGAACCAGAAGCCATTATAGATGAGTTCGGCATATTTCGGCATCAGCTCGTCCTTGAGGTGAGCTGCTCCCCTGTCGAGCGTGATCTGCTCGATGCCGCGGTGAGCGGCGGCATAGATCGTGCCGCCCGGCGTTTCATACATGCCGCGCGACTTCATGCCGACGAAGCGGTTCTCGACCAGATCGAGTCTGCCGATGCCGTGCTTGCGGCCCAGATCGTTGAGTGCGGTCAGCAGGGTGGCCGGGCTCATCGTCGTACCATTCAGGGCGACACCATCGCCTTTTTCGAATTGGATCTCGATATATTCGGGCTGGTCGGGCGCATCTTCCGGGTCAATGGTCCGCGAATAGACATAGCCGGGCGTCTCTTCCCATGGGTCCTCAAGCACCTTGCCCTCGGACGAGGTGTGCAGGAGGTTCGCGTCGGTCGAAAACGGGCTTTCGCCGCGCTTGTCCTTGGGCACCTGGATCTGATGCTTTTCAGCAAAGTCGATCAGCGCAGTGCGGCTGGTCAGGTCCCATTCCCGCCACGGCGCAATGATCTTGATGTCTGGATCGAGCGCATAGGCCGAAA
>CAZRVW010000261.1:0-3299 GCA_964603645.1 uncultured Novosphingobium sp. | reverse complement strand
CGCCTTCGCGATGTGAACCGGGAAGGCGGTCATGCGCGGCATCGCGTTGATGCTCTCGCGATCTTCGCTGCGCGTACTGATCAGGAAATTCGCGCTTGCGCCATGCTCGAGCGGATCGGTCTTGCCCGGTAGCACGCCGAAGCCGTGCACCATGGTGACAACCCCGGACCGGACCGTATCGTCGGCCTCGGCAACGACGTCGACCGAACCCACTTCGGAAGTGAGGCGGATCAGGTCCCCCGACGAGGCACCGATCTCCTCAAGGTCCTTCGGATTGAGGCATGCGACGTTGTGCGGCATCCGCTTGCGTGTGTTCTTCAGCCCGCGCTGGGTCGAGTTCCAGAGGTCGCGGTGGCGGCGCACGCTGAAGCGATGAGTCGCGCTCGCACCATTCGCGACCGTCACATCCTGGTGCGGCGCGTCCTCGAGCACGCGCGCGACTTCCTCCACGACATCGGGTGGACAAAGCGCAAAGCGGTTTTCCGGCCCTGGATTGCCCGGCTCAACCCATTGTCGCTCAACATCGACGATCGTGCCGCGCTCGTGCATCTTCAACTCGTCGTAGTCGATCGGCGCGTGTTGCGCCGCGATCCGCAGGAAATCCTCGGTATCGGGCGGCTCAGACATGTCGATATCGACACCCAGGAATTGCATCTGCAGGCCCAGCCGCTTTGCCAGCCCCCAGAAGATGTAGTCATCGGTCGCTACCTTCATTTCTTTCGGGGGTTTCGCGACGGCAGGCGTGTAACGCGTGAACGGGACATATTCGTAGAACGCGAATTCGGCCTGCCAGCATGGCAAATCGGGACGCTCATATTGCATAACCGTCGGCAGCACATAGTCCGACAATTCCGCCGTCGGGTTCCAGAACGGATCGACGGTGACAAGCAGCTCAAGCTCCTTGAAGGCTTCAACGACCTTACCCTGATCGGGAACGATCACCGCAGCATTACCGCCGTGGCAGAAGAACGCCTTGATCTGCCCCGGACCGGGTTCAAGGATTTCGTCGGCCATGATCCCTGTTGGCAGTTCACCGACGATCATTCCGTAGCCTTCGATGCGGCTCTTGTAGCCGCTTTCCCACGAGCGGGTCGGCGGTGTCACCTGCGCCGGACGCGGCTGGCGCGGCAGCAGAACGCCGGGATTGGCGATCTCCTCGCCTTCGCGCATGAAGTTCCCGCAGATCACGTTCAGCGCGCAGACGAGGTGCTCGATCAGGTTTGAATGGCGGCCCATGTTGGCCCCAGTCCCGGAGCGCACCACGCCGCGTTCTGCCTCGGCGAACACGCGCGTCAGCTCGATGAATTCATCGACGTCGATGTCCGCTCGCCTCGCAACATATTCGGGTGTGAACGGTTCGACCGAGGCGCGCAATTCCTCAACCTGCTCCGCATGTTGCGCAACGAATTCCTTGTCCTCCCAGCCTTTTTCCAGGACCAGCCGGATCATCCCCGCCAGGATCGCAGCATCCTCCCCCGGCAGCGGTTGCAATTCCATCTCGGCAAAGCGGCCGGTCTCGGTCTTGCGCGGATCGATCATCAGGATCTTGAGGCCGCGCTTCTTCTCCTCTTTGACCTTCTTCAGCGGATCGTGGCAATTGAGGTTAGCCGCATAGGAGACGAGCGGGTTGGTGCCGATCAGGAGCAGCACGTCGCAGGTGCGGAATGGATAGGGCCCCGCCGGCCAGACACCCATGCGCTCCGCCGCCACGATCTTGGCCGACTGGTCGATGGTGATCGCCGAGAAGATCTTCTTCGTGCCGAGCGGATGGAGGACGCTGTCGACCATGAAACAGGCCGAGGCATTCATCCCCGCACCCGAACCGCGATAGGCGCCGACCGCCTCGGGTCCGTGACGCGCGACGATGTCCTTGAGCTTTTCGGCGATCTCGTCGAGCGCCTGTTCAAGATCGATCTCGGCGAAAGTACCGTCCGGCATCTTCTTGAGCGGATGGGGGACGCGAATCTCGGAATTGTGCGCATCGACCGCCTGCAATCCCTTGAAGCAGGCAAACCCGTCGGTGAGCAGATCGTCGCGATCGGGCCTGATCGCGACAAGCCGGTCCTCCTCGTCGGTCGAGACGATCATGCCGCAATGCGAGTTGCACAACCGGCAGAACGATTTGTGCTCGGTGACTGATCCTTGCGGAACACTTTTTTGCTGGGTCGCCATGTCTCTCTCCGGGCGTGACGTGCAATTCAGGATTGTGACATACTCTACCGTAAGTTCAAGCTACGCTTCTCGATGCTTAGTCTCGCGCAATCAACCGACGGCATGCGGCATCCGGTCAGGATCCCGCAAACTCTTCGATGGCCTTCTCGACCACCTGATAGAGCGGCGTTGCCTTGGGGTACCCGCAATACTGGACTATTAGCACCACAATTTCGCGCAGTTCGTCTCCAGTGACTTCTCCGTTCTTCAGCGCGGACCGGACATGGATTTCGAACAACGATGGATCGGCGCCGCCACCTGCAAGTGCCCCGAGAATAGCGATTCGCTTCTCTCGAGTGCCGAGGCCCGGCCTCGGCCAGATTTCGGCAAAGAGTGTCGTGAGTGTGAGGCGCTGAAAGTAGTCAAGCTCGGAGTCGGGAACCGGCATGAGATCAGCGTAGCAGGCACGGGCTTCGGCCTTTCCCTTCTCGAGCCTCGCGTCGTCACTCATGACTTGTTCCTCTCGTGCCAAAGTGTAGTTACGTATCCGTAACATGTCGTCTGTCACATGATACGGCAAACGAAAAATCGGAGCTCCTCGAAGCGGAACCGAAAAGGGGATGCCAAAGCGAATGACTTACAAGATCGTCCACTGGGGAACCGGAAATGTCGGCGCGCTTGCCTTGCGTACGATGATGGAGCGCAGCGATTACGAAGTCGTCGGGCACTATGCGTTCAATGCCGAGAAGGTTGGCAAGGACAGCGCCGAACTCGTGGGCTTGCCTGCGAGCGGGCTGAAGACGACCGACGATATCGATGCGCTGATCGCCCTCAAGCCGGATGTGCTCGCCTGGTTCGGCAACGCCATGTTTGATCCGCTCGATGCAGCGCGGACAATCGCACGTTTCCTTGAGGCGGGCATCAATGTGGTCACCCCCGGCCTCTACGAACTGGGCTCGCCCGATGCTGCGCCACCCGAATTCCGCGAGATCATCGACCCAGCCTGCGCGAAGGGCAATTCGACTGTCTATTCGACCGGATACGACCCCGGCTTTGCGACCACGCAGCTCGCCGTGACCATGTTGGGCGTAGCCCACCGCGTCGATCAGGTGCGCTTGCAGGAATTCGCCGACTATGGCACCTATCCC
>CAZRVW010000260.1:0-3300 GCA_964603645.1 uncultured Novosphingobium sp. | reverse complement strand
ATCGACACATTTATTGGCGACGATCACTTATATGACACAAATGTTATAGGTATTGCGGAGGATCCGGGACTATTCGCTGAAGTCGACGACGATTTCGCCCGAGATATCCTCCAGCGCGGTGCGTACGGTGTCGATCGACACTGCATCGGGCACGATCACCTCGGCGCGGGCGCGAAACACGGTGGTTCCGGTCCAGGCTTCTTGCTCGGTTTCGGATTCGAACAGGTCGATACTGACATCGAGCCCCGCCAGCGCGGTCGAGACTTCGCGCACAATTCCGGGTCGGTCGGCGCCAACCAGCTCGAAGCCGAGCGTGCGGCCTTCAGGCGCCTTGTCGTCGGCGGCGCTCTCGACGCTGACGTGGAATCCCTCGGCGTCCATCCGCTTTGCGGCCTGCTTGAGTTCGGACAGGCCGCCGCTGGGCAATTCCACCAGCACCGAGCCGACATAGCTGCCGCCCAGCCGCGCAAAATGGCTTTCTAGCCAGTTGCCCTGCGCCTCCACGATCGCATCGGCGAGGTTCTGGGTCAGCCCGGGCCGGTCGTCGCCGACTGCCATCACGATTACGCGCATACTCGCTCTCCCTGTCGTGCCGGACCCTAAGCGTTCGAAGCCCGTCTGGCCAATCGCACTCTAGTCCCTGCCAATGACTTCGCGCCCCATGCGTTCGATGAAGGCGAGAGCGTCGTCGAGCTGGACACCGCCGCGCTGCAGGTCGAACGGCGCAGTGGCGAGCAGGCGCGTGACCCCCAGCTCCTTGGCGCGAGCAAGGCTGGCAGCATCGCTGACCAGGTTCGCCATCAGCGTGATCTCGAAAGGCAGATGCGTGCGCTCCGCCCGGCTGCGGTGTTCCTGAATTGTGGCGATGCGCGGAGCGATGGCATCGAGGCTGTCGCCTCCGATCTCGATCCAGCCGTCGGCCAGTTCGCCGGTCCGCCGCAATGCTGCTTTCGAAGCGCCGCCAAGCTCGATTGGTATCGCACGCGCGCCGCCGATCTTCTGTATCGGCTTAGGCTCGAAGTTGACCGGAGCGAAATCATAGAATTCGCCGTGATGCTCGATCTCCTCATCGGCCCACAGGCGTCGCAGCAACGGAATGATCTCATCCGTCATTTTCCCGCGCTTGGTGAAGTCCAGCCCAACGGCGTCGAATTCGGTCCTGAGCCAGCCGACGCCCGCGCCCAGCGTCACGCGGCCGCCCGATATCCGGTCGAGCGTGACCAACTGGCGCGCGGTCATGATCGGATGGCGCAGGGGCAGGATGAAGACGTTGGTCGCCAGCCTGATCGTGCTGGTGGCGCCCGCGATTGCGCCCAGCATGACCCACGGGTCGTAGAGCGGCGTCTTCGACGGGGTGATCGGCAGGCCGCTCTCGGAATAGGGATAATCCGGCGGCATCTCGACTGGGTAGACGAGGTGTTCGGGCAGCCAGATCGATTCAAAGCCCGCGGCCTCGGCGGCCTGAGCCACTTCGAAATAGTGGCGCGGGCTGAGCCCGATGAGTGTGTAGCCGTATTTCATTGCCCGATTGCCTTCCCGTCGCGCTTCCGCCCTTGCCTATGCGTTCGATGCCCGTCTGACCATGCGCATGCGATCACGCGAAGCCCGCGACGGGCGCTTGCGCAGCCACAGGATCGACCAGTCGCCCCGCGTTTCGCGCGCCGCGAGCCGGAAACCGGCGCGTCTGCTGGCGAGGCGCACTTCGGGTTCCTGGCTCGACAGCAGGCCCGCCAGAACGAGGTTCCCACCCGGAACCAGCGCACGCCCGAAGGCAGGTGCAAGCTCCACCAGTGGCCCGGCAAGAATATTGGCGATGACGAGATCGTATGGTCCGCGCGCCGCGATCAGCGGATGGGCCATGCCGTCAGCCACGGTGACGGTGAGTTCGCCGCCTCGCGCGCCGATCGGGACATGATTGAGCTTCGCATTTTCCATAGTCACGTGAGCGCTGAGCGGATCGATATCCGACGCCGTGACGATTGCGCGAGGCCAAAGCGCGAGCGCCGCGAAAGCGAGGATGCCCGTGCCAGTGCCGACATCGGCGCAATTGCGCACTGGCGTGCCCATGCGCTTCATCCGGTCGAGCATAACGAGACATCCGGCAGTGGTCTCGTGATGGCCGGTCCCGAAGGCCTGCCCCGCGGGAATGACGAAATTCACTATATCGGGCGCGGCATCCTCGGGGTGCTCCGGGGTGTGCACGAAGAAGCGGCCGGCACGGATCGGCTCGAGGCCCTTCTGGCTTTCGGTCACCCAGTCGATTTCAGGGAGTTGCTCGACGGTAACGTCGGCAACTGCGATATCGCCGAACAGGTCCGTAAGCGCCGCCTGGTCGGCGCGTGAAGGCTTGTGGTCGAGCCATGCTTCAAGAATCCAATCGTCCGGCCGTTCGGCGTCAACCTCGCGACCTGCAATGGCAATGCCTTCGTCCCAGGCGATTGCATCCTCATGCGCCAGCAGGGCTGCCTCGACGGCCTTGCGCGGCGCGCGGATGCTGATCTTCCAGGTCGTTGGCATGCCCGCCTGATAGGACCGGTGGCCAGCTTCGCCAAGCGCGCACTTGCGCATGGCTTGCACGGCCCTGTGATTTGGCTAAGGGATTGCAGCAAGGCAGCAACAGGGGCTGCCGCTCCACGAAGGGATTCGTCCACATGGCCCAGGCCGGCACCAGCAACCGCCCGCTATCGCCGCATTTGCAGATCTGGAAGTGGGGGCCGGCAATGGCCGTCTCCATCCTCCACCGCGCCACAGGAACGGTCAACGCGACCGCGGGGCTGGGCGTGTTGCTCTGGTGGCTCGGCGCATTGGTGAGCGGGCCGGACGCCTATGCGACATTCGTCGGCCATGCGACGAGCTGGTACGGCCTGATCGTGTTGTTCGGGATAACCGCCTGCGTCTTCATCCACGCGGCATCGGGCGTGCGCCATTTCGTGCTCGATATCGGCGCGGGCTTCGAGCTTGGCGCAAACAAGGTGTGGTCTCTGCTCAGCCCGCTGATCGGCATCGCCCTTGCCGCGGCCTTCTGGGCGGTCATCCTGATGCGGGGAGCGTAGGACATGGGTAACGGAACATCCATCGGCCGGGTTCGCGGCCTTGGCTCGGCCAAGTCGGGCACGCATCACTGGCTGCTCCAGCGCTGGACGGCGATCGGCAACCTTGTCGCCATCGTCTATCTGGCGGTCTCGCTGCTGCTGCTGCCCAATCTCGGCTATCCGACAGTTTCCGAATGGATCGCCAAGCCGGTCCCGGCGCTCGCCATTGCGCTACTGATCGTCAGCACGTTCTGGCACGCGCGGCTGG
>CAZRVW010000259.1:0-3364 GCA_964603645.1 uncultured Novosphingobium sp. | reverse complement strand
TGGCGCAGCGGGCTGGCTGGCAAGTTCGTCCGCCGCGGTCCATTCGATCGGCTCCAGGCGTTCGGTCAGCGCACGTTGCAGAACCTCGTCGACATGGCCAACCGGAACGATCTCGAGGCCCTCCTTCACGTTGGCCGGAATCTCGGCGAGGTCCTTCTCGTTCTCTTCCGGGATCAGCACAGTCTCGATTCCGCCGCGCAGAGCAGCCAGAAGCTTTTCCTTCAACCCACCGATCGGCAGCACCCGCCCGCGCAGGGTCACTTCGCCGGTCATGGCCACATCCTTGCGGACCGGAATCCCGGTGAGCGTCGATACGATCGAGGTAACCATGCCAATGCCCGCGCTCGGCCCATCCTTGGGCACGGCACCTTCGGGAAGGTGAATGTGCACGTCCTTGCGCTGGAACACCGACGGCTTGATGCCGTAGGCAGGGCTGCGCGCCTTGACGAAACTGAAGGCCGCCTGGATCGACTCGCTCATCACTTCGCCCAGCTTGCCGGTCGACTTGATTGCGCCCTTGCCCGGAACGGTGACGCTTTCGATTGTCAGCAGCTCGCCGCCCACTTCGGTCCACGCCAGTCCGGTGACCGCGCCGACCTGATGCTCTTCTTCGGACATGCCGTGACGGAACTTGCGAACGCCCGAGAAATCCGAAAGATTTTCGGGTGTTATGACGATTTCTTTCGCCTCACCCTCGAGGATCTTGCGCAGTGACTTGCGCGCCAGCCGGGCAATCTCGCGCTCCAGCGTGCGCACCCCGGCCTCGCGCGTGTAATAGCGGATCAGGTCGCGCAGGCCCTCGGTCGTGAGGGTGAATTCATCCTTCTTGAGGCCATGCGTCTCGATCTGCTTGGGCAGCAGGTGGCGCTCTGCGATCTCTACCTTCTCGTCCTCGGTATAGCCTTCGAGCCGGATGATCTCCATGCGGTCGAGCAGGGCCTGAGGAAGGTTGAAGCTGTTCGCGGTGCACACGAACATGACATCCGAAAGGTCGAAATCGAGTTCGAGATAGTGATCCTGGAACTTGGAGTTCTGTTCGGGATCGAGAACTTCGAGCAGAGCCGAGGCCGGATCGCCCCGGAAATCCTGACCCAGCTTGTCGATCTCATCGAGCAGGAACAGCGGATTGGCTGTGCCCGCCTTCTTCAGATTGGTGACGATTTTGCCCGGCAGCGAGCCGATATAGGTGCGCCGGTGACCACGGATTTCCGCCTCGTCGCGCACGCCGCCCAGCGATTGGCGCACGAACTTTCGGCCGGTCGCGCGCGCGATCGACTTGCCCAGCGACGTCTTGCCTACGCCCGGCGGTCCGACGAGGCACAGGATCGGCCCCTTCAACTTGTTGGTGCGCGCCTGGACCGCGAGGTATTCGACGATCCGGTCCTTGACCTTCTCCAGCGCATAGTGGTCGTCGTCGAGCACCTGTTGCGCCTTCGATATATCGCGCTTCAGTTTGCTCTTCTTGCCCCAGGGCAGGCCGAGCAGCACGTCGAGATAGTTGCGGATCACGGTGGCTTCCGCGCTCATCGGCTGCATTGACTTCAGCTTCTTGAGCTCGCCCAGCGCCTTGGCCTTGGCCTCGTTGGAAAGCCGGGTCTTCTCGATCTTCTCGGCAAGCTCGGTCAGTTCGTTGCCGTCCTCGCCATCCGCCCCGCCAAGCTCAGACTGGATCGCCTTCAATTGCTCGTTGAGGTAATATTCGCGCTGGGTCTTTTCCATCTGGCGCTTCACGCGGCCACGGATCTTGCGCTCGACCTGCAATACGCCCAGCTCGCCCTCCATGAACGAGTAGACCATTTCCAGCCGCTTCATCGGATCAGGCTCGGAGAGCAGCGTCTGCTTGTCTGACACCTTGCCGGAAAACTGCGCCGCAACGGCATCGGCAAGCTTGCCGGCGTCGTCGATATCGCCAAGCTGCTCGCCCGCGTCCTGCGACAGCTTCTTGTTGAGCTTGGCATACTCGCCAAATTGCTCGACGACGGAGCGCATCATCGCCGAAACTTCCGTTCCCGAGGCGCTTACCGCCTCGATAGCCTCGACCTGCGCCACCAGCATTTCGGATGCAGCGGTCGGCTCCGGATGCAGTTCCTGAAGCCGTGCGCGCTCCTGTCCTTCAACGAGGACGCGCACCGTCCCGTCGGGCAGCTTCAGCAATTGCAGGACGCTGGCGATCACACCGACATCATAAAGATCGTCGCGATCGGGATCGTCGCACCCCGGATCGAGCTGGGTGAGCAGGAAGATGTCCTTGTCGCCAGCCATCGCCGTTTCAAGTGCGGCAACAGACTTTTCACGGCCGACGAACAGCGGCACGACCATGCCGGGAAACACGACGATGTCGCGCAGGGGAAGGAGTGGTAGCGAAATCACGGGCTCAAATATCCAAGTTCTACGCGGCAAGCACGCCCGCTTGCCGTCATCAGGCTGGAGATATGGTGTTGTCAGCCCCCGGGCGCAATGGTGGGGCCCGTCAGGACTGTGGAATCACGCGGAAAGGCTGGGCAAACGAAAAGGCGGCCCGGACCATCCGAACCGCCCTTTCGTAGATTGCCTTGTTACCGAACGATCAGGCCGGTTCGGCAGGCTGCGGGGCAGACTGGCGACCGAACTGCAACATGACGTCGCCCGACGTGACCGGGCGCGGCTTTTCGCCATCGGCCAGCGGCGCGGCGCCGCCCGATGAGATCGGCGTGGTGTCGACACCGGCAGCCGCAGCCTTCTTTCGCAGCGCGCCGACCGTCACTTCTTCCTTCGGAATCATGTCGAACAGCGGGAACTTGAACGTGCGCATGGCATTGAGGTGCGTGATCTTGTCGATCTGCTCGTCGGTCAGGACCTGGAGCGACGGCCAGAGCTTTTCGGGAGCATCGGGCCACTGTGCATCCGAGTGCGGATAGTCGATCTCGTACATGACCGAATCCTCGCCGATCAGGTCGAGGTTCCGCAGGCCATAGGCATCGTCAACGAAGCAGCTGTAGAACTGGCGCTTCCACACGTCGCTCGGCTTGTCTGCGCTCAAATACTGCTTGGAGCGCGTCCAGGTGCTGTGCTGCTCATGGGTGAAATCGGCACGCTCGAGCAGGTAGGGAATCCAGCCGATACCGCTTTCGGAGAAGCAAATCTTCAGCTCGGGATAGCGGTTGAGCGCTTCGAGGTGGATCCAGTCGGACGCGCCGGACGACACCGCCATCGGCATGGTCGTGATATTGGCCTCGACCGGGGATTCAGGCGAACAGTGCGGCGAGACGTTGCCGGTGCCGATATGCAGGCAGATCGCGGTTTCGGTCTCGGTCGCGACCTTGAACAGCTCTTCGTAATAGCCGGTGTGGATGCCGGGCATACCGCCGATGGTGGGGTTCTCGCT
>CAZRVW010000258.1:0-3435 GCA_964603645.1 uncultured Novosphingobium sp. | reverse complement strand
GCCGCCCACGGTCGGGTTCTCGCTCATGGTAACGGCAAAGCAGCCCTTGTCGGCAAGGCGGCGCACTTCCTTCACCGTCTCATCCATGTCCCACAGCGGCAGGATGCCGAGCGGGATGAAACGGCCCGGGTAGGCTCCGCACCATTCGTCGATGTGCCAGTCATTGTAGGCCCGCATGTGGGTGAGTGCGAGGTTCTTGTCCTCGGCCTTGATGAACAGGCCGCCGTCGATTCCAGCAACACTGGGGAAATTGAGCGAGGCGGCGCAGCCGTTCACGTCCATGTCGCCAACGCGGGCGTGAACGTCCCAGCAACCCTTGCGCAGCTGGTCGAGATGGGTCGGCTCGAAGCCGTATTCTTCCTTGACGCGCCCGGTCACCGAGTTGAGCGCGACGTTGCGCATCTGCTTGCCCTGGTATTCCCAGTAATTGGCACCGTCATCCGCAACCTTGAGCTTTGGCGCGCTGGCGTAGGCTTCGCCCGAAAGCTGGTTATCGAAAACGGTCGGCGGTTCGGTGATGTGATCATCGACGCTGACAATCACCATGTCTTCCATGCGCATTGGCTAACTCCTCTTGGCCGGTGTCTACCCCGGATGACGATCTTAATAACATGCCTGACGGGCCGCGCAAATTGCGCAGGCTCAAATAGCGCCGGAGCGAACCGGCAAAAACCGACAGGACTTCGCGCTCAGCCTAACGCGAGGTCAGCGAGCCGATCATCAGGCTGGCAAGACGCTCGTTCTCGCGCTGGAGCATGTCGATCGCCGGACGCTGGCCAGGCAGCCAGTCGGGCGTGAGCAACATGGCAAGGTCGGCTGCCCGCGTAAGGCACCGCCAGGTCACCTGTTCGCCATGGGTGATGGTCACCCGGCTCACCTTCTCGAAGGTCAGGTCGACAAAGCGCAGACGGTCCGAATAGGCTCGCTCCGCCCCATCTCGCGCGGTTCGTTGGCGCCGTCGTGGACCGATACGCGCCAATGGCGCTTCTTCTCGAGGTTCATTTCGGTCAGGCCCGGCAGGGTAACGACCGTGATCGGCTCGAGACTTTCCTCGTCATGGATCACGACGCGCAAGGCAATCTCCTTGGTGCACGATCAAGATAGGCCTCGCGCCGCAGATGCGCAATCGGCAAACATCTGCCTGCGCCAATGCGTTGGATTAGAAAGGCAGCTTGAAACCCGGCGGCAACTGGATCGAGTGGCGCACCTTGCGCATCTCTTCCTCGGCGGAGGCGTCCGCCTTTGTCCGGGCATCGTTGAACGCCGCGGCAACGAGGTCTTCGAGAATGGTCTTTTCCGACGCTGTCAGCAGGCTCTCATCAACCGAAACGCCGTTGACATTGCCTTTGGCAGAGCAACGGATTTTGACTAGGCCTCCGCCAGATACGCCCTCAACCTCGATTGCGTCGAGTTTGCCCTGGGCTTCTTCCATGTGCTTGTTGATCATGTCGCTGGCCTGCTGGGCGGCAGCCATCATTTCCTTGATATTGTCCATCATAGTCCTCTGTTTCAGTCGGCGCCACCGGCCGCACGGCGGGCGGGATCGCCATCAACGAATTCTGCGTCGGGAAATGCCGAAAGTGCCGCCGCGACAAGCGGGTCGGCGCGCAATTCCTGCTCGGCGGCCTCGGCCTTTGCAAGCTGCGCCTCGACGAGCGTCGGTGCGCCGCCCTCACCCACTCTCTCGACAGTCCAGCGCTCGCCGGTCGCCTGTTTCAGAGCAGTGCGCAGCTCTCCGGTCATGTCTTCGCGAAATTCAGGAGGCTGGGAATAGACGAGCCGGTCCGCGCCGAGCTCCACCACTCGCACCTGCAGCCGCATGATATTGGCCGCGTGTTCGCCTGCCGTCTGCGCCACCCGGTCCACCAACACGGACCATGGCGGAGCCTCTGTTGAGCGCGAACTGCCCGATGCATTGTCACCGGTGGCCGCTGCTGGCGCACGCGCAGCCATGTCTTCCAGCTTTTTCGCAAGCGTCCCCGGATCGGGCATGTCTGCCGCGTGCATTGCCCTCAGCAGCGCCATCTGCAGCGCGACGAGGGGGTCAGGCGCGCTGCGCACTTCTTCGTGCCCACGCAAAAGCAGTTGCCAGAGGCGATGAAGCTGCCCTGCGCCAAGCCCGCGAACCCAAGTTTCAAGCGCCTCGCGTTCCTCGGCAGACGTGCCTTGCGCCTCGCCGCCGCCGACTTGCAAGACCGTCACAGCATGGACGAGCTCCATCAACCCGCGCACCAGCGCCAGCGGCTCGACGCCCAGTGCATATTGCCGTTCGATTGCCGCCAGCATCGCCTTTCCATCGCCTGCCAGAAGCGCGCCAAGCAGTTCGCGCTGCGCACCCTTGTCGGCCAGGCCGAGCATGTCGCGCACCTGTTCGGCATGGACGGTACCATCGGCGTCGAGATCGGCGTGGGCAATCGCCTGATCGAGGATCGACAGGCCATCGCGCACCGAACCTTCCGCCGCCGCCGCGATCATCGCCAGCGCCTCTGTATCGGCGGCAATGTCTTCACCTGCACACACCTGCGCGAAATGCTCGGCAAGGAGCGGAGCGGGAATCCGCTTGAGGTCGAAGCGCTGGCAGCGTGACAGAACCGTCACCGGCAGCTTGTTGACCTCGGTAGTCGCGAAAAGGAATTTCACGTGCGCAGGCGGCTCCTCAAGAGTCTTAAGCAAAGCATTGAAGGCATTGCGAGACAGCATGTGAACTTCGTCAATAATATAGATCTTGTAGCGCGCCGAGACGGCGGCATAACGCACCGCCTCGATGATCTCGCGCACGTCATCGACACCGGTGTGACTCGCCGCGTCCATCTCGATCACGTCGATGTGGCGACCTTCGGCAATCGCGACGCAGGGCTCGCACTGGCCGCAGGGATCGATGGTCGGGCCACCCTGACCGTCAGGTCCGATACAGTTCAGCGCCTTGGCGATGAGCCGCGCGGTCGAGGTCTTGCCGACGCCGCGCACGCCGGTCATCAGGAAGGCATGGGCCAGCCGGTCGCGCTTGATGGCATTGCCCAGCGTCTGCACCATGGCGTCCTGCCCGATGAGTTCGGAGAATGTCTGCGGGCGATACTTGCGCGCGAGCACGCGATAGGGCTGCGCTGCAACTTCGGCCGCCGCTTCGGAGGGATCGCGTGTGATCGTGGGTGGATTGGGCGCGGCCGCCTGCGGCTCACGCTCGACTGGTTCGGAAGGCTCTGGTTCGGGCGCGCCGAACAGCGCCGACTGCCCCGCCTCCTCAAGCTCGGCGGCACTGGGCTTGTCGTCGTCTTCGTCTTGCGGTTCGTTACCGAAAATGTCGGGGGAATCGTCCATTGCCTGCCAGACTAGGCTCTCACAGCTCGGTTGTCAGGGGGAAAGGAACGAAAAGGAGCCGGGCGACCCGCCGCAATCCGTTGTGGCTGCTTCCTTCCGGACCTGACCAGGTTCGCG
>CAZRVW010000257.1:0-3462 GCA_964603645.1 uncultured Novosphingobium sp. | reverse complement strand
TCTGCGCCCAGTCGCGGCAATCCTCGCCCAGCGGCACTTCCTCGGGCAGCCAGTGGACCTGCTGCTGGCGCTTCCAGTACTCGTAGGCCCACGGATATTCGAACGGCTTGTAGGTCTTGCGGGCTTCGAGAAGGGGCATCGGGCGGGCCTTTCAAGCTGACTGGTTATAACATCCTTTTCGCATCGCCTTTTGCGGAAAACCGGTTCCCACTTTTCCGCGCGATGCTTTGGAGCGCAGACCATCCAAGATAGGGATGAGAGGGGCTATTTCCTACATGGCATCACGAGTTTTCCAGAGTTCTCGATTGGGGCGGATCACTATTCGGGAACCCGCGCCAGTTTCGCCGGCGGCATGTCCGGCCCGATGCCGTAGAACCGCTCGTAATCGGCGCGCGACGCCTTTCCCATGCTGGCGCCGACCTTGGCGTGGAAGCTCTCGGCAATGCGTTCCTGCGCACGCACCACGGCGGGGCGTTCTGCGATCCGCGTGCGCCAGGCGACCAGCGCCGGGTGCTCGGCCGGATCGAACTTGTGCATCTCGAGATAAAACGCCCACGGATGCATCGCCATGTCGGCGATCGAATAGGCCCCGCCCGCAAGCCACTCACGACTGGCCAGCCGGTCGTCGAGCAGGCGGTATAGCCGTTCGGCCTGAGCGCGATAGCGGGCGGTCGCATAGGGCTCGCTGCCCCGCTCCAGCGCCATGGTGAAGTGGTTGAGCTGGCCCAGCATCGGCCCGTAATTGGCCATCTGGTGCATCACCCACTGCATCGTCTCGGCGCGCGGACCGGCGGCGCTGGGCAGGAACCGCCCCTCGCGCTCGGCCAGCCAGAACAGGATCGCGCCCGATTCGGCGAGCGGCTGGCCGGGCAGCAGCGGGTCCTCGAGCACCGGCACCTTGGCCAGCGGACTGAGCGCGAGGAATTCGGGCGTGAACTGCTCCTGGTTGAACACCGCGACGTGGCGCAGCTCGTAATCGAGCTCGCATTCCTCGAGCATCAGCACCACCTTGGTGACATTGGGGCTCGACATGCCGTGGAGGATGAGAGTGTCTGTCAATGCGTCCTCCCGTCGCCGACCGGCTTGGCCGGAACGATCACGATCGCGGCGATTGCATCCTCATCGGAATCGTTGCGCCAGGCATGGACAATGCCCCGGTCCACGATGACATCGCCAGCGCGCAGCGTGGTCTCGCCGGTCTGCGTCACGAAGACCACTTCGCCCGAAACCAGAGTGATGTAATCGATCGAATCGGTGGCGTGCCAGAACGGCTCGCCATCGCCGTGATTGGGCGGGAAGGTCTGGATCATGAAGATCGATCCGCCGCCCGACAGGTCTTCCAGCCCAAAGCTGCCCGGATCGAATTCGCGCGTACCCGAGTTATCGACCGGCACGCTCTCCGTTCGCCAGATCACGCGCGAACGCCCGCCCATGCCGTTCGCTTCGGGCACTTGCCCATCGATCACGATGGCGCTTTGGCCGTCATCGCCAAGCCCCGTGACGACGCGGCGATAGCTTATCTTTGTCATATCAGACTGTCCTTCCCTTGCCGACCGGCAGCGCCGGAACGGTTACCGAAACCATGACCGCCACCTCGCTGCCGTCGTTGCGCCAGCCGTGGACGATGCCGCGATCGACGATCAGGTCGCCCGCACGCAAAACGACTTCCTCCGTCTCCAGCACCATGGTGATCTCGCCCGACATCACCGCGAGATAGTCGATGGTGTCGGTCGCGTGCATGAAGGCTTCCTGGCCCTCGACCGGCGGCATTTCGGTGAGGATGAAATTCACCCCGCCGTCGTGCAGCTGCTCCATCTCATAGCCGCCGCCCGCATCGGCATTGTCGAGGAAGTTATCGACGATCTTATCAAGCTCGCCCGTTCCGATGCCGAAGACCTGCACCATTGCGTCCGCTTCGGCCGAGTGGACAGCATCAGCGAGGACTGCGTGCGGCTCAAGGGCTGACAAATGAACCAACGTTTGGCGCGCGACCGCGCCCAACCCTAATTCCTAATTACTGGCAGGCCAGGCACTCGTCGTAGTCGGTGCTCTCGCCGCCAATCTCGAACTTAGGCGCCTCGGCCGTATTGTCCGCCTCGACCCCGCCAGCCCCGGCAAAACCGGCGCGCTGCACCGATTTCGAGCGCAGGTAATAGAGCGACTTGATGCCTCTCTCCCAAGCTTGGAAGTGTAGCATCATCAGGTCCCACTTGTCGACGTCGGCAGGGATGAACAGGTTCAGCGACTGCGCCTGATCGATATAGGGCGTGCGGTCCGCCGCGAATTCGAGCAGCCAGCGCTGGTCGATTTCGAAGCTGGTCTTGTAGGTCGCCTTTTCCTCGGGCGAGAGAAATTCGAGGTGTTGGACCGATCCGCCATGTTCGAGGATCGAGTTCCACACGTTGTTCGAATCCTTCGACTTCGCCGCCAGCAGCTTCTGCAGGTAGGGATTCTTGACGACGAACGAGCCCGACAGCGTCTTGTGCGTATAGATGTTGGCCGGGATCGGCTCGATGCAGGCCGAAGTGCCGCCGCAGATGATCGAGATCGAGGCGGTCGGCGCGATCGCCATCTTGCAGCTGAAACGCTCCATCACACCCTGATCGGCGGCATCGGGGCAAGCCCCGCGCTCCTTGGCGAGCATCATCGAGGCTTCGTTGGCCTTGGCGTTGATGTGGCGGAACATCTTGATGTTCCAACTCTTGGCCAAAGCGCTTTCGATGGCGATGTTCTTCGATTGCAGGAACGAGTGGAAGCCCATCACGCCCATGCCGACCGAACGCTCGCGCATGGCCGAATACTTCGCCCGCGCCATTTCGTCGGGCGCACGGTCGATATAGTCCTGCAACACATTGTCGAGGAAGCGCAGCACGTCTTCGACAAAACGCTCGTCCTGATGCCACTCATCCCATGTTTCGAGATTGAGCGAAGACAGGCAGCAGACCGCCGTGCGGTCATTGCCCAGATGGTCGCGACCCGTGGGCAGGGTAATTTCCGAGCACAGGTTCGAGGTCGAAACCTTGAGGCCCAGATCGCGGTGATGCGCCGGCATCATCCGGTTCACCGTGTCGGAAAAGACGATATAGGGCTCACCCGTCGCCAGCCGCGTCTCTACCAGCTTCTGGAACAGCGAGCGGGCATCGACCTTGCCGCGCACCGAGCCGTCCTTGGGGCTCTTCAGTTCGAATTCCGCACCGTCGCGCACGGCCTCCATGAACTCGTCGGTAACGAGCACGCCGTGGTGCAGGTTCAGCGCCTTGCGGTTGAAATCGCCCGAAGGCTTCCTGATTTCGAGGAATTCCTCGATCTCGGGATGGTGGATGTCAATGTAGCAGGCCGCCGAGCCGCGCCGCAGCGAGCCTTGCGAGATCGCCAGCGTCAGGCTGTCCATCACCCTTACGAACGGGATGATGCCGCTGGTCTTGCCGTTGAGGCCCACCGGCTCGCCGATCCCGCGCACCT
>CAZRVW010000256.1:1177-3470 GCA_964603645.1 uncultured Novosphingobium sp. | reverse complement strand
CCCACATGTCATTCAGCATCCGGTTTTCCCGGTAGGTATCCATGGGTTGCCAGAAGCCGGAATGGCGGAATGCAGACAGCTGGCCATCCTTGGCAAGTTGGGCGAGGGGTTCTTCCTCGAGAACCGAGGCGTCGTTCAGATACGCGAGAGCGCCGGGCTGCATGATGAAGAAGCCGATGTTGACCCATCCCTCAAGTTGCGGCTTCTCGCGAAAGTCTCGGACTTTCTGGTTGTCACCGACATCCATAACGCCGAAGCGGCTGACTGGTTGGACCGTAGTGACGGTGGCGAGGGTTCCTTGCTGGTCATGAAAGGCCCGCAGGGCAGCGATGTCAACGTTTGCGAGGCCGTCGCCGTAGGTGACAAGGAAGGGCTCGTCATCCAGATACTTCGCCGCACGGTGCACTCGACCTCCCGTTGGTGTTTCTTCCCCGGTGTAGGTAACGGTGACGCGCCACTGGGCTTCGTCGTGGGCGTCATAGAACTCAAGGGAGTCCTTCTTGCCCAATTCGATAGTGAAGTCGTTGCTCAGAGCCTCGTAGTTGAGGAAGTACTCCTTGATCATGTCCGACTTGTAGCCCGTCGCCACGATGAAGTCGGTTATCCCGTAATGGCCGAGGTTCTTCATGATGTGCCACAGGACGGGGCGACCACCGACCTCGACCATCGGCTTGGGACGGAACTCGGTTTCCTCGCGCATCCGGGTTCCAAGCCCCCCGGCCAGCAGCATTGCCTTCATGACCATCAGCGTAGCGAGGCCACTCCCGCAGGGGACTGATTGTGGGAGTGGCCTCGTGGCCCGAAGCGTTTAGGCGGGAACGACCTTTTCGACTTTGCCGGTGGTTTGCACCCATTGGCTGCCGTCGTCGGCCCAACCCGATGGGGTCTCGTCCTTCTTCCGCCAGTTGGAGCCAGTGTCCTCCCAGCCTGCCGGGGTGGCGTCTTTGACGTCACCGAAGACGTCGCGAGTCAAGGTGCAGTCGTGCGGTTGCTCGATCCAGTGGAAATTGCCGTCTGCGTCGGTATAGCCGGAGGAGCAGCGATCCGTGTAAGTCTCGGTCCCCACCTTTTCCCGGTGGAACGTGTAGTCCTGGGTTTGGTAGGTGTAGCCCATCGTTTTGGTGCACACGCCACCTTGATCGCTGAAGCCATCAGGGCAGACGTAGATCGTCCGAGTGGACGGTCCTGGGTTGGGGGCGGGTGCCGGGGCCGGTGCGGGCGCTGGGGCAGCGGGTTCTGGAGATGCTGGTCGAATGGGAATCGCCGGTGCTAGCTCGTCGGCTTGGTTGTCTGCCGCCGGAACCTGAACCCCGGTGATCATGGACAGACTTCGATTCATCATGGCCACCGTGGGCTCACCGTCCCCGAGGGCGTTGTGGGGAGTGATGCTGAAGGTGTAGCGGGTCAGCGGATCGAGTCCGCTCAGTGTTGTGCTCGTCGTGGAGACTTCGTCAACGACCGTCAGAAGCGTCTTCGCAGTCTCTTCCGTATCCGTACTAGTGACCGGCTCGGCTCGGACGAGGTAGCTTATGGTCTCCCCACCGCGTGCCGGAGTGGACTTGTGGCTCCACGTGAGGTCCACCGAATCGATCGATTCAGTTGTGGTGACGCGCAGGTTTGATGCCTTCCCCACATTGACGATCGGGACGACGGTGGTCGTGGAGTCCGAGGTGCTGACGTTGTAGGTGCGTCCAGCGGAGAGTTTGGCCACTTCAGCATGGCCTTCCTTATCCGTCCGGACAGTGCGGGTCTTCTTGCCTTTCGTCATCAGACGGACTAGTTGGTTGGGCTTTGTCTGGATCGATACGGCCCGCGGGGCGCTGGGGGTTGCGCTCAGAACTACGGAGGTGTCCTGGGCAATGACGATGCCTTCCGTCATCCGAGGGACGTCGTTGCTCGGGGCGGCTGTGGCAGCGGGTGCTGCGGCGAAGGTGCTGAGGGCGATCAAGCCGGCAGCCATGAGGGTTCCTGTCTTTTTCATGGCGGTTTCCTTTCTGCGAGTTTCCGTTCTTGAACTAGTGATTTCCAGGTTGTCCAGCACCGAAACACGTTGGGATGGAGCTGCGACTCAGCAAGCACTAGTGGGCCATTTGTAAATGTTTGGGGTAAGAGAGACTCGTGTGAATTAAGAGTGCTTGTGCACGAATGGCTAGCATCTGCAGTCGGTTGCGAAGACGCAGAGGGAATGGGGCTTTGGCTTGAACATCGTCGTGGTGATGCCGGCCTACAACGCAGCTGCGACGGTGGAGCAAACCGTCGCGGATATCGATCAATCCCAGGTGTCCGAGATCAT
>CAZRVW010000256.1:0-1077 GCA_964603645.1 uncultured Novosphingobium sp. | reverse complement strand
ATCCAGGCTGTGCACTTCGGCCTGGTGCTCGGTGATATCCCGGTGCCTGTGCGCTACTTCCCGGAGGCCTCTTCCATCAATTGGCGGCGCAGCATGCGCTACGGAGCCGACGCGCTTGGGGCGATGGGTTCACGTTTGATGCACAAGTCGCGGATGAAGACTGATCCCAGGTTCCTTCCGCCCGCGCGTTAGCGGTCACCAACTCAAACGCGTCACGCACGAATGCCCGACGCTGGTCGGGAAATCGCTCACCGGATCGATGGGCCAGGAGTAGCTATAACAGACGGGCACTGTTGCCTGCCGGCTTGCAGGAATCGACCTCCAAAACGAATCGACGGACTCCAGGGATCTGCCGCTCATCGCGATGACTGTTGGTCTGAGGGTTGCCAGCGCGTTGAGGCCGTACTCGTCGGTGAGGGTGGGCTCGAGGGTGACCCGGTTGTCGCCCCAGAGCTGCATCGACGCGACGGTGTAAAGCTCGCGGTCACCTAGCACCCAGGGCCCGTCCGCCCACAACAGGATCCGATCGTCGCTCGTGGTGTTGTCCAGCAGCCACTCTTGGGCGTTGACGGCGGTGCGGATCTTCTCCTCGTTCGGGTTTGACGTGTAAGCCCAGTTGTACGGGTCGAGCATGAACTGGCCCAGCGGTTCTCGGGAGTTCTGCAGCAACTGCGCTCCCGAAAGAAAGATCGTGGCGGTGACGAGCGTCGCGATTGTCTGTTGGGGCGCCAGGAGTACAACAACTACGAGGATCACGACGATGACCCAGCCGGCAAGGAGTGGAAGGTTCGGGTCGAGCCGGCCGGCGTAGACAATCGCGAATAGGCCGATTGCGCCGATCACGATGGACGGCAGTCTCGGTGGATCATCCGCCATGCGTGAAGCCGCGACGAGCGCGAAGGCGATCATCGCTGGGGGCCAGAGCATCGCTTGGCTCGGTGGCGCCTCGAGGAAGTGAGCACCGAAAAAGGGCGAGTAAACGAGGATGAAGGCGATCGATGTTGCCGAAATGATCAGTGCCCATTCGGCCGCTCGCCGCGCCGTACTGTCCTTGTCCAGCTTTCGTGCATGTGCGAC
>CAZRVW010000255.1:0-3470 GCA_964603645.1 uncultured Novosphingobium sp. | reverse complement strand
TTTCAGAATCTCGCCGGGTCCAGTCGCCGCGCAGCACGACGACTCCTGCCTTGCGGAAGGCATTGGCAGTCGTTTCTCGTTCGATCGCGGTGCTCTCGTTAACCTTGCAAGTGATGCACCAATCGGCGGTCATCCATACGAACACCGGTTTGCCTGCGGCCCGGGCCTCGGCGAGCCGCTGCTCTGAGAAGGGTTGGGCTGCCGGCAGTCCCGATTCCTGCTGCGATTTGGGCGCTTCGGCAAGCGCGCCAAGCTGGGTCGCGGTCAGGAGAGGCACGAGAATAGCGGCGAGCGCTACGGCGACAGCAGGGCGGCCCGAGCGCTGCGCGCGCCCAACCTGCCAAAGCCCAGCCACGCAGGCGAGGGCGACAAGGCAGGCAACCATGGCGAAGCCGGTTCCGCCGATCCGCCACGCCAGCCAGATCAACGCCAATGCGGTCAGTCCCATGGGCAAGGCCATCCAGAGCCGGAAAGTCGTCATCCACGGGCCCGGCTTCGGCAGCAGACGGCGCAGCGCGGGCACGAAGCCCAGCGCCAGAAACGGTAAGGCTAGGCCTAGTCCCAGCGCGGCGAACAGGGTCATGGCGGGCAGCACCGGCAGCACCAGTGCCGCGCCCATCGCCGCCGCCATGAATGGCCCCGTGCAAGGTGTCGCCACGAAGGCTGCCAGCAGGCCGGTAGCGAAGGCCCCGCGCGCCTCGTGACCACCCGAGAGGACTGGCAGGTTCACCTCGAACAGGCCAAGGAAATTGGCGGTTATCGCCGCTGCCATCAGCAGCAAAACTGCGACCACTGCCGGTTCCTGCAACTGGAACGCCCAGCCCACCTGCTCACCTGCCGCCCGCAATCCGAGAAGCAATGCGCCGAGGGCAAGGCAAGCGAGAATGACGCCCGTCGCATAGGCCAGCCCCTCGCGCCGGGCCTGTGCCTCGCTCTCGCCCGCCCGCACCAGGCTCATTGCCTTGAGGCTGAGGATCGGGAACACACAAGGCATCAGGTTCAGGAGCAGTCCGCCAAGCAGCGCGCCAGCGAGAAGGAGCGGCAATGCCATTGTCGTCTGTCGGTCGATTGGCGTGCCCGCAGGCGGGACCGCGCCCGGCGTAGCGGTGAACGCCAACCCGACACCATCTCTGCCCAGACGCAGGACGCCCTCGAAGGCCTCGGGCGCGGCTGCCGCCACATTTGGTCGACCAGTCTCGATCACCAGCTCGTCGCTCGTGCGACTGAAACGCTGCGGCGCGGCGTAATCGACCACGCGACCGTTCGCGATGAACAGGTGCGGATCGTCGAGTTTGACAGCGGCGGGCAGCGGTACGGCAAGGCGTAATGTGCCTTCCGTCAGCGCGAACCTAGCAGGCGCATCGAGCGGAGCGGGCAGGCGTGTGCGCCATGTCTCGAAACGTTCATTGCGGTCTTCCGCCCTGCCGACCGGGAGAGCCAAAGAGAGACGCCCTTTCTCCGGGACGCAAATTTCGTCGGTGCAGGCGAGCCATCTGGCGTCGAGGACGATCCGTGCCGCGCTGCCCGGCTTCGCATCGGCAGGCGCCTTGAGCGGCACCAGCACTGCATAGTCGCCTTTGTAGACGTGGTTCATGAGCCCAGCGATCAGCAGTGTCTCAGGCACCGGGTATTGCGGCTCGCCCGCCGACCAGCCGGGAGGCAAAGTCCAGTCGAGGCTCATGCCCAGCCCAGCATCGCCGGGATCGAGCCAATATCCGTGCCAGCCTGGTCCCGGACGCATGTGAATCGCGAGCGTGACCGTCTCGCCCGGGACAGCAGAATGCTCATAGGCAAGCGAGGCCACGATATTTGTCGGCTGCGCCTGCGCCGTGCCTGCCGCCAGCAGCAGGACCAGCACCGCAAATGCGTGACGCGCGGTCTTGAGGATGCTCGACAAGGCGATCATGCGCGCCGATATAGAGCGGGATGAGCGAAACGACACGCCCTGATTCATTGGCTGAAAAGCGCGACTTGCTGATTCTAGGCGGCGGACTGGTCGGCATGACTCTGGCGCTCGCCGCCGCGCGGGCCGGCCTGACCAGCCATGTTGTCGAGCGCGGCGATCCCGCCGAGTTGACTGCCGACGGCGCGGACGGGCGCGCCTCCGCCATTTCGACGGCGAGCTGGAACCTGTTCGGGAACATCGGCATTGCCGACAGGCTCGAGGCCCTGGGTTGCCCGATCGAGGCGATTGCCGTCACCGACGGGATGAAGCCGGGGCGGATTGATTTTCGACCCAAGCCGGAGGAAGGCTCGCTGGGCCGGATGTTCGCCAATCGCGATTTACGGCTGGCCCTGTTCGCGGCGGCCCAGGGCAACGATGCGATTGCGTGGCACACGAAGGCCGAGGTCGTGGCGCGCGAGCGTGGGCCGCATGGTGTTTCGGTCACGCTCGGCGATGGCAAAGTCCTGCGGGCCAGCCTTATGGTCGCGGCTGAGGGGCGGATGTCGCCGACCCGCGACGAAGCGGGTTTTTCGCTGGCAAAATGGGACTATAGCCACCGCGCGATTGTCACCGCGCTGACGCATGTGAAACCACATGAGGGTGTGGCCTGGGAAATATTCTATCCCGACGGGCCTTTCGCCCTTCTGCCGCTGCTCGACCTGCCCGATGGCCGCCATCGGTCCGCGTTGGTCTGGACCGTGGCGGAGAAAGACGCAGCTGGCGTGCTCAAGCTGCCCGACGGGGTATTCGCAAGCGAAGTCCATGCGAAGATGCACGGAATTTTCGGCGAGATTGAGCTGGCCGCCCCGCGCATGGGGTTCCCGCTGAAATTTCATCATTCGCGCAAGCTGGCCGATCACCGGCTGGCGCTGGTTGGCGACGCGGCTCATGGCATGCATCCGATTGCTGGGCAGGGGCTTAACCTGGGCTTGAGGGATGTCGGCGCGCTGGTCGAGGTGCTCACCGAAGGCATGCGGTTGGGGCTGGAGCCGGGAGATGCTCAACTGCTTGCCCGTTACGAGAAGTGGCGCAGCCTCGATGCCCTCATGGTGATGTCGGTGACCGATGGCCTCACGCGTCTGTTCGGTTTTCCCGGCAGATTGCCAAGCGCCATGCGGCGGCTTGGCATGGGCGCGGTGCAGCGTCTGCCCGCATTGAAGTGCTTTTTCATGGACGAGGCGCGAGGGATGTCGGGCAAACTGCCGGAACTGCTCAAGTCTTAGGGGCCTAATTCGGCTTGCCCATGTCCGGTGTTTCGGTGGGTGTGGCCAGCGGACTGGCCTGCTCAACTTTGTTGCCTTCCGCGTCTTGCAGGCGGGTCGGTTCCAGCATCGCTGCGGTCTCGAGCAGGTCGAGCGCCTCTTGCACTTCGGCGTATCGCTTGGCGTCGGCGATCCACTTTTCAGCCGACTGGGCGCCGGGCAGGCGTTGCACCTGCGCCACTGCCTCTTCGATCCGACCTCCGCGCAGCATGACCCGCGCCCGCTCGATGAAGCTTCGGAATGCCCGGCAACACGTGATTATA
>CAZRVW010000254.1:0-3493 GCA_964603645.1 uncultured Novosphingobium sp. | reverse complement strand
GCAGGTCGGCGATGTTGGCGAGGATACGGCGGAACAGGTCGCGGGGCACCGCCACTGTCTAGCCCCCTGAGGCTGGGCCAGTGATATTGGGTTTCTCTAATAGGGTTTCTGGCACTGGCGGACGCATGGCGAGAGCGTGATGCGGACGGATGTGGTTGTATTGCTTGAGCCACGCTTTCTCGAGGCATTCAGCACGAAACCGTTCGACATATGACTTGAAAGCCAACTCGCGGGCTTGGATCTGGACTTTCTTTTTAGCGGCCTGAGGATCAACGCCGTTCGCCACCTGCAGAGCCAATCCCTCAGCCTTGCGCCGCGCCTGATCGACTGTCAGCGGGCCGTATTGACCGATAGTGAAGCGCTTACTCTTCGCCCCTCGTCCGCCCATCCGGTACTGGTAGACAAAAACCTTCTTGCCCTTTGGAGTGACCTTCACACCGAAGCCCGGCAGCCGCTTGTCCCAAAAGCACACGACTCGCTCGCCGGGCTGAGCACCATCGACCAGTCGCTTCGTGATTTTCACACCGGCATCCCGTGATTGCTAGAACCATTTCTAGCAATCACCATAACGGGCAGATAGGTGGTTTTCAAGGAATTTGGATGAAGAGATAATCCATTAAATATCTGGAATTGTATCTTTTTGTTATTAGCTCAGTTGGTAGAGCATCTCGTTTACACCGAGAGGGTCGGCGGTTCGAGACCGTCACCGCCCACCATTCCGCAAAGATGGAGCGCGAATGGCTTCATCGACAACCTTTCGCGCGGCATTGAAGCTCACCCGGGCCGCTTGTTCGAGCGGCAGGGCGCGCTGGGCATCGGAAATTACCTCGACGCTTATGGGGCAAGACACGCCGATCTCCAGCAGCACCTGCGCGAAACGGACGGTGTCCGCCTCACCGTGACCGGGGAGCAGCCGGTTGTTGAGGCAATCCTCGGCCATCGTCCCTTGCATTTCGGGCGCTACGTCATCGAGCTGAACGCCGAATATCAGCGCAGGCTCGACCTCGCGCAACCGCTCGTAATCTAGGCTGCGCCGGGCAAGGTGCCAGACATCGAGGAAAAGCCCGGCGTTATTCGCGCCGCATTCGCGTACCAACCGCACGGCATCTTCGAGCGTAGCCACGTTGGTCCAGGCGCAAGGCTCCACTCCAATTCTTACCCCGGCACTTGCCGCCCGCTCGGCGAGCTCGGCAAAGCGGCTAATTAGTTCCTCGAAGGGCATTGCGTTGCCTTCGGCGAGATCGCCGCCGGTGAACATGACGCCAGCTCCGAACGTGTTGGCCATGTGATAAAGCGTGTCCTCGTCGCGGCGTGACTGCTCGCCAGCGGGGCCATCGGCAAACCAGTTGAGCAGGAACTCGACCTCGACATGGATCATGCCGTTGTCGCGCAGCACCATGCGCAGGTCGTCATCGGAATTGCCCTGATCGCGCAGGGCCCGGTAATCGCGGACATGCAGACCGATGCCCTTGTACCCGGCCTTGGCGCAGGCCTCGACGCGCTCGGGAAAGGACAGCGGACTGAATCCTCCGGCGGCGGGTGAGACCCCGGCGGTTGTGTAATAGCTGCAGATCAGGTCAGTCACCGCGCGGGATCCTCGATCGCTGTTGCCTTGCCACACCTAGCATTGACGCAAAAAAGAGGGAATGCGACTGCTCACGATGCACAGTCTACGGCGGAGATGGAAAATGCGCGAACTCGAAGGCAGGGTTGCGGTCGTGACCGGGGCCAGCACGGGAATCGGCGAAGCTACCGCAGAGCGGCTCGCCTCCGAAGGCGCAATCGTAATTGTCGGAGCGCGCTCAGTCGGCGATCTTGCCGATCCGCAGCCTCAGACGCTGGCGCAAACCGTGGCGACGATCCGCAGCCGTGGCGGCGAAGCGCACATGCACAAGCTCGACGCATCGCAAGCGGGCTCTCGGGCGGAATTCATGGACTGGGTGCTGGAGAAATTCGGAAGGGTTGATGTGCTGGTCAACAACGCCGGCATTTCCGGCATTCGCGGCCAGCGTAGCTGGGAGATGTCGGAGAAGATGTTCCGGCTGGTGTTCGAAATCGACGTGTTCGCGGTGCGTGACCTGACTTTGAGAGCACTTCCCGGCATGATGGACCAAGGCTGGGGCCGGATCGTCAATGTCTCCTCGACCGCGGCGGATCGCTCGGCGCCCAATCCCGAAGGCCCGCCGTTTCTCGATTATCACAGGACTTCGGGCACCGCCGCCTATTGTTCGGCGCGCTCGGGCGTGAACCTGTTCACTCGCGTGCTTGCCGCCGAACTATACGGCACAGGCATCAGCGCCAATACGGTCGCTCCGGTCAATTCGGTGATCACCGAAAACGTGCAGCAATCGATCGATGCGGGACTGGTTGCCAGGGACCGGTTCACCGCGCCGGAATCGCCCGAAGTTATGGCCGAAGCGATCCTCGCGCTTTGTCTGATCGATCCCGACAAAGAAACCGGACTGACCACCTATTCCGGCCAATATCTGCAAGCAATCGGACGACCGGTGCGCGGCCGCGACGGCGGCGAATTCCACGGCTCGATCACGACCGAGTCGGTCAAATACGAGGCCTAGGTAAAAGTGAACCAGAGAACCGGACAACGCGTGGCGTGGATCACCGGCGGATCGGCCGGGATCGGACTGGCGATTGCCCGGACAGTGGCCGGGGCGGGCTACTTGGTAGTGTTGTCGGCGCGTAGCGAAGACCAGCTAGTGAACGCCTGTGCCAAGCTTCAGTCTGACGGAGCCACTGTGGAATTCGAGGTGGCCGATGTCACCGATCGCGATGCGGTCAACAAGGCGCGCGATGCCATCGTGTCGCGGCACGGACGCATCGACCTGCTGATCAACAACGCCGGTTTCAATTCACAGAAGCGCAAGTGGGACGAGCTGATTCCGGAGGAATTCGACGCGGTGATCGCCGCCAATCTGACCGGGACCTTCAACGCCATCCACGCAGTGCTGCCGACGATGCGCGAGCAGGGTGGCGGTATGGTGGTCAACATATCCTCGATCGCGGGCAAGCAGATCAATCCCGACGGCGGCGTTGCCTATACCGTGGCCAAGCATGGCGTGCAGATCATGTCGAAAATGCTCAACCAGACCGAACTGGCGAATGGTATCCGTTCGTGCACGATCGCGCCGGGCGGGGTGAAGACGCGCGCTCATGACTGGCGTCCGAAAGAGGCGCTTGCCTACATGATTGAACCGGAGGAAGTCGCTCGCGCGGTGCGCTTCGCGATCGACAGTCCGCCCAATTCCTTCATTTTCGACATCGAGATGAACTGGTCGCCGGTGTGATGGCCACTTCGGGAGGGACCATGCTGACATCCGAAGCGCTCGCCGCAGGGCTCGCCCGCCATGGCGTCGATACCATATTCAGCCAGTGTTTCCCGGTGCGCACCCAGCATGTTGCACCCAATTACGGCATTCGCCAGATCGGATTCAGGACCGAGAATGCCGGCGGTGCGATGGCCGATGGCTTTGCGCGA
>CAZRVW010000253.1:0-3530 GCA_964603645.1 uncultured Novosphingobium sp. | reverse complement strand
GTCCAGCGCGGCTCCCGCGTGGACAGGTCAATCGACACCAGCCGGTAGCGCGGCGCATCCTTGTTGGTCACGAACCAAAGCCTGCTGCCCATGCCCTCGACCAGTTGCCAATCATGGTCGAAACCGCTTTCCAGGGTGCGCGTCTTCCAGCCCGCGCGCTTGCGCTGCTTGAGGTCGATGACGCGCAGCTCATAACGCTCGTCGGTGCCGGTCGAGCTGCGAATCACCGCATGGCGGCCATCGCGGGTAACTTCCACGGTATGCTTGGTTTGCGGCATGTCCGGAGTAGCGAACACCAGCTCGTCGGCGGATTGGCGCGTGCCGACGCGGTGAAACCACACCGCATGATTGTAATTCAGGCCGGTGAAGGTGCTCGCCTCGTTCGGTTCCGGGAACCGCGAGTAGAAGAAGCCCTCGTCGCCGATCCAGCTGATGCTGGAAAACTTCACCCAGCGCACCTCGTCGTAGAGCATCCGGCCTTGCTTGACATCGAACACGCGCAGCGTGCGCCAGTCGCTGCCCCCCTGCTGCACGCTAAGCGCCACGAAACGCCCTTTGTCCGAAGGCTCCCACGCGCTGAGTGCGTCGGCGCCGTCGCCAGACCAGGTATTGGGATCGACGAGAAGGCGGGGCTTGCCCCGCAGCCCCTTGCGCATGAACAATTGCGCCTGGTTCTGCAGGCCCGAATTGCGCTCGTAGAAATAGCTGCGCCCGGCCTTGCGCGGAATGCCGAAGCGTTCGTAATCGATGAGCGATCTGACACGCTGCTCGAACCAGGAACGGCCATGCAAACCATCGAGATAGGCGCGCGTCACTCTGTTCTGGTCCGCCACCCATTGCGCCACGCGCGGATCTTCGCGCACGTCGTTTTCGAGCCAGCGATAGGGATCGGGAATACGCTCGCCAAACCGCGTTTCGACGACCTGACCACGCTCGGTCCGTGGATACTGCAAGTCCACGGTTTCGGCTGAGCAGGTCATCGGATCTGCCATTTCACCCGCCCACAGCATTCCGGGCGCGGCTATTGCAAGGGCCGACCCCATGTACAAGGCATTGGCAATCCATCGGTTCATGGTCCCGCCATACAAAAACGGCCGCAAGGTGAATACCCGCGGCCGTTTGTGTAGCATCGCTGCTGAACGGGCGATTACGCCTCGGCTTCGGCCAGATCGAATTCGTCCTGCATCACCGGACCGCTGTCCTGCCCCTTGGCATCGACATCGCGATCGACCAGTTCGATAATCGCGATCGGCGCCGCGTCCGAGGCGCGAATGCCGGCCTTGATGACGCGGGTGTAACCGCCTTCGCGATCCGCGTAACGCTCAGCCAGAACCTCGAACAGCTTCTTTTCCTGCGCTTCGTCCATGATCCGCGCGTGAGCGAGCCGGCGATTGGAAAGTCCGCCACGCTTGGCCAGCGTAATCAGCTTTTCGACGTAGGGACGCAGTTCCTTCGCCTTAGGCGTGGTGGTCTGGATCTGCTCGTGCTTGATCAGCGCAGCGGCCATGTTGCGCAGCAGGGCGGCGCGGTGGCCGGACTTGCGCTGCAATTTGCGGCCGGAAATCTTGTGACGCATTGTAGTCTCCGTTCGTTATGGGCCCGTATCAGGTAGCCCGTAGCAGGCCGGATCAAGGGGTCCGGCCCAAGCCCCGTTTGCGGGCTCTTTAGCCCAGCAGCTCCTGCTCCAGCTTCTTGGCCATTTCCTCGATGTTTTCGGGCGGCCAGCCCGGGATATCCATGCCGAGGCGCAAGCCCATCGAAGACAGGACTTCTTTGATCTCGTTGAGCGACTTGCGGCCGAAGTTCGGCGTGCGCAACATCTCCGCCTCGGTCTTCTGCACCAGATCGCCGATATAGATGATGTTGTCGTTCTTGAGGCAGTTAGCCGAACGCACCGACAGCTCCAGCTCGTCGACCTTCTTGAGCAGGTAGCGGTTGAGCTGGTTGGTGTCGCTCTCTTCCGGAGCAGCGGCGGCCATGCCGATCATCGGCGAAGCGCCGACCTGTGCAATGTCCTCGAAATGGACGAACAGTGCCAGCTGGTCCTGCAGGATGCGCGCAGCATAGGCGATCGCGTCCTCGGGCGTGACGGTGCCATCGGTTTCGAGCGTCAGGCTGAGCTTGTCGTAGTCCAGCTCCTGGCCGATACGCGCATTGTCGACCTTGTAAGACACCTGGCGGATCGGCGAGTACAGCGAATCGACCGGGATCAGGCCGATCGGCGCATCCACCGGACGGTTCTGCAGCGCCGGGACATAGCCTTTTCCGGTGTCCGCGGTGAGCTCCATGTTGAGCGTCGCACCTTCGTCGAGATGGCAAATGACGAGTTCGGGGTTCATCACCTCGATGTCGCCAGTCACCGCGATGTCACTCGCCTTGACCTCGCCAGGCCCGGTGACCGAGAGCTGAAGCCGCTTGGCGCCCTCGCCCTCCATCTTCAACGCGATCTGCTTCACGTTGAGAACGATGTCGGTCACGTCCTCGCGCACGCCCGCGAGGCTTGAGAACTCATGCAGCACGTTCTCGATCTTGATCCAGGTGATCGCCGCGCCCTGAAGCGAGGACAGCAGCACGCGACGCAGCGCGTTGCCCAGCGTCAGACCAAAGCCGCGCTCGAGCGGCTCTGCAACGAAGGTAGCGCGAAGCTTGGGGTCGGCTCCGGACTTGACCTCGAGGGTGTTGGGCTTCTTCAGTTCCTGCCAGTTCTTCATATTGACAGTCATGGTGTTCCCCTAGGATTTGGTTGCAGGTTCGGCCGCTGACCCGATTTCGCGGGCCGCGGCCGATCCGAAGTGTCGGCGGCTGTTGAAGCGCCGCCGCATTGGTTCGATCAGACGCGGCGACGCTTTGATGGTCTCACGCCGTTGTGCGGGATCGGTGTCACGTCGCGGATCGAGGTTATGGTGAAACCCACCGCTTGGAGCGCGCGAAGGGCACTTTCGCGACCCGAGCCAGGGCCCTTCACCTCGACCTCGAGCGTGCGAACGCCATGCTCGGCTGCCTTCTTGCCGGCATCGTCGGCGGCGACCTGTGCGGCGTAGGGAGTCGACTTGCGACTGCCCTTGAAGCCCATCATACCCGCGGACGACCACGAGATCGCATTGCCCTGGGCGTCGGTGATGGTCACCATGGTGTTGTTGAAGCTGGCATTCACGTGGGCGATGCCGCTGCTGATGTTCTTGCGCTCCCGCCTTTTGATGCGCTGGGGTTCGCGTGCCATTGTCTGGTTCCCTCGTAGGTTGGAGGAGTTTTTCTCGCTCCGACATTCCTAGTTTCGGAAGGATCGCTTCCCACTACCCTGCCTCCGGCGGAGTAATAGGGAAAACAGTCCCCCGGACTGTTTTCTGATCCTATTACTTCTTTTTGCCGGCGATCGGCTTGGCCTTGCCCTTGCGGGTGCGCGCATTGGTATGCGTGCGCTGGCCGCGAACCGGCAGGCCCTTGCGGTGACGCAGGCCGCGATAGCAGGCAAGATCCATCAGCCGCTTGATGTTCATTGCGGTGTCGCGGCGAAGGTCGCCCTCGACCAC
>CAZRVW010000252.1:0-3555 GCA_964603645.1 uncultured Novosphingobium sp. | reverse complement strand
CACGCAAGTGCCCGTCGCCTGCCAGAGGCGTGCCGCTCTGGCTGCGGTTGCTGGCGCGCACCAGCATCAGCGCGAGACTGTTGGCGAGCAGCTCGTCATAGGCGAGCCGGTCGCGCGCATCGGCATTTGGAGCCTGGTGCGAAAGGCGCAGGGCCTCGGCCCATGCCGGCCAGCCGCTACGCTCCATTTGCCCAGGTTCAATCCATTCAGGCAGCTGGGGCAGTTGCGCCAATGCCTGGGCAACGAAACCCGCGACTCTTGGCTGGGTCAGCCCTTCGGACAAACCATAGACCGGTTCACAGGCCTGATCGGCAAGCTGTGTCGAATTCTCGGCAACATGGTCCGGGTGGACGATCTGGAGCATCTGACCGTACTGATCGAGCCTGCCCGCCACCCAGCGCTTCTCACCGACCGGCAACTGCTTTTTTGCCGTATAGGATGCGCGTCCGAAGTAGGTGATCGTGCAGATATTGCCGACGGCATCTTCGGCCAGCACGCGATAAGGCCCTCGGCCCTTCGACGCACGATGCTCGCGCGGTGTGAGTGCGACGATAATGTTCTCGCCCACTGTCGCCGCATCGAGATCGGACACCGCGCGGCGCTCAACGAAGCGCTCGGGCAGATGGTAGGCAAGATCGCGCAATCGCGTCAGGCCAAGCTTCTCGAGCGGGCGCAGCAGCTTCGGCCCGACACCCTCGAGTGTCTGCACTTCGGCGAACAGGGAATTGAGGCGTTCGGGACGCATTCCTGCCTCTTGCCGCCAAAGCGGGCGAACCGCTACCCTTCATGGCAACCAGTCCGGTTGGCGCTCGTTAGTTCAGTGTATGCTAGCCAAAGAGGAGAACACCATGCTGCTTCCCAAAGGAACTGTTTTCGCTGTTGTCGATGGAGAGCAGTTCAAGCTTCCGCGCAACGAAGGCACAGAGGGCGATCCGGATCTAAAGGGCATGGTCGTTCCGGAACTTGAAGAAACCAACATGTCATCGGGTATCCGGCGCATACCGAACACCGGCAACCCTGGCGACGACCAGCTAGAGGAAGATGCACACGCTATCGCGGTCACGGATTGCCTGAATTCGCAAACAATCGCGGACAAGCTGGATAAGCTCGTCATCATCGCCGATCCAAGGTCACTCGGCGAGATGCGCAAGCGCTATCACGTCAAGCTCAAAGACGCACTGATCTGCGATCTGGACCGCACCATGACCAATGCGACGTCGGAAGAGATCGTGAAGGTGGTCCGCGCCGCATCCTGACCGCAAGGGCAGGCTTGCACCCAGCTGCGCAAAGCCATAGGCCGCGCGACATGGAAGACCTGCCCACCCGCCTCGCCCGCCTGCGATTTCGCGCCTGGCACCGCGGCACGCGCGAAGCGGACTACATCTTCGGTTGCTTCTTCGACGCCCGCCACCCCGACTGGGACGCGGACGAGCTCGACTGGTTCGAGGCCCTGCTCGACGAGGAGGACGTCGACTCGCTCGCTTGGGCCATGAGCCAGCAGCCGGTGCCGGAACGCTATGCCGGTCCTATGATGGAGGCATTGCAAAAGCTGGATTTCGTTGAAATCCCGCGCTGAAGGCGTATCTGCCCTCCACTTGGCCGACCACCATGCCTGACCTTGACCGCATCCTTACGGCGAATGCGCCATTGACCCTCTCGTCCGTGGCGCGCGGGGCGCAGCCGCTGGTCATGGCCGATCTGGCACGTGCCAGTAGCGGGCGCGCCGTGTTTATCGCGCTCAACGACGCGGACATGAACTCCGTTGCCGAAGCCGCAGGGTTTTTCGCGCCGGAGCTGGATGTGATCGAGTTTCCCGCGTGGGACTGCCTGCCATACGACCGGTCCAGCCCGGCGCTGTCTGTCAGCGCGCGGCGTTTGTCCGCCCTTCACAGGCTACAGGTCTCACCACTAGGCCCGCAACTGCTCGTCACGACGATCAACACGGTGACCCAGCGCGTGCCCACTCCGTTCCGCATCCGCGAATCGGTGCGGCTGCTCAAGCCGGGGATGGAAATCAGCCACGATGGCCTGATCGCGCTGCTGCGCCGCCAGGGCTATATGCGCGCCGACACCGCCGTCGATGCAGGCGATTTTGCTGTGCGCGGCTCGATCTTCGACATCGTGCCTTCGGGGCTCGGCTCGGGACTGCGCCTCGACTTTTTTGGCGACGAGCTGGAAACCTTGCGCCTGTTCGATCCCAACAGCCAACGTTCGACCGGATCGGTGGACGAGCATCTTCTGCTTCCCGCGGGCGAAACCTTGCTCGACGAGGAGACGATCAAGCGATTCCGTACGCGCTATCGCGAACGGTTTGGCGCCAAGGCCACCGAGGACCCGCTCTATCAGGCTGTGAGCGACGGCCGCAGGCTAGCGGGCATGGAGCACTGGCTCCCGCTGTTCGAAGACAAGCTGGCGACATTGTTCGATCACATCGACGAGCGCGACATTGTCGTCATCGACAGCGTCGCAGCAGCGGGAGCGCAGGAGCGCTTTGACGAGATCGCCGACTATCACGGCGCGCGCAGTGAAGGGGCTGAGCGCGCACCGGGCAGTTATCGTCCCCTTGAGCCGAGCGCCCTATATCTGACGGCAGACGAATGGGCGGAACTAGCGCAAAGCTGGCCGCTCCAACGCGCCGATGCCTTCGCCCAGCCCGAAGGCGGCTCAGTGATCGACTTCGGCTTTTCCGGCGCAAGGGATTTCACGCCTGAACGGGCGCGTGGGGACAACGCCTACGAAGCTGCGGCAAAGCACCTGCACTCAGTGGCGAAGTCAGGCCGCAAGGCGATCATCGCCGCCTATACCGAGGGCAGCCGCTCGCGCATCACTTCGCTCATTGGCGAAGCTCAGCCCCCTGCTCCAGCCCTCGCTGACACATGGCAAGAGGCGCTGGGCCTGGCGGCGAAGGGCCGCCCCGCTGCTCTGGTTCTACCGATCGAAACCGGCTTTTCGAATGCCGAGATCGAACTGGTCAGTGAGCAGGACATACTCGGCGACCGGCTCGTACGGCGCAAGAAGCGCAAGAAGGATGCCGACGCTTTCCTTGCCGAGCTGTCGGCACTGACGCCCGGCGATCTTGTCGTCCACATGGAGCACGGCATCGGACGCTACGAGGGCCTGCAGTCGATCCCCGTCGGCAACAGCCCGCACGACTGCGTGATGCTGGAATATCATGGCGGCGACAAGCTCTACATTCCGGTCGAAAACCTCGATGTGCTGTCGCGCTATGGCAGTGCCGACGAGGCCCTGCCACTCGACCGGCTCGGTGGCGAGGCCTGGCAGAAGCGCCGCGCCCGCCTGAAGGAACGTATTGGCGAAATCGCCGCCGAGCTCATGAAGACAGCTGCCGAGCGCGCCTTGCGGCAGGCCCCGGTAATGCAGGCCGAGGGCTCTGGTTACGACCAATTCTCCGACCGCTTTGGCTGGGAGGAAACCGAAGACCAGGATCGCGCCATCGAGCAGGTGCTCGCCGATCTCGCCGAGGGCAAGCCGATGGACCGGCTGGTCTGCGGCGATGTCGGTTTCGGCAAGACGGAGATCGCGCTGCGCGCCGCC
>CAZRVW010000251.1:0-3589 GCA_964603645.1 uncultured Novosphingobium sp. | reverse complement strand
CTTGGTGACCCCTACGGGAATCGAACCCGTGTTTCAGCCGTGAGAGGGCCGCGTCCTGACCGCTAGACGAAGGGGCCACAAGGGCATGCGCCCCGGCCGGAAGATGGTGACCCCTACGGGAATCGAACCCGTGTTTCAGCCGTGAAAGGGCCGCGTCCTAACCGCTAGACGAAGGGGCCATGCCAGCTATGGCGGGGCAGGGGGCGCAATTAGGTGCTGCGCGCCATACGGTCAAGCCCCGTGCTGTCAATATGGCGCGGTGTGCCGCACAGCACGGTTTCCGATCGAAAGTGCAATAAGCCCGCGCGGCGCTTGAGCGAGGTTTTCCGTCCGCGTCAGGCCGGACGGAAGACACACTAACTTGCCCAGGCTGCGTCTTCGATATGCAATTCGGCGGAGGGATGGCTTCCCCAGTCGTCGATTCTTGCTCGGCCTGCCAGCCACAGCCAGCGGTCGCGCGCACCATGGAGCAGGGACTGGCCAAGTTCGCTCTCGGCGGTGCGGAAGGCGATTGCCTTGAACCGGGCGCCGTCGGCTCCGGCTACGATCAGACGGACGTGGTCCTTGCCGACGACATCGGCCTTCACGGCACGCACCGGCCCCACGGCCACGCGCGGTCCTGGCCAGCCCATGCCATAGGGTCCGGCCTGTTCGAGCGTCTTGACGAGATTCGGCGTCAAACCACCCGGCGCCAGCGCGAGATCAAGCAGCAAGGCCTGGCTTGCGCTTGCCTCTGCCACTTCTCGGCCCAACCGTGCATCGAGCCACTCCGCGAGCGCGCCAACTTTGCCAGACTCGATTGTCAGGCCCGCGGCCATGGCATGACCGCCGCCCGCAACCAGCAGCCCTTCCTCGCGCGCGGCGATGATAGCCGCGCCCAGATCCACACCCGCGATCGAGCGGCCCGAACCCTTGCCATGCGCTTGTTCGTCGTCGTCCAACGCGACGACTATTGCGGGCTTGCCGGTCTTTTCCTTGATGCGCCCGGCGACGATGCCGATCACTCCGGGATGCCAGCCGCGTCCGGCAAGCACCATGACCGCGCGATTGTGTTGGCCGGCGATCTGCGCTTCGGCCTCTTCCTGGACCGCTGCTTCGATGGCCCTGCGTTCCTCGTTGAGCGCGGAGAGCTGTTGAGCGATGGCGCGGGCCTCGTCTGGGTCACTGGTGGTAAGCAGGCGCACGCCAAGGCTCGATTCGCCCACGCGCCCTCCGGCGTTGATTCGTGGGCCAAGTGCGAAGCCGAGATCGCTGCATGTAGGGGCCCGGTTTAGGCGGCTCGCATCGATCAATGCCGCCATGCCGATGTTCTCGCGGCGGGCCATGATCTTGAGCCCTTGAGAAACCATCGCCCGGTTCAGACCCTTCAGTGCGGCAACATCGGCAACCGTTCCCAGCGCGACCAGATCGAGCAGCGAAAACAGGTCCGGCTCTTCGCGGCTTTCGAAGTGACCGCGCTGCCGCAGTGTTCGCACCGTGGCAATCGCAAGGAGGAAGGCCACGCCGACTGCCGCAAGGTGGCCGTGGGCCGCGGCCTCGTCTCCCTCGTCGAGCCGGTTGGGATTGACCAGTGCAGCGGCGGGCGGAAGCTGGGGCGAACACTTGTGGTGATCCACGACGATCACATCGGCTCCCGAGTCGCGTGCCATGGCCAGCGCTTCATGGGCCATGGCCCCGCAATCGACTGTCACGATGAGACTGGAACCCTGCTGCGCCAGCCGCACTAGCGCCTCTCCCGAGGGTCCGTATCCTTCCAGCAACCGGTCCGGAATGTAATAGTCCGCCTCGTGACCGAGCATCGCGATGAGCCGCAGCAGAAGGGCGGCGCTGGTCGCGCCATCCACGTCGTAGTCGCCATAGATCGTGATCGACTCGCGGCCGAGGATTGCCTGGGCCAGCCGCTCTGCAGCCGCATCCATGTCACGAAAGTGCGATGGATCCGGCAGGAAATTGCGCAAGGACGGCGCGCGATGCCGCTCGAGATCGTCCGGCGCGACACCGCGCGAGAGAAGCAATTGGGACACGAGATCATTGTCGAGGCTCGCCTGCGAGCCGTCCAGCGCCATGTTTGCACTGCGCCAGCGCCAGGCCTTGCCGCCAAGCGATCCATCCATCCAAGCCGCAGCGATTGAACCGGTCGTCATTGCAACATGTTAATTTACCAAGAGCTGGTGTAAATTCCTATTTGTCTGCCAATGCCGTCGCATCCGGGTCTGCGGGGGCACGTTTGAAGGAGTGAAGACAAGGTCAGAGGTCGCGAAGGCAGGAGAAACATAATCACGCTGGCGATCATCTGGCACAGCAGGACAGGCGCGGCGAGAGCCATGGCACAGGCTGCACGCGAGGGCGCGGGCGCCGACGCACGCCTTGTGGCCGCCGCGGACGCGACTCCCGACACTCTGCTTGCGGCACAAGCCTATCTGTTCGTTTGCCCCGAAAACCTCGCGACCATGTCCGGCATGATGAAGGAGATGTTCGACAGGTGCTATTATCCGTTGCTGGGGCGTGTGGAGGGGCGCGCCTATGCCACGGCGATTGCGGCAGGGTCCGATGGTACCGGCGCATTGGCGCAGATCGACAGGATCGTGACCGGCTGGCGCCTGAAACGTGTCGCTGAGCCGGTGATCGTCAATATGCAGGCACAGACTCCGGAAGCGATTTTGGCGCCGAAGACTGTCGGGGGGGATAGGCTGGAAACTTGCCGCGAGCTTGGCGCGGCGCTCAGTGAGGGACTGAAGTTGGGAATTTTTTAGGAGTTAGCTGGTCCATTTCGGGGCCAGTTGTCGGCTGCGCGCTTGAGACTGAAGCGCAATGCCTGCAACTGTCGCCGGCGGTGGGGCCGTGGATCAACGGTTTCATGAGGGGTTTGAACAAAGGGCATGGAAGCAAGCCAGGCCGGTTTGTCTCTTCTGTTCGCTAAAGGCAAACGGCCTTCGGCGGACGAAATTGAGCGTTTGCTCGAGGCGGCAGAGATTGCCGGGGCAGCTGCGCACGTCAGCTATCGACCGCCTGATGACAGCGAGGGCTTGCTGGAGCTTCTCGTCAGTGGCCTCACATTCGACCTTATCGGCCTTGCACCTGCATTGGCGCTCGCGCCGCCACCATGCGCGCATCGCTTCGGACTTGAAGCTGACTGTGACAAAGGGAATTTCGAAGCGATCACCTTGCTGCCAGGCCACCACCTGTCAGGTGGGGCGGCGGCTATCCCGGTGGTTCAGGCCATGCTCGGCCTTGCGGGGCATATCGCCTTGCCCCTCGCGGTCGAGGCGGTGTGCTGGCATGCTTCGCGGACCTGGATGGAACCACAGTATTTCTCCCGGGTTGCTCTCGGCTGGCTTTCGGGCGGCCCATTTCCGGCCCTGGGCCTCACGGCTCTCGAACACTCGAGCGAGAGCGTGCGCAGCGAGGGGTTGGCGTTCTTTGCCGGGCAGGAACTGACCGTGATGCGGCGCGACGGGGAGAGTCCTGCGGACACTGCCAAGCTCGCCGTGCGCTTTATCGACTAAATTGTCGCTAACGGACCATTCCGGCGCGCGATAGAATTCGAAGGCCCCGACGGCGAGTCCCTGCGAGTGGGGCCGGACAGCCT
>CAZRVW010000250.1:0-3610 GCA_964603645.1 uncultured Novosphingobium sp. | reverse complement strand
ACACCATCGATCCGCTGAAGGTGATGGAACAATATGGCGCCGACATCATCCGGCTGTGGGCGCTCTCGGTCGACTATACCGAAGACCACCGCATCGGCGACGAGATATTGAAGGGCGTCTCCGACCAGTACCGCAAGATCCGCAACACCTTCCGCTACCTGCTCGGCGCGCTCGCCGATTTCGACGAGGCGGAGCGGGTGGACGTGGCTCAGATGCCCGAGCTGGAGCGCTATGTGCTGGCGTTGCTCGGCAAGCTCGACGCAAATCTGCGACAGGCCGTCGCGGATTACGACTTCAACACATACACCCGCGAGATCGCCGATTTCTGCAACGAGGACCTGTCGGCCTTCTTCTTCGATATCCGCAAGGACTGCCTCTATTGCGACGCGCCCGGCGATCCCAAGCGGCGCGCCTATCGCACCGTGCTCGACACGCTGTTCCACGCGCTGGTGCGCTACGCCGCCCCGGTGCTGGTGTTCACCGCCGAGGAAGTGTGGGGCACGCGCTATCCGGACGAAGGCAGCGTGCACCTGCTGGAGTGGCCGGAGTTTCCAGCGGGCAGCGATGTCGATGCAACAAGGTGGGCCGCACTGAGGGCCTTGCGCGAAAGGGTCAACGAAGCGATCGAGCCGTTGCGCCGCGACAAGATCCTGGGGTCTGGGCTCGAAGCGGAAGTCACCGTATCCGCCGACGCACCCGAAGCCGATCTCGAAGAACTGTTCATCACCGCGACAGTGACGCGGGGGCAGGGAGACGGCGTGAGCGTCACCCGCACCTCCCACAACAAATGCGGCCGCTGCTGGCGGCACTTGCCCAACGTGCCGGAAGACGGCGCGCTGTGTTCACGCTGCGATCAGGTGGTGGCGGGCATGGAATCGGCGGCATGACCATAATCACCCGCCATCGCCTCACCGGCTTCGGCCTCGCGGCGGTCGTCTTCGCGCTCGACCAGCTGGTCAAGTGGTTCGTGATGTTCGAGCTCGGTCTGCGTCACCGCGGCCAGCAGATGGAGCTGCTGCCGTTCTTCAATCTTACCCGCGAGGACAATTACGGTGTGTCGCTGGGCCTGTTCACCGCGCATTCCCCGGAAGCGCGCTATGCACTGATCGGCCTCACCAGCGCCATCGCGCTGTTTGTCGCCTTCTGGATGCTGAAAGAGAAGGCGCTGGCCGACATCGCCGCGCTGGCGATGGTGCTGGGTGGCGCGCTCGGTAACATCCTCGACCGCGTTACCTATGGCTATGTCGTCGACTATGCCGATTTTCACATCGGGGGTTTCCGTCCCTTCCTGATTTTCAACGTCGCCGACGCCGCTATCACCATCGGCGTGGTAATTATCCTTGCCCGTTCCCTGTTTTCGCGCGAAAAGCCCGAAGCAGAGGCCCAAACCGCCCCGGAGAGCTGAACAATGAAGAAGTCCGATACCGTCAAGCTTGGAATCCTTTTGCTTGCGGGAACCGCCCCCTTCCTTGCGGCTTGTGGCGGTGGAGGTGGAGGTGTCTTCACCCGCGCGCGGCCCGATGAATTCGCCGTCCAGCGCCAGACCCCGCTGGTTGTGCCGCCCGACTTCGCGCTGAAACCGCCTCAGCCCGGCGAGCCGCGCCCTGCCGACCGTTCGCTGCAAGAGCAGACGCTGGAAGCCCTGTTCGGCGGCCCTGCGCAACGCAGCGATGTCGAGAAGAACACGATCAGTCGCGCTGGCGATGCGATTCCCGCCATTCGTTCGGTCGTCGGAGATTTCGACACGAACACCGTCGCGAAGGGAAGCGTGACGCGTGATATCCTTGCCGCGCCCGAAGGCGACGGTCGCGAGGCACAGACTTCCGCTGGCAGTTAAGGTCCGTTCACCTGAAGCGGAATCGGCACCGGCACATAATTCTCAGCCGTCTTGCCCTTCGGTGCCCTTGTCATCCGCCGGGGCTTCGATGGCCTCTGCCAGGATCTTGTCGATCCTGCGCCCGTCCATGTCGACGATTTCGAAGCGCCAGCCCTGTTCGACATAGTGTTCGCCCTCGCGCGGAACGCGTTTGAGAACCGATAGAGCGAAACCCGCAACCGTCGCGAATTCGCGGTCGGCTGCCAGCGAAATGCCCAGCCGTTCGGCCATGGCGTCGGCCGGCATCGCGCCCGCCATCAGCAGGCTGCCGTCGTCGCGTTCGACCAGATGCGGTACATCGCCTTCGTCCTGGTCGCTCACAAAATTGCCTGCGATCGCCGTCAGCAGGTCGGTAGGTGTGACGATCCCTTCGAAATGGCCGTACTCATCGTGGACCATGCCGACGCCGATGTCGGCCTGCTGCAGCATCCGCAAGGCATCGAGCGCGTCCAGCTGGTCGGGGATGATCTCGGCGCGCTTCATCATGTCTCCGATCTTGGGCTGCTGGCCGGCCAGCAGTGCAGCCAGCACGTCGCGGACCTTGATCACGCCGACGATTTCGTCAGGAGAACCGTCCGCTACCGGCAGAAGCGAATGTGGCGACCGGTCGATAGCGGCGCGCAGCTCTTCTTCCGTTGCCTGGAGGTCGACCCAGTCAAGCTCCGTCCTTGGTGTCATCAGTTCCCGGACCGGCCGTTCGGCGAGCCTGAGCACGCCTGACATCAGCGCACGCTCTCCCTCCTCGATCGCACCGGAATGCGTCGCTTCGGTGAATATCATGTGCAGCTCTTCAGCGGTCAGCTGCGCCTCGCCCGAACGGCGGACACCAAGCAGCCGCACCAGTGCAGCGGACGAGCTGTCGAGCAGCCACACGAACGGCGCCATCGACCTCGCCAGCAGGGCCATCGGCCTTGCCATGGCAATGGCGATGGGCTCGGCAGCCCGCAAGGCAAGCTGCTTGGGCACCAGTTCGCCGACGACCAGGCTGAAATAGGTAACCGCGACGATCACCAGCGCAAACCCCGCCTCGTCGGCATGGCCGGCCGCAATGCCGATCGCGGCCAGCCTCTCGCCGACAGGTCCGCCGAGGCTCGCGCCCGAATAGGCGCCGGCTAGGATGCCGATGAGGGTTATGCCGATCTGGACGGTCGAAAGGAATTTTCCAGGATCTGCCGACAGGTCGATCACGGTCTGCGCCGCGCGGCTGCCCCGTTCCGCCGCCATCCTGAGCCGGGACGTGCGCGCCGAAACGATGGCGAGTTCGGACATCGCGAACAGGCCGTTCAACAGGATCAGGCCCGCGATGACCAGGAGATCGGTCCATGGGAAGGGTGTCACAGCCACTCCGCGCTAGCAGAGAATTCGGCAAAGGCGAAGGGCCGCAGATGCTTCAGGCGAATAGCCGGGGACAAATCCTGACCGCCGGATATGATTGCCGGGCGCTTCGTTGACCGCGAAACCGTGCAGTGCCCATTCATGTTGCGGGGGCCAGGCTGGACCGAATGCAGTCGGATAGTAAAGGGACCGGAATATGAAAACACCTCGCCTGATGGTTTCGAGCCTCGCAGCCCTGTCGCTGGTAACAGTCACCGCATGCGTAACGGATCCCAACACCGGTGAGCGCAAGGTATCGCGCACCGCGATCGGCGCGGGGGGCGGCGCGCTGGCCGGCCTTTTGCTCGGCGGACTCATCGGCGGCGGCACGGGCCGGATCATCGGCGCCGGGATAGGCGG
>CAZRVW010000249.1:0-3638 GCA_964603645.1 uncultured Novosphingobium sp. | reverse complement strand
TCGGTCCCGGGCGTGCGCGATTGCGAGGTCAATCTGGTCTGGGACCCGCCGTGGGACATGGCCAAGATGAGCGACGAGGCCAAACTCGAACTGGGGATGCTGTGATGGCTGAAGAAACGAAAACCCGGGCCCGCCCTGCGGCCGTGACATTGACCCCAGCCGCCGAAGCGCGCGTCGCGGAACTTATGGCCAAGGCGCCGGAGGATGCGATTGGCGTCAAGCTTTCGACCCCGCGCCGGGGCTGTTCGGGGCTTGCCTATTCGGTCGATTATGTGAGCGAGGCGAACCCGGTTGATGAGAAGATCGAAACGCCGGGCGGGTTGTTCTTCATCGATGCGGCCAGCGTGCTCTACCTGATCGGCAGCACGATGGACTGGCAGGAAGACGATTTCGCAGCCGGTTTCGTGTTCGACAATCCCAACGCCACCGGTTCGTGCGGTTGCGGTGAGAGCTTTACCGTCTAGAGCATCGCGCGGAAAAGAGGGAACCGGTTTTCCGCGGACTGCGATGCGCGAACAATCACATCGAGCGAAGAGCCAGCTTGAAAATCCCAGGCGATGGCCAAATACTAGCCTCGCGAGTAGCCGCTTTCCTCGGCAAGGAATTCGAGCAGCGCAGAATCGTACTCGTCGATCTGGCCATTGCCGTCGATCCGGCCTTCGAGCCAGGTCTGTTCGGTCAGGTTGACCTCGCGGGCTTCGTCGATGCGGTCGTCGAGGCTCGGACCACCGTCCTTGTTGCCCATTGCCAACGAGATCACGTCGAACATGTTGTCGCGCAAGACCGACTTGCCCATGCGCCTCGCAAATGAGCCCAGCGAGGAACTCGTGTCGTTCATGAACGCTTCGAGTTCGGCGGCGCGGTCGCGCGAGAGCGCTTCGTAGGACGAGAACCCGGCAAGGTAATTGCCCACGCCCTGCACGAACAGGCGTTTCCACTCGGGCGCATTGTCTGCGCTAAGCGCGGCATCCTTGATCCGGTAAAGCAGCTCGGCCTCGGTGCGGCTGATGCCGGCAGGGCGCTCGCTGCCATTGGCGAACAGCAGGCGGCGCAGCAGCTGGGCTTCAGCCTGGGTGACATTGCCCTTTTCGAGAGTGCCGCCACTGCGGGTCGGGCCCTCGCCGGTAAGGACGGCCTGCTCGATCTGGTTCAGGGCATAGTCGCGCAATTCTTGCGGCACAGACAACGCGCGCTCGTAGAGGCGCACCAGCAGCTCCAGCTCGGTCAGGCTTTCAAGCTTGCCGTCGTGGTCGATCCGGTCGATCAGCCAGTCGCCCTGCTCCTTGCTGACATAGCCTTTCGGCTCGATGGCGTTGACGATGAATTCGCCAAGCGCTTCGACGAAGAAATCGGACCATTCGGCGCTGGGCGTAACGATCTCGTCATTAATCGCGAACAGGGTCTCCGCCTCGTCGGGCACGATGCGGCCGTCTCCCCATCCTGCGCGGCGCAGCGACAGGATTTCTTCGGCGCTGATTACGCCGTCGGCAGCGACCTTGGTGGCCAGATCGCGGAAATGCATGCTCATGGTATTCGCACCCCATTTGATTTGGGCGAATTATGGGCAAACAAGCTTAAATCCCGGTTACCGGCCTCTGGATGCACGCAAGGCATTGACGCAGGCCGCTTTATCGACATTGCGACCATCGCTGCGGCGCGCCTCGACGTAGGTTGCGAGCGGATCCCGTGAACGTGTAGTCGGATAGAGATAAATATCGAGAATACATGCGCTTCCGGTAAATTGCAGCTTGCGCGCATCGCCTTCCCACACATCGAGGCGCGGCCGGCCGAACTGGCCGACGAGTTGCCCCTGCGTCGCCCCAACCACCTGTTCGAGGCCGGGTTCCATGCGGAATTGGGGGTCGCGCACCGGCGTCGTGACCGGTGCGCGAACGGGCGGCCGCTTGGCACTGACTCCCCCCTTGGCACCCGTCGATCCGCCGCTGGAGGCGCAGGCCGACAGCGCCAGCACGAGCAGGCAGGATGCAGCGACCTGGCGCAATGCGCGGCAATTTCTCATCATCGCGCTCCCATGCCAGCGGCGTGAGTCCTGTCAATGGCCCGACGGCCTTGCGCCGGGCATTTCGGCGGTTTAGGCCCCCGGCCCATCGCCTTTCCCAAAAACAAGGACTACCAATGAGCGCCACTCGGCCCGAACCTACTTTCGATGTCGTTGGCATCGGCAATGCCATTGTCGACGTCATGGCGCCTGCCGACGATGCCACGATTGAGGCGCTCGGCATGGCGCGCGGTGGCATGACGCTGATCGATACCGATCGCGCGCACGAGCTTTACGCGGCGATGGGACCGGCAAAGGAAATATCGGGTGGCTCGGCGGCTAACACCCTGGCTGGGCTCGCCGGACTTGGCGCCAAGTGCGTCTTCATCGGGCAGGTTGCGGACGACCAGCTGGGCGAGGTGTTCGCGCATGACATCCGCGCCACCGGCATTCGTTTCGATGTGGCCGCCCGGCCTGGCGATCCGCCTACGGCGCGCTGCCTGATCTTCGTTTCGCCCGATGGCCAGCGTACGATGAACACCTATCTAGGCGCTTCGCAGTTCCTGCCCGCCAAGGCGCTGGACGAGGCGCTGATCGCCGATGCGAGCATCCTCTATCTCGAAGGCTACCTGTGGGATCCGGAGGAGCCGCGCGCGGCAATGAAGAAGGCCATCGCGGCGGCAAAAGTCGCGGGGCGCGAAGTGGCCTTTACCCTGTCCGACGCTTTCGTGATCGAACGCCACGGCGACGATTTCCGCGCGCTGATCGATGCTGGCGACATCGACATTCTCTTCGCCAACGAAGTGGAACTTCGGGCACTGACCGGGGATCAGGACTTCGAGGCCGGATTGGCTAAACTCGCGCCGAAAGTGCCGACACTGGTCGTCACCCGCAGCGAAAAGGGCGCGGTGGGGATCTCGGGCGAAACGCGCGCGCAGGTTCTGGCGGAACCGATCGACCATGTCGTCGACACGACCGGAGCGGGCGACATGTTCGCCGCCGGCTTCCTTTACGCCCGGGTAAAGGACATGCGGCTCGACCAGTGCCTGCACGCTGGAGCGGTCTGCGCGCGTGAGATCATCTCGCACTATGGCGCGCGGCCCGAGGCCGACTTGAAAGCGTTGCTAGCGGAGAAACTGGGTTAGCCCTCGCGCTCAACCTCGCGCCAGCCGATGTCGCGGCGGCAGAAGCCGGACGGAAAGTCGATTGTGTTCACTGCCGCATAGGCTCTGGTCTGCGCCTCGCGTGCAGAGGTTCCCGTGGCCGTCACGTTGAGCACGCGCCCACCGCTGGCGACGAGTTCGCCATGATCGTCGAGCGCGGTTCCAGCGTGGAACACCTTCGCCCCCGCCGCTTCGGCTTCATCGATGCCGCGGATCGTGCCGCCTTTTTCGGGCGTGCCGGGATAGCCGTTTGCCGCCATGACCACAGTCAGCGCGGTCTCGTCTGCAAACCGGGGCGTTTCGAGCGCTGCCAGCCGGTTTTCGGCGCAGGCCAGCAGGTATTCGACCAGATCGCTTTCCAGCCGCATCATCAGCACCTGGCATTCGGGATCGCCGAAGCGGCAGTTGTATTCGATCAGCTTCGGCCCTTCGCTGGTCAGCATCAGTCCGGCATAGAGCACGCCTGAATAGGGCAT
>CAZRVW010000248.1:0-3655 GCA_964603645.1 uncultured Novosphingobium sp. | reverse complement strand
CGACATAGCGCCGATGGTGCTGTTCCTGTGCGGCGAGGGGGCCGCCAAGATCACCGGGCAGATCATCAGTATCAACGGCGGGCTGAACGCCTAGAGCGAATCCGGTCGGACTTCGCAGCGGCAGGCACCGATGGTCAGCCGTCGCTTCCATTCGGCTGGCTGGCAGGCCAGTTGCGGATCAGGTCTTTCAGGACTTCCAGCGTGGCAAGCGGCTGGTCCAGCATCAGGTGATGGCCAGCTCCCGGTACGGCGATGAACGGCGTGCCGGTTGGCATCTGGCTTTTTTGCATCGCGAGGCGCTCAGCCGTCATCAGTGAAGATCGCTCCCCGTAGACGCACGCGAGCGGGCAGGGCGGGGCTGCTAGGATCGGCCAAGGGTCGTCGAGCGCGGTTTTGGTCAGGAATCTGGGATCGAAGCGCCAGGTCCAGCCATCGCTGACCTGCTTCAGCGACGCACGCGCGACCTGGTCGAGCAGGAAAAGATTGTCGCAGTCCTGTGGCGGCTTGAGTCGAAAACGAGCGAGCGCGGTTTCAAGATCGGGATAGGTTCGCGGCTTGGATTTCAATTCGGATCGCGGCTTGTGCGAATCCGGCCTTATCGACGAATCGACAAGCACGAGTCCGCGAAAGGCTTCTGGAGCGCGCTTGACCACGCCGGTCGCCACTATTCCGCCGAAACTGTGCGCGATCAGGAGCGGAGGCTCGCCTGATGAGGCGAGACCGGTGACATCGCACACAGCGAGCAGTTCCTCGGTCAGCTGCCCGGTAGTGTACATTTCCAAGGATTTGCCACCGCCGAGGCCCGTGACTGTGGCGGTTGCGACGCGATAGCTGGCAGCAAGCTGGCTGGCTACAGCTGCCCACCAATGCGCGTGCCCGCCCGCACCATGGACAAGCAGGATGCCCTGCCGGCCAGGTTCGCCCCAGGCCAATGTCTCTGCCTGTTGCGGACCGGCGCACAGGCTCTCCGGCTCGTTCCTTAGAATGGACTTGAACCACACCGGTGCCGGAGGCCGCTTGCCACGCAAGGGAGAGAGCGGCCCGATCCCGGAAGCAGCCTTCTCCGGTTGAGGTCCCTTGCTATTGACGGTTGCTGCCTCCGTTTCGTCAGTGGCTTCCTCGTTCAATTGCGTTTGCCTTCAAGCAGTCCTTTCAGGTTGGTGCAGAAGATTTTCTCCTGCTCATCTGCGTTGAGGGTGTCGAACTCGTCCACATAATCCAGCGGCTCGTGGGTGCCTTCGGGATGCGGGAAATCGCTGCCGAAAAGAATCCGTTCCACGGGCAGAACGGATTTCACTTCCTCAAGATCGTCTTCATAGAATGGCGCCACGAAGACATGACGTTGGAAGGTATCACGCGGATGCTCGTGGAATTGCCCTGGCAGGCGTCCGTAAGCCATTTCGAGCCGTCTTATCAGAGGCGTGAGCCAGGAAGAACCATTCTCGATCGAAGCCACCCGCAGATTGGGGTGGCGCTTGAAAACGCCGTGACAGATCAGGGAGGAAAGCGAATCCGCAATGGGGCGTCCCAGAAAGTCCATCGTTTCCGAAAAGGCATTGCGCGTGAAGGCTTCGAATTCGCCTTGACCGCCGGTCCACCATTTCGTGATCTTGTCATAGCCGCTGTCCGACGCATGCAGGCAGACGAGCAAGTTTGCTTCGGCAACGCGGGCCCAGAAAGGGTCGAATTGCTCAAATCCGAAGGATGTGCTGCCAACCAGCAGCGGAACCGGCGCGGGGCGAATACCAATCGCGCGAACGCCGCGTGAAATCAGGTAATCTACCTCGGCAACCGCTTTGTCGACGTTCGTCAAGTTGACCATGCCAACTGAAAAGAGTCTCTCTTCCCGTGCAAAACCCCATTCGTCGTCAAGCCACTGATTAAGGGCGTGGAACAGGGCTGAAGCCACATCGCCCTTATGGCCAAGCCTTTCCTCGATTACCGAGGCCAGGGTGGGGAACATGAGCGCGGCATGGACACCCTGTTTATCGAGTGTCTTCAACCGTCCTTCGCCGTTGCGCCACTCTTCAGGCGGCCTCATCGGCTTGCCAGCCATTTCGCGCAAGGTCAGGTTGTCCTTGTTCTCGCCGCGATACCAGACTTCATAGGCGCCCGGCGCTGCGACAACCTCGAACGTCGGGTTGGGGATGTAGGCCGAAAGCTGGCCATCGATAACCAGCTTCTTGCGCCCTTTCACTTCGACGAAGAAAAAATCCTTGGCATAACGATCTGGTAGATGCCGAGTGAAAGCCTCCTCGGGTTCGTAGAGATGGTTATCCGCATCGTACACGGGAAAGGGCAATTTGCTCATTGTTCTCTCTTCGGTTCTTTCCAGGCAACGTGGAAGTTAGGGTCTTCCCAGTGCCCGATAATAGAGGTACTTGATTGCGCATTGCAAGCGAATTGGCCGGGGCTCGCAGCATTCGAGTTGGAGTTCCGCGATATGGCCTGTGCTGTGGACCGGAGCCGGCGATTGCGTGCCGAGTTTCGCTGAGCGGCATAGGCCAAATGGCGGGGCGGCGGCGAGAATCGAACGCGTGAATTGTTTGGTCGTGGTCGGTCTCGTCGGCCCGGTCAGAGCTAGTCAATGAATTTACTGAGGGGCAAAGATGTATTCCAGCCATTGGGCAAAGTCTCATCCGGACATGGCGGCGATAATCACCGCAGAAAGCGGTTCGACACTGACCTACGCCGAACTCGAACGCGCGGCCAATCAGGGCGCGCATCTGCTCCGCTCGCTTGGCCTGCAGCGTGGCGATACCTTCGCGATCTGGTCGCGAAACAATCCAACGGTGATGGAACTGACGCTGACCATGCAGCGCACCGGACTTTACATGGTGCCCTTGCCGGTGCGGCTCAAGAAGGCGGAGGCTTCCTATATTGTCGCCGACAGCGCTGCGAAGGTTCTGATTATCGATGCCACGATAAGCGAGGCGGTTGCTCTCGGAACGGAAATCCGCGCCCTGTGTCCCAACGTCAGCCAGATGTTTTGCCTTTATGACGACGTGGAAGGGACCGATCGGTGGGAAGCGGCAATCGCGGCCATGCCCGACACTGTGATCGAGGACCCTTCGGCGGGTGCTCCGATGGTCTATTCGTCAGGGACGACGGGGCGCCCCAAGGGCGTGCGGCATGCCTTGCCGGGCGGGCCGTTCGACGAAGAGCACCCCTATGCCAAATTGCACGCCAACCGCTATTCGGTAGAGCCGGGGTCGATTTTCCTGCTGTCCTCACCCCTGTATCATTCCGGTCCGCTCGCTTTCGCCCAGGCTGAGCTGAGGAACGGTGGGACATTGCTGTTGTTCGACAAGTTCGATGCCGAAAAGGTGCTGGAATCGATTGATCGCTACAAGGTCAAGCGCGCCCAATTCGTCCCGACAATGCTGATCCGCATGCTGAAGTTGCCCGAGAATATTCGCACCAGCTACGATATCTCCTCGCTCGAGGCGGCGATCCATTCGGCCGCGCCCTGTCCTGTGGATGCCAAGCGTGCGGCGATCGCGTGGCTCGGCTCCAGCGCGGGGATGATGCCTTCGGTGCGGCAGCAGAACTGGAAGGCGTCGAGCGCTTCCTTGTCCGTCGCCGAGACATATTCGACCCGGCCGAGATCGTGCAGCCAGGCGTGCTCCGGCCCGATGCCGGGATAGTCGAGGCC
>CAZRVW010000247.1:0-3799 GCA_964603645.1 uncultured Novosphingobium sp. | reverse complement strand
TCCCGCCCAAACTGGGCAATCATAAAGGTGTCTCGCGAGCCACGGCATGGCTACAGCGCCGCTTGCCAACTGCAATGCTGCGCTTGCGAAAATGCGCCTTCTCCAAAGAGCCGTCAGGATGTCAGCAGGCGCACAACGCGCGGGTCGTTTGCGAGCGCGACGGCATCGGAAAAGCGATGAACCTGCCAGCCCAAGGCGGCAGCTGCGGTCGCGTTCGCAGCGGTATCGTCGATAAAGAGCATGTCCTGCGGCGCATGGCCAAACCGCGCCGCCGCCAGATCATAGATGGCCGGATCGGGCTTTGCGATCTTCTCGGCCCCCGAAACAACGATGTCGGCGAACAGATCGAAGATCGGCGCGGTCGGCCGGAACAGCTCCCAGAACTCGGCGCCGAAGTTGGTGATCGCATAGAGTGGGACATCGCGCTGCGCCAGGGCCCGTACAATGTCGTGTGACCCGGCAACAGGACCGGGAATGGTCTCGTTGAAGCGCTCGGCATAGGCTTCGATGAGATGCGCATGATCGGGAAACTGGGCGACGCGTTCTGGCACCATTTCGGCCAGCGGCCGGCCCGCGTCATGCTCGAAATGCCACTCGGGCGTGACGACGTGGGCAAGGAACCAGTCGAGTTCCGCCTCGTCGTCGATCAGCTTGGCGAACAGATGGCGCAGGTCCCACTCGTACAGAACGCGCCCGACATCGAAGACGACAGCTTTCACTGGGGGCCTTGGGGTCTCAGACATGACAAAAGCCCCCGCTTGCGCGGAGGCTTTCCCGAGTTCCGACAGCCGCGACTTTTTCGCGGCCAGGCATGATTCAGCCCTGCCGCGCCTTGAAGCGACGGTTGTTTTTGTTGATCACGTAAGTGCGACCGCGACGGCGAATCACGCGATTATCGCGGTGACGTCCCTTCAGCGACTTGAGGCTGTTGCGAATCTTCATCGTATGTCTCTCAGGCAATGTATTACTGGCGGCCCTTCGGGGCAGCCTGATTGCGAAGCCGCGCAGCTAGTCACAGACCGTGTTAAAGTCAACCGTTCCGACGATCCTGCATTGGCTAAATCGCGTCTGGGCTCTTGCCAGTATCTGTCCCGCAGGCCACACCGTTGTGGTCATGAAGAACCTGAAGCACGTTCTGCCCCTTGGCATGCTCGCGGTGACGGGCTGTGTCGCTCCGGTCGGGCCGGTTGAAGTTTCCCGCTTCCACCTCCCGGATACAACGCAGCTGGGACAGGGAACCATTGCCATAGAACCTGCCCAGGACATCGACGCGCAGAATCTGGAATTCCGCAGCTATGCCGCAGCCGTCTCGCGTGAATTGCAGCGCATCGGTTATTCGGAGATCGTTGCGGGGGGCAGTGCGAGCAAGTCAGTGGCGATCGTCTCGGTCGAGCGCGAGAGCTTCCGGCGCGGTCGCGATGGCAGCCCGGTCAGCGTCGGCGTCGGCGGATCGACCGGCAGTCACGGCTCGGGTGTGGGCGTCGGCATCGGCCTCAACCTCTCCGGCCCGCCGCCCGAAACTGTCGAAACACGCCTCGCCGTCACCATTCGCGACCGGGCGAGCGGCCAATCCCTTTGGGAAGGCCGGGCGACATTCTCGGTGCGAGCATCGTCCCCGATGGCGCAAACGCAGCTAGGCGCAGCGAAGCTCGCCGAGGCCTTGTTCCGCAACTTCCCTGGCACCTCGGGCGAGACGATCCTCGTCGAATGAGCACCATCGAAATCAATGATGCCTTCGATTCGGGGAATATCGAGGTCCTTTCGGCGGACGGCGCGCAAGCTCGTCTCGCGATCCGGAAGGACAAGGATTCGCACTTTTACCAATGGTTTCATTTTCGCGTTTCCGGCTGTGCGGGCCGCGATCTAACCTTACGCATCACCGGCCTGAAGGGCGCGGCCTATCCTATGGGCTGGCCAAACTATCGCGCGGCCATGTCGTTCGACAGGCGCAAATGGTTGCGCGCCGACACCCATTGGGACGAGCGCGCCGACGACGGCTCCCTCACAATCCGCGCCCGCCCGCCGGGCGACATCGCCTGGTTTGCCTATTTCGCGCCCTATTCGCTCGAGCGCCATCATGACCTCGTATCGCGTACGGCGGCATGCAGCGGAATCGGCCATTCCAGCCTCGGTACTAGTCTCGACGGTCGGCCTATCGACTGCCTGACCATGGGCAGCGGCACCAAAGCGGTCTGGCTGATCGCTCGTCAGCATCCGGGCGAGTCGATGGCCGAATGGTGGATGGAAGGCGCGCTGGATGCCCTGAGCGACCCGACAGACCCGGTCGGGCGAGAATTGCGGCGCAAGTGCAGGTTTCACATCGTGCCCAACGCCAATCCCGATGGTTCCTTTCGCGGCCACCTGCGTACGAATGCCGCCGGAACCAATCTCAACCGCGAATGGGCTGAACCGAACGCCGAGAAATCTCCTGAAGTGCTCGCCATCCGCGATGCGATGGACAAGACCGGGGTCGACTTCTTCATGGACGTTCACGGCGACGAGGCAATCCCGGCAAATTTCATCGCCGGTTTCGAAGGCATTCCCGACCTGCGCGAGGGCCAGGTCGCCAGCTATGCGCGGTACCGGTCGATCCTCGAGAGGCGCACGCCCGATTTCCAGACTGCCTTGGGCTACCCCGCCGCATCGCCGGGCAAGGGCAATCTGACCATGGCTACCAATCAGGTGGCGCAGCGATTCGGCTGTGTCGCGATGACGCTGGAAATGCCGTTCAAGGATCACAATCCCGCGCCCTGCTCTCGTCAGGGCTGGAGCCCGGAACGCTCGATGCGACTGGGCCGCGATTGCCTCGGCGCACTGCTGGAATGGCTTGACGAGGACTAGGTCAGGCTGTCCGGCCCGAAGGCGAGCGGCAAAAGTTGCGATAGCCGCACGTCAACGGCTTCGTCGCCCTTGCCCGACCAGACCAGCGGATCGGTACCTCCAAGAACTGCCAACTCGTGCAGCATCTGCCGGCAACGTCCACAGGGCATGGCCGCTTTGCTATCCGGACCGACTACAGCGAGGGCCACGAGTCCGCCGCGCCGTCCTTCGTTCATGGCCTTCGACAGAGCCAGAGCCTCGGCGCATAGCGACAGACCATAGCTGGCGTTCTCGACGTTCGCGCCGGTTACGACCGCGCCATCTTCAAAAGCCAACGCCGCGCCAACGATAAATTGCGAATAGGGCGCGTAGGCATGAGCTGCAGCCTCGTGTGCCGCTTCCAGCAATCTCTCGCGCGAAACGGTCATGGCCGCGCAACGATCCACCGCAGCTTTCCGGCGACATGATCGCTGTCGCGCGCGGTGTTCGCAGTCCACAAGGTCCAGGGCCGCCCAGCATAGTCCGGCTCGAAAATGTCGCGCTCGAGCCAGAGGTTGCGCTCGATCTTGGCAGCCATGGCATGGCGCGCCTCGAATTCGGACCCGAGCTTGAGCAGCGTTTGCTGGCCCGTATGGGTCTCGACCTGGTTGAGGAAGATCATCAGTTCACTTTCGATCTCGGCATCGCTGGTGGCGACCGGGCATTGGTCTGCGCTGCCCTCAAGCTCAACCGCGGCAGGAAGCATCGCATTATCGCGCGGCACGACAATCACGAAATTCGCGGCCTGCCTGTCGCCGGGCTGGCATGGGTCGTAGCGATGAACAGCACCGATCTTGAGACCGGCCTCGCGCGCCTGCCTGAGATTGCGGCTGAAGGCTGGATCGCGGGCGAAAGCGCCGGCGCTGGCATCCAGATAGGCAAAGTCCGCTCCAGTCGCCCTGAGCGCATTCCAGTCGGCAGTGCCGTCGGGCGCGCCGAT
>CAZRVW010000246.1:0-3828 GCA_964603645.1 uncultured Novosphingobium sp. | reverse complement strand
CTCGGCCCTGCCGAACGATCAGACGGTTTCGCCCGCCGTACTGGCGAAACTGAAGCGCGATGCATTCGTAGCTATCCTCGACGAGGAAGAGACAAGGCTACAGGCTGATCCGACTCTGGTCCCCACGATACGCGGGGAAATTCACGACTAGTCCTGCCATCGAGCGAGATTGCGGCTTCAGTGCCCGTGGGCATCGAGACTGGACCACACCGATTCAATGAATTGCTGGTCGCCGATAAAGCCTTGGGTTGTGCGCAAGCCCGCGATCGGATTCCTTGCCTTGGCTTCTTCCAGCGTTGCGCCAGAATCCTTCATCGCCCTGATCCGCTCCGTCGCCGTCGCGATCATGTTGCGGAACGCGAGCAGGGCGGCGCGTGTCGCGAGCTTTCCATGTCCCGGGATGATGACAGTTTCGTCATCGATCATTGCCAAGACCTGCCCCAGCGAAATGAGAAAATGGTCGATACTGCCGCCGGAAGCCGTGTCGATGAACGGATAGCCCAGCCGGTGCATGAACAGGTCTCCCGTATGGAGCACGTTGGCCTTGCGCCAGTAGACCACGCTGTCACCATCGGTATGACCACCGCCGAAAAAGCGGATGTCGATCGTATCGCCGTTAAGGTGCAGCTTGATGCCCTGGTCGTAGGTCACGACCGGCAGCGCCTCGCGACTGTCAGGCGGGATATCCCGGCCTGCCACTTTGCCGCCCTTGGCAAGCCGCATTCGCACCGCGTCATGCGCCACTATCGTCGCGCCTGCCTTGCCGAATTCGACGTTCCCGCCGGCATGATCAAAATGCCAATGGGTATTGACCACGTATTTGACCGGTTTGGCGCCCAGCTTCGCAATCGCCGCCCTGATCTTCTCGCTCAGCGGCGCGAACTGGTCATCGATGATGGCGGTACCGTCAGTGCCGTATGACACTCCGATATTGCCGCCTTCGCCGAACAGAACGGCGACGCCGGGCCTGATCTCCTGAGCGGTAATTTCGACCTTGTCGAAGTCGCTTTGCGCCCCGGCAGCGGTTGAGACCGAAGCAACGCACAAAATCGCCAGATAACCGAGCGCCTGTTTCATGGTGCCGCCCTCCTCTCGGGGACGGAGCGTAACCGGGCTATGCGCGCTTGTCGATCAATTGCCGAATGCGGTCTTGATCCGCTCGAAGAAGCCCTTCGATTCCGGACATTCTTCGCCGGTTTCGGTGTCGCGCAGTTCCTGCAGCAATTCCTTCTGGCGGGCAGAAAGGCGGGTAGGCGTTTCGACGCTGATCTCGATCACCAGATCGCCGCGCCCGCTGCCCTGCAAAACCCGCATGCCCTCACCGCGCTTGCGCAACTGCTTGCCGGACTGAATCCCGGCGGGAATATCGATAAGAATGCGTTCGTTATCGAGGCCCGGTATGGCTATCTCGCCGCCCAGCGCCGCCGTGGTGAACGAGATTGGCACACGGGTGACAAGCGTCGTCCCCTCGCGCTCAAACACAGGATGACGCTGCACATGCAGGAAGATGTAGAGATCGCCTGGCGGGGCGCCGTAAGGTCCGGCTTCCCCCTTTCCGGATAGCCGGATTCGCGTACCGGTATCGACCCCGGGCGGGATTTCCACCGCTAATTTTTCAGCCTGATCGACCCGGCCCTCGCCCCGGCAGGTACGGCAAGGCGCTTCCACGACCTCGCCTCGGCCTCCGCAGGTCTGGCAGGTGCGCTCGACCATGAAGAAACCCTGCTGTGCGCGAACCTTTCCGGCACCGCCGCACATGGTGCAGCGCCGTGTGCCGGTACCAGGTTCAGCCCCCGAACCCGAGCAGGGCTCACAAGAACGCGCCACCTCGACTTCGATTTCCGTCTGCTTGCCGTGGAAGGCGTCGTCGAGCGTGATTTCCATGTCGAAGCGCAAGTCGGCGCCGCGGCGGGCCTGCTGCCTTCCGCCACCCCCGCCGAAGGCACTGCCGAAAATCGATTCGAAAATGTCGCCAATGTCGCTGAAGCCAGCCTGGCCGCCGTGCGCTCCACCGCCCATCCCACCCTGTTCGAATGCGGCATGGCCGAAGCGGTCATAGGCCGCACGTTTTTGCGGGTCCTTGAGGCAATCGTAGGCCTCGCTGATTGCCTTGAATTTCGCTTCGGAATCGGCACACCCGGGGTTGCGATCGGGATGGCACTGCATCGCGAGCCGTCGATAGGCCGACTTGATAGTCTTGTCGTCGGCCTCGCGCTCGACTTCGAGCAGTTCGTAGTAACAGGTCTTCGTTTCAGACATTGCGTCCCTCGCCCCAACCATAACCGCCACTGGCGCGCGAGGCACCAGTGGCAGTCAGGATCTTCACAGGGACATCAGCCCTTGCCGTCTTCGTCTACTTCGGAGAACTCGGCATCGACGACTTCCTCGTCGCCTGAAGCGCTGGAAGCATCGTCGGCGTCGGGAGAAGCGGCTTGCGCCTGTTCCTTCTCGTAGATGGCCTGACCCATCTTCATGGCCTTCTCGGTAAGGACCTGGGCCTTGGCGTTGATATCGTCGACGCTATCACCCTCAAGCGCTGTCTTGGTCTCGGCAAGCGCGGCCTCCACCTCGGACTTGAGATCTGCATCGACGCTGTCGCCATGCTCGGATAACTGCTGCTCGGTCGCATGGACGAGGCTGTCCGCCTGATTACGGGCCTCGGCGGCAGCGCGGCGAGTCTTGTCTTCCTCGGCGAACTTTTCCGCGTCCTCGACCATCTGGTCGATGTCGGCTTCGCTGAGGCCACCGGAGGCCTGGATGCGGATCTGTTGCTCCTTGCCAGTGCCCTTGTCCTTGGCCGACACGTTGACGATACCGTTGGCGTCGATGTCGAAGGTGACCTCGATCTGCGGCACGCCGCGCGGCGCAGAGGGAATGCCGACAAGGTCAAACTGGCCGAGCAGCTTGTTGTCTGCAGCCATTTCGCGCTCGCCCTGGAATACGCGGATCGTCACGGCCTGCTGATTATCTTCGGCAGTCGAATAGACCTGGCTCTTCTTGGTCGGGATCGTCGTGTTGCGGTCGATCATGCGAGTCATGATGCCGCCCAGCGTCTCAATACCGAGCGAAAGCGGCGTCACGTCGAGCAGCAGCACGTCCTTGACGTCGCCCTGAAGCACGCCGGCCTGAATCGCGGCACCCATGGCAACGACCTCATCCGGGTTGACGCCGGTATGCGGCTCCTTGCCGAAGAAGTCCTTCACGGTCTCGCGAACCTTGGGCATGCGGGTCATGCCGCCGACGAGGATCACCTCGTCGATATCCGAAGCGCTGACGCCAGCGTCGGCTAGAGCCTTCTTCATCGGCTCCTTGGTCCGCTCGATCAGCGGAGCGACCATCTTTTCGAGGTCGGCGCGGGTCACGGTCTCGACGAGGTGCAGCGGAGTGGTGCTGCCACCTTCCATGCGCGCGGTGATGAACGGCAGGTTGACCTCGGTCGTCGCGGTGCTCGACAGCTCGATCTTGGCTTTCTCGGCAGCTTCCTTGAGCCGCTGGAGTGCGAGCTTGTCGGTGCGAAGGTCCATGTTTTCCTTCGCCTTGAACTTGTCAGCCAGCCATTCAACCAGCTTGGAGTCGAAGTCCTCGCCGCCAAGGAAGGTGTCGCCGTTGGTCGACTTCACCTCGAACACGCCATCGCCGATCTCGAGGATCGAGACGTCGAAAGTGCCGCCGCCAAGGTCGTAGACCGCGATGGTCTTGCCGTCGTTCTTCTCAAGGCCATAGGCGAGTGCGGCCGCGGTCGGCTCGTTGATGATACGCAGCACCTCGAGGCCCGCGATCTGGCCGGCGTCCTTGGTCGCCTGCCGCTGCGCGTCGTTGAAGTATGCC
>CAZRVW010000245.1:0-3833 GCA_964603645.1 uncultured Novosphingobium sp. | reverse complement strand
GGGTGTAGCTCAGTTGGTTAGAGCGCCGGCCTGTCACGCCGGAGGTCGCGGGTTCAAGTCCCGTCACTCGCGCCATTTTCTTCATGGCTTGGGCTTTTCCCAGACAATCAGATGATACGTGCGACGCTTAAATCTTGCGGCTTTGGCGTGAAGGGAATGGCCGCGCTGGGTATCAGTGCCAGCACATCGGGAGTGAAGGGCTGCCCGTAATTGTTGCGGTCTCGCGATTTGGCCAGTCGATCGGCAGTGGCGAACCCAAGCGCAACCAATTCATCGCTTGCGTCGCGCGCGAAGATGAGCCCTCCCGACGAACCCTTGTTGGTGTCGCAACTGAGAAGGAACCAGCTGTCGTCGCTCGACCGACTGTCCCTGCGGATCGCGCAATCCGGTGAGCGCACGCGCTGGTCGGGATCGATCCTTTCTATCCCGTCATGGTAGGCGATCAGGAACGCCTCTGGCTCCGCAACGAGTTGGTCCAGCGATGCGGTCCGGACATTGATCGGCCTAGCCAATGATGCGCCCACCCCGCTTCCTGACAGGGTTATGATGGCCCAGTCTGCCCGGTCGGCCTTGTAATCAACATAGGAATCGGGCGGCTGTGCGCGGGTCGCCCCGGCAATCGCAAAGCGCTTGTAGGCATAGCCATCGGAAAACTTGCCGCCATCGGGCGCATAGATGCGAAATTCGCAGTGCTCGAGTGGAAAGATGTGAGCCCCGCGCTTGCGGCTTTGGGGCCTGACTCCAAAGTGCCCGCTGGTGAAAACAGTCGTCTGGTCGCCAACCAGCGTCCCGGTTGTCCAGTGCTTGAGGTTCGGATCGGACGGATCGCGACAGAAAACCTTGCCGATGGCGGAAAATCGCGTCTCTTCCTCGTCGTTCAGGTAGGTCCGGTCATCCTTGCCGATTACATGCGCTTCCAGCTTGGCAGGTTGTCCAATCAGGGCGAAAATCAACGCTAGCGAGGCGAAAGCCCTGCGCATTCAGCTCTCGTTAGCGCTGTCCGGCGCGCTCCACCGGCCTGTCTCCATCCAGATCAGGAACCGACGCAAGGGCAGCAGCCAGAGCACACCAAATAGAAGATAGACCGGTGCTTGCAGGGCGGCGTGCCAATCCGCGATCAGTGGCGGCAGCCAGGTCGCGACCGCAATCCCGTAGACCGTCAGTGCGGCGACTAGAGCCAGCACGCCTACCGGAATGCGCCAGGTTGGTTTTTGGCGCATTAGGCCCGCGCCTCATAAATCCGGGTCGGGGTAACGATCATGGCGAGTTTCCGATCGTGCGCTTCACGAGGCAGGATATCGACGCGCTGGCAATCCCAGGCAAGGCCGATCGCGATCACATTGGGATGGTCGGCCAACCATCGGTCATAGTTCCCGCCGCCCTGACCGAGTCGGTCGCCCTCCGCAGAAAAGCCGACGAGCGGGACAAGCAGTACGTCCGGCGATAGATCTTCGCTCAAGGGCTTAGGTTGGAGTATCCCGAACGGCCCGATCTCCAGTTCGCCTTCGTCATAGGGATTTTGCCAGCTTTTGAACTGCATTGCCGATCGGCGATCTGCGAACCATGGCAGCGCCAAATCGTGGCCGTTCTCATGAAACCATTTGGCATAGCCGAGCGTTGGCGCCTCGGCTTCGTTGGCGTGATAGAGGCCCGAAGTTGCGTCCTTAGGCACCAGCTCGAAGAGAGGCGCGGGCGGGCGGCTGAAAACCAGCGCACGCACCGCATCGGGCAGCGCGGCGACATGTTCGCGCCGCGCCTCGCGCAATTGTCTTCTCAACCTTGCCTTATCAAGAGAGGGTGGCGGGTCCACCATGGGTCGGTTTCCTAGAAATCCTCTGACGCCTTCACGTCAGGTGGGCGCCATATATGCCGGGCCAGGGCCAGGCTAGGGACAGCTCCCATGGATTGCTTATAGCCTCAGGGATGTTCGAACGGCTCGTGCCGGGCAGATCCCGCCGCAGCGATACTTAGGAGTTCGATGGTTATTGCTCAAGCCGCGTGGCGAGATTTTCGAGCGAACCGGCAATGCGTTCCAGCTTTGCAGACAATTCGGGCGGGACAGCGGAGGCCGCATTTGGCGCGTTGCTCGCCTCGTGCAATTCGTCGGCGAGTACCAGCGCTGCATAGAGCAGCATCCGCACCTCGTTCTGACCGGCACTGTCGCCCAGTGCATGGACTCTCTCGTCGATCGCAATGCCAAGGTTGGCGATGTGATCTTCCTCGCCATCTGCACAGGCTACCGAAAAGGTGCGCCCGCCGATCGAGAGCACGACATTGCTCATTCGCTTGCCTTCGCGATCAGTGCATCGACGTCCCTGAGCGCTTGCGAGACCGAAACCTTGAGCCGCTCATGTCGCTCGGAAAGGTCGCGCAGGTCTCCTTCGCCGCGACCGACCGACCGCTCAATGCGGGCGAGCGCGGCGCCGATGCGATCGACAAGCTCTTCGACCGGACGCTCCTCCATGCCCTATGGCTAGTTCAAAATAGCTCTAATGCAATCTGTTGAGGCTGAATGTTGTGAACAAGTCTCGCAATCATGCCGCATTCCGGTGCAATGAGCCGCAGGGGCAAACTTGACGGCACGCGCCTGCTCCCTAAAGGAACCCCAAGTCCGACTCGCCAGCCAACAGCCGTTTTTCCGGAGCCTTTCGCGATGACCGTCGATCCCGCCCGCCTCGCGCCCATGGCCAATGCCATCCGCGCGCTTTCGATGGACGCGGTTCAGGCAGCCAAAAGCGGGCATCCCGGCATGCCGATGGGCGTGGCGGATGTAGCGACGATGCTGTTCGCGAAATTCCTCAAGTTCGATCCGGCCCGTCCCGACTGGGCAGACCGGGACCGCTTCGTGCTTTCGGCAGGGCACGGCTCGATGCTGATTTATTCGTTGCTGCATCTGACCGGTTATGCGCGCCCGACGATGGATGACATCCGCAATTTCCGCCAGCTGGGCAGTCCGTGCGCAGGCCACCCTGAGAATCACGAGCTTGCGGGCGTCGAATGCACCACCGGGCCGCTGGGGCAGGGGCTGGCCATGGCGGTCGGCATGGCTATTGCCGAACGGCATCTTAATGCGGAGTTCGGCGATCTGGTCGATCATCGTACCTGGGTCATTGCGGGCGACGGCTGCCTGATGGAAGGTATCAACCACGAGGCCATCGGGCTGGCAGGGCACCTCAAGCTGGGCCACCTCAATGTCCTGTGGGACGACAACCGCATTACCATCGATGGCGGCACCGACCTTTCGACCAGCGAGGACATTCCCGCGCGCTATCGCGCTGCCGGGTGGCATACCATCTCCTGCGACGGGCACGATTTCGCCGATATCGATCGCGCTCTGGCCGAGGCCGCAGCATCGCCGCTGCCCACGCTGGTCGCCTGCCGCACCGTGATCGGCAAGGGCGCGCCCAACAAGGCGGGCAGCCATGACGTCCACGGGGCGCCGCTGGGCGACGACGAAATCGCGGCTACCCGCGATTCCATTGGCTGGGACTCGCCTCCGTTCGAGATTCCGGACGATGTGCTCGCCGACTGGCGATCGCTCGCACATCGCGGCGAGGCCGAGCATGTCGCCTGGACGGCGCGGCTGAACAACAGCCCGGCGAAGGCCGAGTTCAAGCGGCGAATGTCGGGCGATCTTCCCGAAGGTGACGAGGCGGGCAAGGTCTTTGCATCCTGGCTTGCAGAGGAGCAGACAGTCGCGACCCGCAAGGCCTCTGAAATGTGCCTCAATGTGTTGGCCCAGCACGTTCCCGACCTGATCGGCGGCTCGGCGGATCTGACCGGATCCAACAACACCAAGGCCAAGGTGCAGGAGGCGTTTTCGCCCGACAATT
>CAZRVW010000244.1:0-3895 GCA_964603645.1 uncultured Novosphingobium sp. | reverse complement strand
GTGGAATAGCGAAGTGAACGATCAGGGCGATCCGCTGCTGTGGATGGAATCGATTCCCTATTGGGAAACGCGCGGCTATGTGAACATCGTCATGCGCAATTACTGGATGTACGAGAGACAGGCAGGCGGCCCTTCGGAAAGCCGCGAGGCGCTTGTGCAAGGCATGTGGCCCACTTTCCCCGGCCTGACCGGCGCGCAGGGCAGGCGCATGGCTGCAAATGGAGCGCTCTTCCGTGGCCGTTGATCCGGAACGCCAATTCAAGCCAATCAATATCGCGGTTCTCACTGTGTCCGACACGCGCGGACCGGAAGATGACACCAGCGGCGACCTTCTGGTCGAGCGGATCAAGGCCGCGGGACACAGACTGTCCGGTCGTGCGATCGAAAAGGACGACGCCGATCGCATCGCAAGCCGTCTCAATAACTGGATAGACGACGCCGCGATCGACGCGATTGTCACAACCGGCGGCACCGGCCTGACCGGCAGGGACGTCACCCCCGAGGCGCTCGACCGCGTCAAAGACAAGGAAATTCCCGGTTTCGGGGAGATCTTCCGCCTGATCAGCTATCGCACCATCGGCACCTCGACCGTGCAATCGCGCGCCATGGCTGTGGTCGCGCGCGGAACCTACATCTTCGCCCTGCCCGGTTCTAACGGCGCGGTGAAAGATGGCTGGGACGGAATCCTCGCCGAGCAGCTCGACAGCCGCAACCGGCCCTGCAATTTCGTCGAACTGATGCCGAGGCTCAACGAGAAATAGGCAGAGCCAAACACAGCGGATTGCGAACTCGAGGCTGTTCCTCTCTTATGGCCAGCAGTTGGATGCCGTCGCTCGTGTCGGCAGCAACCGTGTAGAGAGGGCACCCAATGGCACTGAAACCACTTTCCGGCATTCGCGTACTGGATTTTTGCGTCATGCCGCCGGGGGCCTCGTGCACGGTCCTTCTCGCCGATCTGGGCGCGGAAGTGATCCGGGTGGAGTCTCCCAGGCTGAAGGGCTCACCCAGCGTAATATTCGGCCAGGTGCAACTCAGCCGGGCGAAACGTTCCATCACACTCGACTTGAAGAGCGAAAAGGCGCCGGAAATCCTCGCGCGGCTTGCGGCCACGACCGATGTCATCGTCGAGAATTTTCCGCCCGGATACATGGACGGGCGCGGTTTCGGATATGATCAGGCGAAAACCGCAAGGCCGGACATCATCTGGTGCGCGATAACCGGGTTCGGCCAGTCCGGTCCCTATGCGGAGCGGCCCGCGCATGACCTGTCCTTCATGGCACATTGTGGGCTTCTGGGAGGGTTGTCCGCTGAACAGCCCTGGCATCCCGGCATGTCGATCGCCCTTCAGGCCGGAGCGCTGGCGGCGGTCATATCGATCCAGTCGGCGCTGATCGAACGCGGGCGCAGCGGACAGGGCAGCTTCATCGACACCAGCCTTTCCGAAGCGGGAACCTGGATGCTCACAGCCGGTGTCAATCCGCTATCCGAGGATCCCTATCTGTTAAGCCCCACGCCCGACCGCAGGCTTTACCAATGCGCGGATGGGCGCTTTGTCGCCGTCGCCAGTGCCGAACCGCGCACTTGGACGGCGCTTTGCGAGGGGCTTGGCTTACCCGAATTGAAGGATCAGCTGTTCAATTGGGATGACGCCGCCGCTGCTGAACAAAAACTGGCAGCGATCTTCGCAACCCGCGATGCTGCGGAATGGGCCGAAACGCTGTCTCCATTGGGCGCGGCCGTCACCGTGCTCAACCACGGTTCACAGATAATCGATGATCCGCAGGTCAAAGCGCGCGGCACGGTTGTCGAAGTGGCCGGGTGTCCCTGCCCTGCCAGCCCGGTTCGGCTCACTTCGACCGGCGGCGAACAGACCGGAACGGTTACTGCGCCACCGCACATGGTCGGAGATGATACGGCCGACGTGCTTGCGAGCGCCGGCTTTGCCACCGACGAGATCGCGGCGCTTGAGGCTGAAGGTCTGGTTTAGACTGCCCGCATTACGATCTTGCCTTTCTGTTCTATTTTTGTTCTATTAAAGCATGTCCTCACGATCCGCAGGAAAAGGTCGAGGCGCGCCTTCCAACGCGGTGCCGCAACGCTTCGGCCTTGCCGCGCGTGAGACCGATGGCGACTGGCGCGATGTGGAAGATGCTGTGGACGGCCCTGTGGGCAAGCTGCGCACAAGTGTTACCGAGGAGGACCCGCGCTCTATCCTGAGCTTCAACCAGTCGCCAGACATCCCTTTCGACCGTTCGGTAAACGCCTATCGCGGCTGCGAGCACGGCTGCATCTACTGCTTCGCGCGCCCGACCCACGCCTTTCACGACCTGTCGCCGGGCCTCGACTTCGAAACGAAGCTGTTCGCCAAGCCGAATGCAGCGCGGCTCCTGCGCGAGACGCTGGCGAAGAGGGGATACCGGCCCGCGCCTATCGCCATGGGTACCAATACTGACCCTTATCAACCGATAGAGTCGCGCTACCGGATCACCCGGCAAGTGCTCGAGATCTGCCTCGAAACGCGCCACCCGGTCATTATTACGACGAAGTCAGACCGGGTGCTGCGCGACCTCGACCTGCTGACGGAAATGGCCCGCCACAAACTGGTTGCCGTGGGGATTTCCGTAACCAGCCTCGATCCCGTGTTGTCCCGCAAGCTGGAACCGCGCGCCGCTTCGCCGGCAAAGCGGCTGGATGCGCTTGCTATGCTGGTCGAGGCAGGCGTTCCCGCCCACGTCTCCGTCGCGCCGGTGATCCCGGCGATCACGGATGAATTCATGGAAGCGATTCTGGCCCAGGCCGCGGCACGCGGCGTGCGCTCGGCAAGCTGGATATTCCTGCGCCTGCCGCACGAAGTCGCGCCGCTATTTCGCGAGTGGCTGGCGACGCATTTCCCGGACCGCGCGACAAAGGTCATGTCGATCGTCAGGTCCGTGCGCGCTGATAAGAATGGGGGCCGCGACAACGATCCGCGTTTCGGCCACCGGATGAAGCCCCAAGGCGTCTGGGCCGATCTGTTCCGCCGCCGCTTTCGCCTTGCGTGTCGGCGGCACGGCCTCGAATTCGAGCGCGCAATGCCGCTCGATTGCAGCCATTTCCGACGTCCAAACCTCGATGGACAACTCAGGCTTCTCTGATAACGTTTTGTGAAACCGTCGATTTTGCGAAGTGCGAGATACTTTTCCCGCAACCCTAGCCCCCACCAGTGCGTTTCTGGCTTGATCAAGTGAAGAAGATGAGGCTTTCACATGACCGAAGAACGCATAACCACAACCGAGACCCCGGACGCCCACGGCGGCACCACGACGCATACGACGATCATCGAAGACAGATCCCCGTCCGGAGGCGGCTCGGGATGGCTAATCGGCATTGTCCTGCTCGTCGCGATTATCGCGGGCATCTGGTTCTTCACGCAGACATCGGCGAGCGAGATGGCGAAGGACAATGCCATTGCCGAAGCCGCCGACAACGTCGGAGAGGCAGCCCAATCGGTCGGCGATGCGGCGAGTGATGCTGGTCAGGCAGTCGAAGAGGCTGCCGACAAGATTGCGAACTGACGTCGGTCCCGCGCTGGCGGATATTTCGGGACGCTGACCCGCCCGCGCCAGACCGTCAGGCCGGAAGCGTGTAATCCGCAAACTGGTCGCGCAGGTCCTTCTTGCTGATCTTGCCGCTGGCGGTGTGCGGGATCTCATCAACGAATTCGACCGCATCGGGCAGCCACCATTTGGCGACCTTGTCCGACAGGAACGCGGTGATGTCCTCGCCGCTCACTTTGCACCCCGGCTTGCGCACCACAATCAATATCGGCCGCTCGTCCCAGCGCGGATGCGCCACCCCGATTGCTGCCGCTTCGGCGACGTCGGGATGGGCGACAGTCGCGTTTTCGAGGTCGACC
>CAZRVW010000243.1:0-3899 GCA_964603645.1 uncultured Novosphingobium sp. | reverse complement strand
TCCATGGCCGCATAATTTGATGAAACTGGCCTCCGGTAATCCCGGGGCGGTTCACTTGGCTGGCATTTGCCAATGTGCGATAGGCCGGGACGATGACCGTCTACCAGCCTACCCTCAAGCAGTTGCAATATCTCGTATCGCTTCACGAGCACGAGCATTTCGGACGCGCGGCGGAAGCGTGCTATGTGTCGCAATCGACGCTTTCGGCGGGCTTGCGCGATCTTGAGGCGCTGCTTGACGTCACCCTTGTCGAGCGCACCAAGCGCGCAGTGCGCTTCACCCCGCTGGGCAATGCCGTGGTCGAGCGCGCGCACCGCATCCTGAGGGAGACCGAGGAACTATCGGATCTCGTCCAATCCGCCGGCCAACCTCTCTCCGGCGAAGTGCGCATGAGCGTCATTCCCACCATAGCCCCATTCCTGTTGCCGAAGATGCTGCCGCGGCTGAGGCGGGAACGCCCCGCCCTCAAGCTGTTCCTGCGTGAGGAAACAAGTGCGCAGGCCATGGAATCGCTGCATCACGGGCGCGCCGACTGCGTGCTGCTTGCCCTGCCCTATCCAACCGGAGAGGTTGAACGGGAAACGATCGAGCTGGACGCTTTCTTCGTCGCCTTCCCCAAGGACGATCCGCGCGATCCGCCAGCGGAAGTCTCGCCATCGATCATCGATGAGAACCGGCTACTTCTGCTGGAGGACGGGCACTGCCTCAAGGACCATGCGCTTGCCGCCTGCGACCGGCCCGAACTGCGCGCCAGCGCCACCATGATCGGCACCAGCCTCCACACGCTCGTACAGATGGTCGATAACGGCCTTGGCCTGACGATGCTGCCGGAAATGGCTCTGGATGCCGGCATCCTCAACGGCACGAACGTCGTCGCGAGACCACTGAAATCGAACAATGCCAACCGCGAAATCGCGCTGGTCTGGCGCAAGAACAGCCCGCGCGGCGACGAATTCCGCCTGCTGGCGGAGGAATTGAGGACCGGGTAGCCGGGTCTGAAGGGAGAAAACACGCATGGACTATCAGCCACCCAACGACCTTACCGGAACTGCAGCCATTGTCTCCGGGGCCAGCCGCGGGATTGGCCGTATCTATGCCCTGGCCCTGGCCAAGGCGGGCGCGAAAGTTCTGGCGACGGCGCGGACGGTCGATGGCGATCCCGAAGTGGTCGGCTCGCTCGCCGAACTGGTGGCGACAGCGAAGGCCGACGGGCTCGAAATTTCGCCCTGCAAGGTCGACATGAACGACAAGGCCAGCATCGTGGCCGCCGTCGACACCTGCATAGAGCGCTACGGACGGCTCGACGCGCTGGTCAATAACGCGGTCTACTCGGTCAACAGCAAGTTCGACGCGTTGGGGATAAGCGATGAGGAGTGGGAGAATGCCTTTCGCATCAACATTCTCGGTAACTACCGCTTTATCGATGCCGCCGCGCCACATCTAAAAGCCGATGGCGGCGGCGCGATCGTCAATCTCACCACGCTGACTGCGCGACCCTCGAAGGCAGGCTCGAAGGCCCACGGCTTCCCAACCTATTCCGTCACCAAGGCCGCGCTCGAACGCATGACCACATACCTCGGCGTTGAGCTTGGCGAGATGGGCATTGCGGTCAATGCCATCAGCCCCGGCCACGCGGAATATTACATGCGGGACGGTCGCCAGCCCGACATCGATTACTGGGGCTCTCCGATGGTCCACCTAGCCGCACAGCGCATGCCGGACGGTATCAGCGGGGAAGTGGTCCATACCTACGAATACGGAAAGCATTGGGGGCCGGAGGTTACGACGCCGCCTGCAGGCAACGAACGGCTGGCAAAGATGCTGTCCTATGCCGACGAACCTTTCGGTTATTACCGCGAAAGGTAGAGGCTTGAGTGCAGTTGTGTACGGTAAAATCGCAGAAATTCATTTATTTGCTTTAAGAGGCGCTTGATTTTCGTTCGATACGGTCCAAACTGTCGGTCTTGGGAGAAACGGTAGACGGGCGTTGTTCGAATAACGAGGGACGAGAATATGTTCACCGTGAGCCCTTTCGTCTTGAATGCTGGTCTGCGCGGATCGGGCAAAGGCGGCAAACCCACCGTCGACCCGGTCTTGCCGAGGTACAGCGGCGTCATTTCGATCGGCGACAGCCTGATTGACGCGGGCAACGTTCTTGCTCTTGCCGAGTGGTACAACGGACTCCCCTTTCAGGACCTACCCGATGGCGCGCCGATACCCGAGCTTGGCTATTTCGAAGGCCGCTTTTCCAACGGCTATACCTATGCAGACCTGATCACGAACAAATACACCGGCCAGCCGAGCCAGCCGATCTTCCCGTTCGGCTACGAGGAGCCCTTCCTGGGCATTCGCATTGCGCCTTTCGCCAGCGAACCGAAGGACAACAATCTCAACTGGGCCTATGGCGGCTCACAGATCAGGGGCGGCGGTCCGATCCCCAATCTCGACGATCAGACCGATGCCATGCGCGATGCCGCCGACGGGAAATACGATCCGGACGCGCTGTTTCTCATCACCATCGGTGGAAACGATGTGCGCGAACTCATTCCGGCGACAGGCGAGTTCGCCGACCTGTAAACCGCAACCCGCAAGCTGCAACGCGCCACAGACGAATTGCTCGATGAAATGAAGGAAATGGTCGCCCGCAACGCGACCAATTTCCTGATCACCGGCATCCCCGACGTCGGGTTGATTCCACGCTACGATCTCGATTTCGACCGCGCGCTCGAAGATTCCCCGGGAGGCGAGCTCGAACGCAGCCAGCTCGCAACGCTTTATTCGAAGATGCTGGACGATCTCATCCGCGAGGAGGTTGTCCCTGCCCTCCGCGCGACGGGAGTGAATGTCACCTACGCCCCTCTCGCAGACGTGACCGATTCGGCAGGTGAGCTGATCGAAGAAGGCGCGCTCTCGAGCATCCTGCCCTCGCTCGCCGAGCTGTATGACATTCCGTTGCAGGAACTGGTGGATACGATCCTCGCGCACCAGGAAAAGGTTTTCTTCGATCACGTTCATCCGACCGCACAGGTGCACGCGCTGGTCGGCTCGCTCATTCACGCCACGCTGGAAGGCATGGAGTGGATCGAAAATGGGCCGATCTCGGCGGACTCGATCGACCTCTCCTTCGAGGGCTCGATCGCCACGGCAGGTAAAGTGGACACGTTTACCGTCTCGCTGCGAAAGGGCCAGGTCTGGACTTTCGAAATGCTGGGGATGAGCACGTTGGGCGACGACGGCAGTCTTGCCGATCCGCTGCTGCAAATCCTCGATCCGCGCGGCAAGGTTCTGACCGACTTCCTTGAGGGCTCTGGCGAGGATTCAGGATTTGGATTCGACGCGCATCTGAGTTTCACAGCCGAGCGCAATGGCGATTACACGATCGTGGCAGGCGCGACGGGGAGCCTCACCGGCGACTACTTGATCCAGGGCGCGATGGCCGACGTTGTGGTGGCCAGCGCGTTTACATTCGAATTCGATTTCTCGTCGTACGGAATGTACTTCTAGCCCAAAGCCGCATCCATCAGGCCATGCTCGCTGCACAGCTCCTTGGCCTGCATCGATTTGCCGTTGAGCGCATCGGCTTCGGGCGATGTCGCCAGCCAATATGCCGCTTCGGCCGTAAAGTCCGGAGACTCCCAGACGAGCGCATCATAGCCGGCCCGGCCCATCTCCTGTGCGATCCGTTCGGTCAGCGTTGCGCCGGGTTCGAGATTGAACGCGCGGATTCCCTCGTCGACATATTCCTTCGACAGCACTCCGGCGATGGAATGTCCGGCGGCCTTCGACATGGCATAGGAAATGCCCCAGCCGCCCTTCTCGACATTGGCGAAGGGGCGGCGATAGGCGGCATTGCTCGTAACATAGATCACGGTCCCACCGCCTTGCTCGATCATGGCGGG
>CAZRVW010000242.1:0-3900 GCA_964603645.1 uncultured Novosphingobium sp. | reverse complement strand
CCCCGGAAACGGCGACGCCGCCATGGCTGCCCTCCGGTTCCGCTTCGCTCCACCTACGGCCAGCCATTGCGCAGGAGGCAGTTTTACACTAACAATTAACGCGGACCACTTAGTGGGGGCCGGTCACACGCGTGAGTCAGCCTCAGCCCGCCTTGGTATCAGTTTATTACGTAGTTATAAATTTTCTAGTATTAATACTTTTTATTATTTGTATTTGAATCCGTTTCATTTCCGCCTTAATCTAAAAGTATAAATCGGCTCGATTCTTATTTCGATGGTGGGAGTTCCCCTGATGGCTCGTAATATGCTTGCTGGTTGTGTGATCTCCCTTTCAGCTATCCTTTTTCTTTCGGCATGCGACAAATTTAGGGGAGACGGCGAGCCTGAAGCGCAAGCTGTTGCCGCATCCGATGCCATGCGGCTTGCACCAGACGCAGCGGCGATCACGCTCGAGATGAGCCAGGGAAACCTCGGTACGGCTGCGGAACTCGCCACGGCTGCGACGCAGGCCAATCCGTCCGATCCCGCGCTTTTCCTTCTGCTCGCTCGCATTGAGGCCAAACGACAGAACGTGGGCAACGCGGTTTCGGCGCTTCAAGCCGCCTTTGGCGCGGGTTTCCATGACCCGCGCGGCGCGCTTAACCACCCGGATTTCGACGGCATTCGCAAGGAGAGGGCCTTTCTGGCGCTGGTTCAGCAATTCAGCCCGGCCAAGGCAGCCAGCAAGGCTGTCGCGGCGCCCGCGCCGTCATCCTCGATCAGAGCGGGTGACGTCTCCATCGTCGAAAGCGCCGACGGGCATTCGCGCATCCGCGCAGGAGACATCGAAATCAGGGACTGACGCATGACCTTCAAGCACTTCAGATTTCGCGCGCTGCTGGCAGCGAGCCTCGGCGCATCGATCGCCTTCCCCGCCGGCGCAGAACCCGTTACCGGCGAGGGCAGCGCACCGATCACGAAGGATGTCGAGACGGTCCGGACGCGCGCCGAGGCTGAGGCGCGCAAGGCAATCGTTATCGAGCTCGCTAAAATGCAGATCGGCCGAGAGCGGCTTGGCGAATTGACCCCCGACATTGTCGCGAGCCTGTCGAAGCAGATCCGCCCCGATATGATCATCCGCCAGACCCCGGCAAAAGATGGCGCCAATTATAAAATAACGATCGATGCAGACATCGACCGTGCCTGGTTCAAGGGCATGCTTGAAAATGAGGGGATCAGAACCGCTTCCGAACTCGCGGGCGGCGCTCGCCAGTTGATATTTGTCATGATCGACGAGGATCGTGACATCGGCCGGGATTCCACAAAGCCGCTCTCCGTCCAAACCGAATTTGACAGCCGCAAGGGCGCCTCCTATTCAGATAGATCGGTCGCCGCCTTCTCCGACAAGGAAAAGGCCGCATCCTCCTACAGCGACAAGCAGGCCGCCAGCGCCCGGGCATCGGGCGCTGTAGGCTACTCGAACTACTATGGCTCGGGTGCCGCATCCTCGCGTGCGAGCGCAAGTTCTGCCAGCTCGACGAAGGCGGCCGCGGCCTATTCCCGCTCGACCAGCGCGATCGACAAGAAGGACATCCAGTCCGAGGTCCACGATGATGTGCGTTTCCGCCAGACCACGGTCTACCAGGCGGGCCTGGTGAAGAGTGGCCCATCAGAGGCCGCCCGTCGCGCATTCATGCTCGAGTTGACAAAATACGGGGTGGAGATGGCCGCCTCGGACATTGCGCTCAACGACTATTTCAAAGGTAACATCCCCACATTTGATGTGATCCGCAAAAGCCCGGAATTCGGAGGCTTCCTCAGGTACGTCGCTGGGCAGAACGCGACCTTCATGATGGGCGGCAAGATAACCATCACAGACACTGGCAAGGACCCGGCTACGGGTCAATTTACCTGCCTGGCGGATCTCAGTGTCGAAACCTTCGCAATGAGCAACAGCAAGTCGATCGCTCCTGGCTCCAACGCCGCGTCAAGCATGGGTTCGAGCTATGAGGAGTGTGCCGGCTCAGCTGCCAGGAATGTCGCAAAACTGGTATCTGACGACGTAGGGCCACTGATTAACTCCCACTGGCGCACGCAGATGCGTAACATGCAGGCGACAGTCGCAAATGCAACGCAAGGCGGGCAATATACCCTCGTCGTGCGAGCGCCATCCCTCGACATGGCGACGCAGAGTGACATGTTCGACGCCCTCGGCGCCCTGCAGGGCTTGGAAAGCCAGGCTCTTCTGGAAGCGGGCAGCACCCAGATGAGCTGGCAAGTGACCTACAAGGGCGCGATGCCATTGCCGAACGCACTCTACATGAAGCTGCGGGCCAATCCGGCCTACGCCAAGATGACGTCCAAGGTCGAGGGTCAGATCGTCACCCTCTGCCTTTCGACATGCCAGTGAGCCGCGCGCTTAATAAGGCCGCCGGTCGGATCGCGTCGGCGTGTATGCTGGCGATAATTGGCGGCGCAGGTGCGGCGCATGCCCAATCGGGCGAGCAGAAGCGCGCCTTGCAGATTTGGGCTGCGCCTGGTCTTTACGGCCTGGAACGAACGGCCTGCCACCGTGAGGAAGGCCAGTCCGCCGTGACGGACACCGCCAAGATCCATGCCGAGTTGTGCCCGCTGTTCACCGCGCCGGATGCATTGCGCATCTACGGCGCCGCATTCGCCAATCTGGTCAGGCAGTCCTTCCCCAACGTGGTGGATAATCCGGCCGGTGACCTGACCGAGGGCGTCGCGGTGGCGCGGCGGCTGTCCGGCACGCTGATCGCGTCGTTGCAGATAAGCCGTGCCGACATCTGGACGGTAGACAAGGGCGCGGGCGCCAGCGACGTCTTCCTTCCCGTCACCCTGACGCTGGACCTCACCAACGCTATGACCGGCGAGGTCATGTTCACCGATACGCTGTCGATCCTTCCCCAGGGCCGCTTCGACAACAAGGCGATCGGTTCCCTCAGCCGAGAGCAGTTGCCGGCCCACATCAACGCGGCAATGGCCGAACTGGTTGCTGACGCGGCTGGCAAGTTCAAGCCTTACCCCCTCGCCGCCACCGTCCGCGGTTCGAAGGATGGCCTCTACGTTGTCGACAAGGGACGGCAGGCCGGTCTTCGCACGGGCGACCAGATCGGCGGTGACGCCACTGTGCTCTTTTCCGATGCGAATTACGCGATTATCAAGCCGATCCTAGATACCTACAACGCAGGCGATGTCATCAGCCGGCAGGTCGCAGCGCCTGCCGAATATCTCGCGCGTCCCAATGCGCTGGTCGTCACCTCGTCAGTGCCGGAAGGGATGTCGGGTGAATACATCACCCGCATCTTCGAGGAGAACCTCGGCTCGACTTCGGTTCTGGGGACGATGCCGGTCAATCCCAGCTTCGTCAGATTGCGCGATCTTGCCATCGGCAAGGCCGGACTGCCGTCCGATTCCAAGAACGCACGCAGCCTGCCGGACTACCTCATTCGCCTGCAAGCCCATGCGTTGGAACCGACGCGGGTGCCGACCAGAATTCCCGGAAAATCCTTCGCCACTTACGAGGCCTATGCGCTTGCCGACGTGGTCGATCGTTCGGGCAGGGTGGTCTTTTCGACCAGTGCTTCGGACCGGATCGTCGATGAGGTGGTCGGCTCGGCCGGATTTTCCACCGAACAGAGGCAGGACACCGTCACGCGCAACGCCCTCTTCAAGCTGTCACAGCGGATCGGGCTGGAGTTCAAGCCGCGCAACATTCGCCTCGCGGCAGAAGGTAAGGGCAATGCCGACTACGCGATCGATCCTGGCGGCAGCCTGGCGGTCGGTACGCGCGGCATGGTGTTGCGCAAGGCTGGCAGCTTCGCGGGGATTGCAGGCGACGTGCTGTTCCCGGTCGGCAGCTACGAGGTGGCCGACACGGCTGACGGCCGCGGCCTGCTG
>CAZRVW010000241.1:0-3928 GCA_964603645.1 uncultured Novosphingobium sp. | reverse complement strand
GCTTTCCACACCCGCGTCGTGCCACCAGGCAAGGGCGCCAGCTATCGTTTCGGCCAGGGCGGGATTCTGCGCAGCTGCCATCGTGCGGTCTTGACCTGCCCCGCCGCACCAATCAAGGCTGTTCCATGAAAATAGCCGTGCAGAGGATGAGCACGGGCAGAAGCAGGAAAAGACCATGAGCGAACGTGAATCCATGCCCTATGACGTCGTGATCGTCGGCGGCGGCCCAGCAGGCCTCTCGACCGCGATCCGGCTCAAACAGGTAAATCCGGAATTGCAGGTTTGCGTGCTCGAAAAGGGTTCGGAGATCGGCGCGCACATCCTTTCCGGCGCGACTGTCGATCCCAAGGCGCTCGACGAGCTGCTGCCCGACTGGCGCGACGAAGGCTGCCCGCTTGCCGAAACGCCGGTTACCGACAACTGGCACTGGCACCTGACCAAGAAGGGTAAGTTTCCGCTGCCGCACATAATCCAGCCGCCCTTCATGTCGAACGACGGCAATTACACCGGATCGCTTGGCAACCTGTGCCGCTGGCTGGCGGAAAAGGCCGAAGAGCTGGAAATCGAGATTTTTCCCGGCTTCGCTGTTTCCGAAGTGCTCTATAACGATTCCGGTGCCGTCTACGGTGTCGTCGCGGGTGTCATGGGTATTGCCCGCGATGGCAGCGAGAAGCCCGACTATGAGCCGGGCATGGAGCTCCACGGCAAGTACGTCGTGTTCTGCGAAGGCGCGCGCGGCCATCTGACCAAGCAGCTCAAGGCGAAATATGACCTGGAGGCCGATTGCGAGCCGCAGATCTACGGCATCGGCATCAAGGAACTGTGGGACATCGACCCGGACAAGCATCACCCCGGCCGCGTCATTCACACACAGGGCTGGCCGATGTCGGAAAGCGACAGTTGGGGCGGCGGCTTCCTCTACCACCAGGCGAACAACCAGGTCGCGCTCGGCTTCGTCACCGCGCTCGATTACAAGAATCCATGGGTCTTCCCCTTCGAGGAATTCCAGCGCTGGAAGCAGCATACGGACATCCGCGCCATTCTCGAGGGCGGCAAGCGCGTGGCCTATGGCGCGCGCGTCATTAACGAAGGCGGCTGGCAGTCGGTGCCCAAGCTCAGCTTCCCCGGGGGTGTGCTGGCGGGGTGTTCAGCGGGCTTCGTCAACGTGCCGCGGATCAAGGGCAGCCACACCGCGATGAAGAGCGGGATGCTGGCCGCCGAAGCGATTGCCGCAGCCATCGCTGCCGGTCGCGAGCATGACGACCTGACCGAATACGACGCAGCCCTGCGCGACAGCTGGATCGCCAAGGAGCTCAAGCTGGTTCAGAATGCCGAGCCGATGGTCGCCAAGTGGGGCGGCGAACTCGGCACTATCCTTGCCGGCGCTGACATGTGGCTGCGCACGCTGTTCGGCTTCGGCATCTGGAAACCGATGGCGCACCATCCGGATTACAAGGCGACGGGCCGTGCCGATCTCTATCCGCAGATCGCATATCCCAAGCCGGACGGCGAGATCAGTTTCGACCGGCTGACTTCTGTCGCGTTCTCCTTCACCAATCACGAGGAGGACCAGCCGTGCCACCTCGTACTCAAGGACGAGGACTATCCGCTGCGCGAGGAATTGCCGGTCTATGGCGGGCCTTCGACGCGCTATTGCCCGGCCGGCGTCTACGAATATGTGGAGAACGAGGACACCGGCGAAAAGACCTTCCAGATCAATTCGCAAAACTGCGTCCACTGCAAGACCTGCGACATCAAGGATCCGGGCCAGATGATTAATTGGACCGCGCCAGAAGGCGGGGGCGGACCGAACTATCCGAATATGTGAAGGGCCGATGCGGCGAGGTCTTGCGATCGCTGCGTGCCTGTGCCTGTTCGTCACGGGAGGAGAGGCAATGGCCAAGGTCGATTTCGCCGCGCTGAAAGCGCGCACCGCGGAGCTGATCGCGCAACACGATGCGGCGCAGACAGCGAGCCGTGAAGCACAGGAAGCGGGATGGCTGGCGCAGTCGCGCGGGCTTTCCGAGGCGCAGAGGGGCGAACTCACTGCCAAGGCCGAAAAAGCCGCAGAACTGGTGAAGGCCGACAAGTATGCCGAAGCAGAAGCGCTGTTTCGCGAAGTGCTGGCAACCGAACACCTCAATGCGCAGGCCCGTTCCGGGCTGGGACAATGCCTCGCCAAGCAGGGCAAGCTTGCCGAGGCTGCGCGCGCCTTTACCGACGTCATCACGTTACCGTTGGTCGACGATTCGGCGCTGATGACCCGGACCATGGCGATGGTGGGAATGCAGCAGCTTCCGCCGCCGCCCGATCCGCGCATCGCCGATCCGTCGGTGGTGTTTTCCGCCGAGGACACGCCGAGCGAATTCCGCGATGCAGCCTACGCCCCGGAAATGGTCGTTGTTCCGGCTGGCGAATTCACCATGGGTTCGCCCGAAGGCCAGCAATTTCGCTTGCCCAACGAGCAGCAGCACCGGGTGCGGATCGCCTATCCGCTGGCATTTTCGAAGTACAACATCACGCGAGGTGAGTTCGCCCATTTCGTCGCCGAGACCGGTTACGAGGCCAAGGGCTGCAATCTCGAAGGGCCCGGCGGCATGAAATGGGAACCGGACGGTGATTGGCGTACCCCGGGTTTCGAGCAGGACGACGATCATCCCGTCGCCTGCATCAATTTCCACGATGCCACCGCCTATGCCGAATGGCTGAGCGCTGACACAGGCGAGACTTACCGCCTGCCCAGCGAAGCCGAGTGGGAACACGCCATGCGTGGCGGCACGACGACTGCCTATTACTGGGGCGAGGTGTGGAAGCCGGGCGTTGCCAATGTCGATGGCCAGCCGGGCCAGCCCGGTGGCCGGGCGACGACGCCGGGCGGTACCTTTCCGCCCAATCCGTTCGGCCTCTACGACATGGCGGGCAATGTCTGGGTCTGGCTCGCGGACTGCTACAACGCCAGCTACAACGGCGCTCCCACCGACGGATCGGCGTGGAAGGAAGGCAACTGCGCGATGCGCGTGCGTCGCTCAGGCTCGTGGTTCAATATCGAAAAGTCGATTGAGGGCGACGTACGCCAACCCGGTCGCCTGCGCTCGGCAAGCCGCTTCGGCTCGATCCCCTCGCTGCGCTATTCGAGCTTCGGGTTCCGGCTGGTGCGCGACCTTTAGGCGGTCAGTCGTGACAACATCTGCGCAACTGTCGAGCCCTCGCTAACAGCCTTGCCATCCTTGTCCAGCGACTGGAACGCGCGACCGTCTGCGCTCTGCACCGAAAAGAACACGGTCGAACCCTGCGGCCCGGCGAATTCGCGGTGGCTCTCGCCAGCGGGGGCGCAGGAATAGTGGCCCGGAAGTCGTCGCTTACGGGTGCCATCTTCCTTTTCGACCCAGTGTTCGCCTTGCAGCACGATCGATACGGTGTCGCCAAGATGCCGGTGATAGGTGCAATAGTGGTTCGGCTTCCAGCGGGTGATGAAATCCACGCGACCGGTCTCTGCATCCCCGCCGACGACAAGGGTGACATTGTCGACCGGGCGCTCCGGATCCGAGAAATCCTCGTCGCGGATCAGGCGCTCGTCGTCCCAGTCGAAGTCCATGTGGACCGCTTCGGCATCGATCATTGGTTCCGCTCCCGGTGCATTGGCGTGACAGAATTCTCTTTCCCGGCTTGGAATGCAAGCGCGCCGCGCTAAGAACCGCAGCGATGAACGAAACCGCCTATGCCAAGATCAACCTTGTCCTGCATGTCCGCAGGCGGCGCGAGGACGGCTATCACGAGCTGGAAACGCTGTTCGCCTTCGTTGACAAGGGCGATGTTCTGTCGGCCTCGCCAGCGGCACGCGACGATCTCACGACGGTCGGCGAATTTGCCTGGGCCATCGACGAGCCGTTCATGAACATTGCCGCCAAGGCGCTTTCTGTCTTGCCGC
>CAZRVW010000240.1:0-3938 GCA_964603645.1 uncultured Novosphingobium sp. | reverse complement strand
ACCAAACGCAGTTCGGGATCGACCTTCATCGACTTCTGGTTTCCAAAGCCCAACAGGTTTGGATAGGCAATCTGTGCCGAGAAACCGACCTCGTCCATGTAGGCCACCCTGGCCTTCATGTCGAAGGCGCCCTCGTAGACGTCGTCGATTCCCATCCGGGTCAGGTCAAAGCCGAAGCCCTTGGAACCGTCCTTGCGAATGCAACAGGAGGTCATCGCAGGCCCCATGCGATAGTCACCGTCGATGTACCAGGCCAATTCCCCGTCCACGTTCTTCACCTGAGGAACCCGATCCTTGTATTTCGCGGAAGCACGCGACGTCCACAGATCATGAACTTCGGTGACATGTGTGTCCGCATCGACGACATGTACGTTCTGAAGGTTCTCGGGCTTTACCATTGCGTTCATCGGAGCATCCTCGGATCTTCGCTTACTAAGAGCATTTTGGATCGAAAAAGGTATCGGAATGGGTGTTCATTTGCAAGGTATCCAGACGAGTGGCACGGGCCTGTCTGGGCATCTTCCGTGAGCTTTTTATATCGGATGACGGGGTAGCCAGTCCAATATCTTGTTCGTCTAACCCATAGTTTAGCAGATATCACAGAGCGCCGAAAACGGCGCTCTCGCGAATTAGCACAGGAAGGTCCAGCACGATGGAATGCGGATCGGGCCAGCACACGGGCGAGGCAGAGACGCAAGACCACACGCAGGGCCGGGATGCTTGGACTAGCCAGCCACAGTCGTCGCAGGAGAACGGGATGTTCGGGCTCAACCGGACGCCTGCCGCTCCTCGAAAGCCCTTCTTACGGCGCCGAGATCGATCTTGAGCGATGGCGTGCGCGGCATCCTGTCGAGCCGGAGGTAGCGTACCGGCAGGGATGGCTTGGGTAACCGATCGGCAAGGAACTGCGCCAGCTCGTCTTCGGCGGGCGGCGCGAATTCGGGACGCACCTCATAGGCGATAACCGGCACCTCGCCCAGGCGCTGGTCGGGCAGGCCGAGTGCGGCCGCGGTGGCGATCGCGGGGTGCGCGGTCAGCGTGGTCGAAATCGTCTCGGGTACGACCTTGAAGCCGCCGCGCATGATCGCACCGTCAAGCCTGCCGTGATGATAGAGAAAGCCATCCTCGTCGATCATGCCGAGGTCGGTGGTTTCGATCCAGTCGTCGCTCATGCGCGGCGATATGACGTCTATCCTTCCGATCTCTCCGGACGGCAGCTCTTCACCCGTGGCAGGATCGCTGATCCGCAGCTTCGCGCCATGCCAGGGACGCCCGACCGATCGGATCTTGGCGCCATTGAACTCCTGATGATCTTCTATCGTCATCTGGGCCACGACGCCGCCGAATTCGGTCGCCCCATAAGATTGCAGGATGGGCCTGCCATATCGCGCGACGAATTCATCGTGGGTATTGGGATCTAGCGCCGAGGCCCCGGTCAGGAAATACTTAAGACTCGTCAACCGGTTAGCGTCGACATCCGCTTCCAGCGCCATGCGATAACCTGCTGTCGGCATGCCGAGGGCAGGCGGCCTGTAGGTCTCGACATATTTGACCCAATCCTCGATCCGGAACTTGTCGAGCATTTGCACCGGCCTGTTCACAGCCACGATCGGCAGCAACTGGTAAAGGCCGGAAATATTGCCGAACGGATAGTAATGGAGGCCAGGCGTCTTCGAAACTGTCGTGGTCGGATTTTCCGTGATCATGCTGCGATAGAGCTGCGGATAGGTCATGAGAAAATGCTTGGGAGCGCCCGTCGTGCCGCTGGTTAGCAGTTCGATACCGGGAACGGGCGGGGTCGGATGATGCTGCTTTCCGTCGCCCTTGCCAACAATTTCGCAGCCATCGATGGACACCGCGATAACCGCGGTGCCGCATTGCCCAGCCGCGTCCATGACAACATCGGTGCAATCGGACTTGGCCAGAACGACCAACGCCAGATCGAGATCGCGGATCCGCCCGGCGATGGCTTCCGGCGACTGGTAGGCGTAGATCATCACGATCTGACGCAGACGGCCGATCGAACTTAGCAAGGTTGCCGCGAAATCAGGGCCGTTGCGCGGGGCGACCCCGATCGATTCGTTTGCGGCAATGCCGCTTCCCGCAATCTCGGCCTCCAGCTTTTCGATAAACTGCCGCACCCAGCGCCAGTCGTACCATTGGTCCTTGAAATGAAAGGCGCGGACGTCGTCACCCTGCGCCAGGATGTCCTGCACTACATGATCCACTCTGGATTGTTCGGCCATGAAAAACGCTCTTCCTACGATATCGGCTCAACAGAAATTGCCCGAAAGCAGCAACCGCTGGCCAAGTCCTTGCCAAGGTTGTTTCGCAGCTTGGGGATTTCCCCGGTGCAAAGCTATACCTCAATAGCTGCGACAGCAAACAAGAGACCAGCCCCAGTTCGCCTCAGGCGCGCTTGCCACGCCCAAGACGTTCCCGGACTGCACCGACCAGCGCCGAGGCCTCCGGCCCGGAATGGAGAATACTTTGCCCGAGCACCTCGATCCGCCGAGCCATGTCCGGCGCGGAGTCCGCGCACAGATCGATCGTTTGCTTGGCCATTGCCATCATTTGTGGCGGATGGCCGGCAAGCTCCTCGCAGAAACTATGCACCGACGTTTCGAAAGCGTCGTCGTCATAGACCGCCTGCACCAGCCCGATGGCCAGTGCGCGCTCTGCATCGACCGGTCCTCCGGCCATCACCATCCACTTGGCCCATTGCTGCCCCACCAGTCTCGTCAGCCGGCTAATGCCGTTGCTCGCCGGGATCGATCCCAGCTTATATTCAGGCAGTGAATAGGCAGCGCTGCGGGCCGCAAGCCTGAAGTCGCACGACAACGACAGTTCCAGCCCCGCTCCCATGCAGGTCGCGTGATGCGCTACCACGAAAGGCTTCTCAATCATCTCCATCGCCCGGTACAGCGCATGCATCTTGGGCCCCAGCTCGTAATTGTACCAGTGCCGGATGCGCGCAGTCCCATCCGCCTGGGTTGGCCCCCTCACTCCTGTGAGGTCCGCGCCTGCGCAGAAGAAACGCCCCGTCGAGCGGATAAGGAATACCCTCTGCCCCTCATCAGCACCGAACCGAAGCACGGCATCGTGCAGCGCTGCGAACATCTCGCCGGTAATTGCGTTGAGCTTGTTCGGCCGGTTGAGCGTCGCCGTCACAACTGCGTCGCTCTGCTCGATCAGTATCTGCTCTTCCTCCGGCATATTTCCTCCTGCTCTCTCGGCCTGCCGCTTCCCGGTCCATAAGGCCATTTCCGCGAATGGTTCATTCCGGAGCGGAACTTTCCAGATACCGCTGGCGCAATTCGCGCTTGAACATCTTTCCCGTCGCGTCGCGCGGCAGCGCATTTTCGAATTCAATCACGCGCGGACATTTGTGCGGGGCAAGCGAAGCGAGGCAGTAGTCGGCAAGCTCCTTCGCAAAGTCCTCGTTCGCTTTGTCCCAGTCGGCAGGCTGAACCACTGCCATCACTTTTTCGCCCATATCGGGATCGGGCACGCCGAATACGGCTGCGTCCGCGACGTCAGGATGCATGATGAGAAGATTCTCAGTTTCCTGCGGATAGATGTTCACCCCGCCGGAAATGATCATAAAGCTCTTGCGATCTGTCAGAAACAGATAGCCGTCTTCATCTACATAGCCGATATCGCCGAACGTAAGCCAGTCCCGATGAACGGGGTGGCGCGCGTCCTTGGATTTTTCGGGATCGTTTAAATACTCGAAGGTCTTGCCCCCGGAGAAATAGATCGCTCCGCTTTCTCCGACCGGCAGTTCCCTGCCGTCTTCGTCGCAAATGTGAAACTTGCCCACCATCGGCCGGCCGACCGACCCGGGCTTGCGCAGCCATTCATGGCTGTCGATCAACGTCGATCCGGCATTTTCGGTACCGCCGTAGATCTCGTGCAGAATCGGGCCGAGCCACGCG
>CAZRVW010000239.1:0-3966 GCA_964603645.1 uncultured Novosphingobium sp. | reverse complement strand
CTTCAGCTCGCGGTTGGTGCCGTCACCACACTCGGTGCGAGCAATGAAGGTCGAGCCGATCTCAACTGCATCTTCCTCCGCACGAAAATTTGAAAATGTCGAACTACCAAGGACTAGCCCGCTCAAACGCTTCTCGATGACCAATGTCCCCGCGTTGGCCAGCAGCTTGTCGAAATACTCCCGGAAGAACGGTTCCTGGGATCGTTCAGGCACAGGATGCTGCGCCCACAGCTCACGGTCGGAGGCAACCGCATAGAGCGCTCGCCAGTCTTCGGGAGCCAGAGGCCGCAACAGCAGCCGCTCCCCTTTCAGGACGGGCTGCCGATCCATGATGGTGGTCAGTCCGTCACATCCGCCACGGCATCGATGAACTTCTCGATGTTGCCAGCCGTCAGACCCGCAATATTTATGCGGCTCGATCCCGCCATGTAGATTCCGTGCTTCTCGCGGATTTCGAGCACCTGCTCGCCAGTCAGCCCGACGATCGAGAACAGCCCGTTCTGCTGGCCCATCGGCGACAGGTCGACGCTGCCCGCCTGACCCGCCTGAGCCAGACGCGCGCGCATCTGCCGCATGCGTTCGCGCATCTGGTCGAGCTCGTCGAGCCACTGCGCGGTCAGCTTTTCGTCCTCCAGCACCAGCCGCACCGCCGCACCACCATGATCGGGCGGCTGAGACCAGTTGGCGCGGGCCAGCGCATGGCCATGCGACATGATCGCGGGCAGATCGCCTGCATCTTTCGCCATCACGTAGAGCGCGCCGACCCGATCTCGATAGAGGCCGAAGTTCTTGTCGCACGAATAGCTGACCATGGCCTCGGGCACCGAAACCAGCACCCGGCGGACGCCGTAAGCGTCTTCCTCCATGCCATGACCAAGGCCCTGATAGGCAAGGTCGATCAGCGGCAGCATCGGCGAATCCGCAAGCAGCCCTGCGATTTCGTCCCACTCGCCTTCGGAGTAGTCGATCCCGGTGGGGTTGTGGCAGCAACCGTGCAGCATCAACACGTCGTGCTTGCTGCCGTCTGCTATGGCCTGGCGAATGCCCGCCATGTCGGCAGTGCCGTCCGGCGCGGCATGATTGAACTCGACAACTTCAAGGCCAAGATCACGGCAGATCTGCGCGTGGTTGGGCCACGACGGATTTCCCACCATGAGCCGCGTGGCGCCGGCGCGCTTGGCCATGGCGAGCGCCAGCCGCAATGATCCGGTGCCGCCCGGCGTCTGCATGCCTTCGATCCGGCCACCCATATCGGGCGCGGCCTTGCCGAATATATAGGGCATCAGCGCATGAACGAACTCCATGTCGCCCTCGGGTCCGAGATAGGCCTTTGTATCCTGCGTCTCGACCAGCCGCTTTTCCACGGCCTTGATCGCGCCGAACACCGGCGTCTCGCCCTGCCCGGTGCGATAGACACCGACGCCGAGATCGATCTTGTCGGTACGTGGATCGCCATTGTGCAGCTTGATCAGGGCAAGCAGTGCATCGCCGGGCTGTTGTTCGAGGTTCGTAAGCATGGCGGCGGCGCTCTACTCTCGTGCCGCACCCGACGCAAGACGGTGCGCTCAACGATGCACGTCGGCACTCACCGGAGCGTAACGCTGCGCATCGAAATGCTCGTACATGCTGTTGCTTCCGAACCCGTGATTCTCGCCGAGCAGTCGGCGCATTTCAGGGCTTGCAGCCTTGCGGAACTCGTCGCTGACATAGCTGAAATCGTGGAACGAGTTGTAGGCGAGACGCCGGTAACTGACATGCAGAACCGCTCGCTCACCCGGCGCGGTGCGCGGCGTGTTGCCATGCCAGACCATACCGTCCCAGATCGCAATCGAGCCTGCCGGGGCCTCAATCGGCACGGCATCGGCGAACCGTTCTGCCGCCTCGTCGGGGCTGGGCGAGCGGCGCAATGTGTGCGTTCCCGGCACGAAACAGGTCGCGCCGTTTTCCTCCGTGAAATCGTCGGTGATCCAGCACGCCGTCATGAAGGCCACGTGTTCGGGCTAGGGATGTGGCAGCCATGACTGGTCGCTGTGAAGCCCTATCGCGCTGCCTGCGCTGCGCGCTGTCGCCAGGACCGCGCTCAACAAGCAGCCGCGCCCACACAGATACTCGGCAATCGCCAGCACGGCGGGATGCTCACAAGCCTCGCTGAACACAGGATCGAGGCCAAGCGGCATGCCGCAGGCGCGGTCGAAGCTCGAATTGGGGCCGGGCGCATGTTCGGTTGCGCGCAGGATCGCCTCGCGCAGGCGGTCGGTCATGGCACGATCTGCCGCAATCACGGTGTAGCCCTGCTCGCGCAGCTCAGCGAGATTGTCTTCGAGGCCCAGAGCGGCAATGCGCGGCGCCAGCTCGTCCGACACGGCATGCATGGGGAGCTGTTGCCACGGAGCGAGAGGAGCCGGGGTTTCGGTCATGCAGGCTGCATCGGATCGCCCACCAGCCAAGTCAAGCGTGCCGGAAACAGCGGCGTGAATCTCAGAACGGCACCCAGCGCTGCTTCTGCGAGAATTTCATGTAGCCAAGGTTTGCGCCGAGCCGCAGCCCCGCGCCCATCCGCACCGGAATCAGTACGACATTGCCCTTGCGCAAGTAGCTGACGTGGAAACCGCCGACGAGATAGGCCCGCCCCTCACCCGCCGGATAGCGCTCGTAGAGCTCCTTGGTGTCGTTGAGGTTGTAAACCAGCACGAAGGCATTGGCGGCATTGGCACCAAGATCGAAGCCGAGCGACGGCCCGGTCCAGTAGACCGGCCGGTTGCCCTCGACCTTGTGATGCAGCGTGCCAGAGCCATAGCGCAGGCCGACAGCGAAGGCGCCCCCTGCCCCGCGCCCGGTGATATAGCCGTTGGGCTCGCCCTGCTTGCGCAGGATATCCTCGATGATACCGGCCAGGCCCTTCGAACCCTTGCCGAACACCCCCTCGGCAGCGCCGATCAGGTCGTCCTGGCCATAGGTATCCTTTGTCGCCGTGCCGGGAAATGTTTCGGCATTGCCGATGTCCGATTGGGCCCAGGTATCGACGGAATTGCCGGTGTCTATGGACGGCGAGGGAACGGGTGCGTCCGAAACCGGCGCGGGCGGCGCGGCATTGCCGGAAAGATCCGCATCGATAGCCGCATCAGGGTCGACGGCGCGCACCTGGGCAGCGGCAGGCATTGCCGCGAGGGATAGCAGCGCCAGCATGGCGGCGAAGAGCATTCTGATCGAAGTCATGGTCCGGTGCCCTCCCGAAATCATGGTCAAAAGGCCGCGCATCCGCGCACGGTGCCGGTCGATAACGGCGATGAATGGCGATTCTTCGGCGTTCTGCAATGAACCGGCGACAGTGCGAGTCCGGCTTGCGGCCAGCCGAATCCGGCTGGAGCGCGACGCCGGTTGGCCAAAGGCCCCTTGAAGCAAGGTTTGCGGGTCGCTATAGCCCGCCGCTCGCGGTGGACCCATCGTGCCCAAGTGCCCCGATCTGGGCCTTCTTCAGGCTGGATGGCGGCGATTTGTGGCCTGCGATGCGGCTCCAGACTTCGCGATCCGGAGACGTGGGTGAGTGGCTGAAACCAGCTCCCTGCTAAGGAGCCATACCCTATCCGGGTATCGAGGGTTCGAATCCCTCCGTCTCCGCCATTTGCTATTGTTTTATATAGCTTTTTTGTTGAAATGGGCGATGGTTACCAAAACCGTTCCCTAAAAGATTGATGGGTAGCGCAGCCATACACCGTCCGGTCTGCTCATCGAATCGACACCCCCGCCCCCTTTGAAAACCTGACCAGAGGCACCCCACCGGGGGTGGCACCCCCCATTTTCGTCAGATGGGACCCACGCTTCCTCCATACATACGATTCTGCGCGTTCGATGGGGTGGGTTTGGTTTGGTTTGGAGCAAGCAGTTCAGTGGCTAGTCGGCGCCCCGATCAGTCGCACCGGTGGTTCCCCCAGTAGCGCTCCCACCTTAAAGCCCAGCCTCCTGCAA
>CAZRVW010000238.1:0-4049 GCA_964603645.1 uncultured Novosphingobium sp. | reverse complement strand
CGCGTTCCACGGCTCGGGCCCTAGCGCCCGCAGCGTCGTCGCCGGGTGGAAGGTGCCCGCCCCCATCCGCATGTCGTAGGGCTGTAAGATCAGGCAGCCGCGTGCGCTCCAGAACGAATGGAGCGCAAGGATCATGTCCTGGAACGAGAGCGGAGCCCCCGTGTTGGCCAAGGTGTTCGCCATGGCGCGGCCTTTGGCGCAGCGCTTTGGGCGGGTCAACCACCGTGGCGCAGGAACCTCGCGGCAAACGCCATTTCGTTAATCGAAACGCGAGGATTTGTGGCTATATGCGCAGACATGATCGAATCTCTGCGCCGCCTCGCACTATTGCTTGCTTCCCTGATCCTGTCAGTGAGCGCCCCTCTGAGGGCCGAAACGACCGAAGAGGCGCCGCCTTCGCCCGCGCTCTGGGTGGTCGGCGACGAAGATACGAAGATCTATCTGTTCGGCACGATCCACGCGCTGCCGCAAGGGATCGACTGGTTCCAGGGCGGAATCGCCAATGCCTTTGCCGAATCCGATACGCTCATCACCGAGGTCGTGAACAAGGACGATCCGGCTCTGGCAGGCCTGATGGTCAAGCTGGCCATGCTGCCCGATGGCGCCAGCCTGCGCGAGCAACTGTCCGACGAAAAGCGCGCAGCCTATGACAAGGCGCTGGCAGACATGAACATCCCGCCCGCGATGCTCGACCGTTTCGAGCCGTGGTATGCCGCCATGGCGCTTTCCACCTTGCCGCTGATGAAACAGGGCTATTCGCCGGATCAAGGCGTCGAAAGCATATTGAGCAAGCAGGCCGCCGCGCGGGAAATGCCGCACGAAGGTCTTGAAACGACCGAATACCAGTTCGGCCTGTTCGACGGCCTGCCGGCAGAAGTGCAGCAACACTATCTCGGCGAAGTGCTCGAACAGTTACCGACAATCAGCGAAGACATCACCGCGATCATCGACGCGTGGAAAGCAGGCGATGCCGAAAAACTGGCCACCCGCATGAATTTCGGAGAATCCGATCCGATCTTCACCGAGACCATCCTGATCGGCCGCAACCGGGTATGGGCGGAATGGATCGCCGAGCGGCTGGAGCAACCCGGAACCGTGTTCATGGCAGTGGGCGCAGGCCACCTCGCCGGCAAGGGCAGCGTGCAGGAACAGCTCGCCAAACAGGGTATCGGCACGGCCCGCGCGCAATGACGCGCAATGCACTCGCGCTTGTTCTGCCCCTGTTTCTGGTCGCCTGCGGAACGCCAACTGATCCAGCAAATCCTGCACTCTGGCAGGTCGACTGTCCTGACGATCGAACCGGCTGGCTGTTCGGGACGGTTCATGCGCTCGAAAGGCCCGCCGAATGGCGCAGCGAAAAGATCGACAAGGCCCTGGCAGAGGCCGATCTGCTGATGGTCGAACTTGCCGATCCCGATAATGCGGCGGCAAGCGCGCAAGTCTGGGAACGGCTTGCCAAGAGCCCTGGCCATGCCCCCCTGTCGTCGCGCGTCGCACCCGCCGCACGAAAAGGCCTGGCGACAGCGCTCGAACACACGGGACTGGAGGATGACGACTTTGCCGAGATCGAGACATGGGCGGCAGCACTCACCCTTGCTCAGGCCGCCAGCCGCGAGCTGGACAGCGCCAACGGCATCGACCGGGCGGTGATCTCCGCAAGTGCCGGCAAACGGATCGAGGAACTGGAAGGCCGCGAAGCACAGCTGGCGATCTTCGACCAGTTGCCGGAAAAGGAACAGCGCGATCTGCTGGCAGCTGTGGTTGCAGACGCCGCACGCGGCAAAGACGAAGGCGCGGCCCTCGCCGCTGCCTGGCGGCGCGGCGACATGAGGACGATAGAACTGGAAACCGGGCGCGGCATGCTGGCCGATCCGGAACTGCGCGAGGCGCTTTTCACCGGGCGCAACCAGCGCTGGACGGTGCTGTTGCTGGCAGCGATGAAGCGCGGCGACAGGCCCTTTGTCGCGGTCGGCGCGGCGCACCTGGCCGGGACGGAAGGGCTACCCGCCATGCTGCGCGGGCATGGCTGCACGGTGACGCGCACCCAGTAATTCCTTGCATTGCGCCAAGGTTGCTACTATCGGCCCGCGCTTCCGGCATGGTCATCCCTGGAGGCGTGTCGGTCGAAACCAAATCCAATTCGAAAGGTAGTGACCATGAGCGACGCTCTTACCCTGCCGGCCGAATCGCGCGAACGGGCGGGCAAGGGAGCCTCCCGCGCACTTCGTCGCGAAGGCCGTGTCCCCGCCGTCATCTATGGCGGCAAGGAAGATCCCCACTCCATCCATGTCGAGGCCAAGGCGCTTTCCCAGCAATTGGGAACAGGCCACTTCATGAATTCGATCGTGATGATCGAGGTGGACGGCAAGAGCGTGCGTACATTGCCGAAGGACGTTGCGTTCCATCCGGTCAACAGCCGCCCGATGCACGTCGACTTCCTGCGCCTCGCCAAGGATGCGAAGGTAGACGTCAACGTGCCCGTCGCGTTTATCAACGAAGAGGGCTCGCCGGGCCTCAAGAAGGGCGGCGTGCTCAACGTCGTGCGGCACGAGCTTGAACTTGTCTGCGAGGCGGACAAGATCCCGACCGAGATCGAGATCGATGTCACCGGCCTGGACGTAGGCGATTCGATCCACATCAGCAATGTGACGCTGCCCGACGGTTCGGTCTCCAAGATCGACGACCGCGACTTCACCATCGCCACGATCGTTGCCCCGTCGGCGCTCAAGAAGGCCGAATCCGAATCCGATGATGAGGAAGCCGTCGAAGGCGAAGAAGGCGCCGAAGGCGAAGCGGCCGAAGGCGGCGAGGAAGGCGAATCAGAAGGCGGCAACGGCGAGGATTGATCGCCCGCCACCGGCCGGGGCGACTGCCCCGCCCTTCCCTGTGCTTACACGAAAGGCCGGTCCTGCTAAGGCGGGGCCGGTTTTTCATTGCGAGGACAGCCAATGCAACTCTGGGTCGGCCTCGGCAATCCGGGCGCTCAATACGCCATGCACCGGCACAATGTCGGCTTCATGGCGATCGACACCATAGCCGAGCTGCACGGCTTCGGCCCGGCGCAGAAGAAATTTGCCGGCTGGGCGCAGGAAGGCCGGATCGGCGGCGAAAAGATCGTCCTGCTCAAGCCCGCTACCTTCATGAACGAAAGCGGGCGCGCAGTGAGCGAAGCCATGCGCTTCTATAAGCTCGAGCCCGAAGCGCTTACCGTGTTTCACGACGAGCTGGACCTCGCTCCGTTCAAGGTGAAAGCGCGCATGGGCGGTGGCCTTGCCGGTCATAATGGCCTGCGCTCGATCAACCAGCACCTCGGCCCCGACTTCCGCCGTGTTCGAATCGGCATCGGCCACCCCGGCCACAAGGACCGGGTTACGGGCTATGTGCTGGGCAACTATGCCAAGGCGGAAATTGACCCGCTCGCCGACATGCTCGGCGCGATCGGCGCCGAGGCCCACTGGCTGGCGGAAGGCGACGATGCCCGGTTTATGAGCGATGTGGCGCTCAGGCTTTCCGATTAAATAGTTTTAACGCCCTTACTTAGCGCGAAAGCGATAGGCTTGCCTCCCAACAAAAACGGGGGCTGAAGTCTATGAGATCTCTAGTGCTTCTGGCGGCAGGTCTCGCCACATCATCATGCACAACCGTGTCGAGATACACACCGACGATGGCGTCCGACCCGCCTGTGATCGGCACTGAAGCAAGCATTTTGCGAAATGAAATGCTCCTCGCATTCGAAAAGGTACCGGACGACAAGTCGGCGCAGTCCGTTCTCTGTCGCATCGTTCCCGAATCCTTCCAGAATCGGGAAAGGCACGCAGTGCGGAGCCTCAAGGCAGCCAGAAGGGACCGAGAGTGCTATCGCTACGTCGCTGTAGCTCCGGGTCCGAACGGCAAGGATCAGATACGGTCCTATCTTCTATCTGGGATGGCTCTTACAGACTATTACTGCTCCGTGTTCTTCGAACGCATCGCGGCACACTCGGCGAAAAGAAGATGGGCACCTCCAAAAACCTCTCGCAAATCCTGGCCTGATCTGATTCACTCGGGTT
>CAZRVW010000237.1:0-4094 GCA_964603645.1 uncultured Novosphingobium sp. | reverse complement strand
TGGACCGAGGCTACCCGCAGTTCAACCTCGCCCGGCATCGATTCGGCGACGGGGCAATTCGGCGTGGTCAGGGTCATGGTGACGACGACTGCCGCTTCATCGGACACCTCGACCGCGTAGATCAGCCCGAGGTCGTAAATGTTGACCGGGATTTCCGGGTCGTAGATTTCCTTGAGCGCGGCAACGACCGCCTCGTAAAGATCGCCGCCTGGCTCGCCGGTCGCCACATCCGGCTTTTCTGCGAGGAAACCTTCGAGGTAGTCGCGCTTGCGCGCCAGCTTTTCCCCCGCGCTTTCATCCTCCGGTAACGGCGCATCGGACACGCGGGCGCGCGGTGGCTTGGGCATGGCCTGCTCTTGAGCCTGCCCTTCGACCTGTTCAGGGGGTTGTTCTTCGCTCATCCGAAAATCCTCTGGGTTCTCTCTATACCCTTCAACAGGGCCCCAATATCGCTTTCATCGCTATACAAGCCGAAACTTGCGCGCGCCGTCGCGGGCACGCCGAGATGGTCCATCAATGGCTGGGCGCAGTGATGCCCGGCGCGGATCGCGACGTTCTCCTCGTCGAGAATCGTGCCGAGATCGTGCGGGTGAATACCGTCGAGCGCGAAACTGACGATTCCGGCAGACTCCTCCGGGCCGAACAGCCGCACCGAATTGATCCGGGAGAGTTCGCTCCGCAATTGGCAAACGAGGTCGGCCTCGTGCGCGTGAAGTGTCTCAAGACCGACCGCTTCGACGTAATCGATCGCGGCGTGCAGTGCGATCGCTTCGGTAATTGCGGGGGTTCCCGCCTCAAATCGCTGCGGCGCGGGGGCATAGGTCGTCTTCTCGAAAGTCACGCGATCGATCATCGAGCCGCCACCCTGCCAGGGCGGCATCGCATCGAGAATCTCCGCGCGCGCCCACAGCGCGCCGATCCCGGTCGGACCGTAGAGCTTGTGCGCCGAAAAGACGTAGAAATCGCAATCCAGCGCCGCGACATCGACCGGCAGGCGCGGCACGGCCTGACAGCCGTCAATCAGGAGTTTCGCGCCCTTCCGATGCGCCAAGTTGGCAGCACGCCGCACATCGAGCATGGAACCGAGCACGTTGGAAACATGGGCGAGTGCCACAAGCTTGTGGGCGGGAGTCAAAATCCGCTCCGCCGCATCGAGATCGATGCGCCCGTCTTCGGTCAGGGGGCAGACGTCGATTGCGATACCCGTCCGATCGCGCAGCAGCTGCCACGGCACGATGTTGGAGTGGTGCTCCAGCGTGGACAACAGTACGCGATCACCCGCCTTGAGATTGGCCACACCCCATGTTTGCGCCACCAGATTGATCGCCTCGGTCGCGCCGCGAGTAAAGACCACTTCGTTTTCCTGACCACCGAGGAACGAAGCGACCCGCCGCCGCGCCGCTTCGTAGGCCAGGGTCATCTCCGCCGAGCGCGCGTAGACGCCGCGATGGACCGTCGCATAGTCCGGCCCAAGTGCGCGTGCCATAGCCTCGATCACTGCTTGCGGCTTCTGCGCAGTGGCGGCGCTGTCGAGATAGTGCCAGGGCGCGCCCTGCGGCGTTAGCAGGCCAGGAAAATCGGCGCGGCGGGTGAGAGTCGTAGTGCTCACAAGGCCGCCCCTTCCAGAAAGTGCAGCGCCTGTTCGAGCAGGTCGTCACGCGTTTCTTCGTGTTTCACAGAGACAAACGCGTCAGCGATGAAAGCGCGGACCAGCAATTTGCGGGCGGCTTCCGGTGCGATCCCGCGCGAGGCCATATAGAATGTGGCGGTCTCGTCGAGCGCACCGATGGCGGCGCCGTGAGCAGCTTTTACATCGTCAGCGTAGATTTCGAGCTCGGGCTTGGCATTGGCCGAAGCGCCCGCTTCGAGCAGGATCGCCTTGAAATTCTGCGCAGCGTCAACCTCTTGCGAGTCGCGCGGGATCTCGATCCGGCCGAGAAAATTGCCGACAGAGCGCCCCCATTGCACCGCTCGCACCACCTGGTTTGAGCTTGCTTCTGGCCCATGTTTGACCCGCGTGACGATTTCGCCCCGAGCGTCGCCGCCACCGAGGATCACGCCGCCCAGCTCGAAATGCGCGCCCTGCTCCAGCACGACATCGAGCTCGCAACGAGTGTACTGCGCACCGGCATTGATGACGAAATGCTCGTAACGCCCGCCTGCCCTTACATGCACGCGCAGCCTGTCGACCTTGCTGCCCTCGCCGGGCTCAATCAAGGCAAACCCGCGCTCCACATCGCCAGCGGCAACCTCGTGCTCGTGCCAGTAGCCAAGCGCGACGGGATCCGCCTCGGCGAGCCAGTCGCCGTCGGCATAGCGCCACTCTTCGTCGCGCGTAGTGGGCAGAACGAGCGTCTCGTTCACAGCACCGCCTCGTAGCCTTGCTCTTCAAGTTCAAGCGCCAGTTCCGGCCCACCGCTCTTCACGATACGCCCACCCGCCAGAACATGCACTGCGTCCGGCTTCACATAGTCGAGCAGTCGCTGGTAGTGCGTGATCAGCAGCACGCCCCGATCGGGCTTGCGCATGATCGCGTTGATCCCCTCTCCGACCACCCGCAGCGCGTCGATATCGAGGCCCGAATCGGTCTCGTCGAGCACGGCGAACGAGGGATCGAGAATGCCCATCTGCACCATCTCGGCGCGCTTCTTCTCGCCACCGGAAAAACCGACATTCACCGGACGCTTGAGCATGTCCATGTCGAGCTTGAGCAGCGCAGCCTTTTCCTTCGCCAGCTTGAGGAATTCGCCGCCCGAGAGCGGCTCTTCGCCCCTGCCCTTGCGCTGAGCGTTGGCCGCCTCCCGCAGGAACTGGACAAAGGACACGCCGGGAATTTCAACGGGATACTGGAAACCAAGAAACAGTCCCGCAGCAGCGCGCTCATGCGGTTCGAGCGCGAGCAGGTCCTGGCCATCGAACAGGACCGAGCCTTGCGTCACTTCGTATCCGGGCCTTCCACCCACCACATAGGACAGGGTCGACTTGCCCGAACCGTTCGGACCCATGATGGCATGAACTTCGCCCGCGTTTACCGTGAGCGAGAGGCCCTTGAGGATTTCCTTGCCGCCGACAGTGGCGTGGAGGTTTTCAATCTGCAGCATTGCTCTTCCTGTTGCGCGAAGTGCCAAACGCCTCGCGATGCGCGCGCCGGGCCTCGGCCTTGTCGGCGATCCGCAGGCGCATTCCGGCAGTGATGCGTTCGAGCACGGGGTCGATGTTTTCGAGAATATCCACTGCCTTGATCCGCATCACCCGGATGCCGACTGATTCGAGGCTTTTATCGCGGCGCTTGGCGAGGGCTTCGTTCTCGCCCTCCTCGTCGATGTCGATCGCCATACCGAGACTGTGGCAATTGAAATCGACGATGGCCGAGCCGACAACGGCGTGGCGGGTGAACTTGTAGCGGCCAAGATCGGCCTGGGCGAACCGCGCGGCCAATGCCTTGTGGGCCTCGCTCGAATGGCGCCGCATTTCGCGGGCCTGATCGTGCAAGGCATCGAGCCGCGATTCGGAAATCTCCCAGCCGCGACCACGCTTCTTGAGCGTGGGTGCGTCGGTCTGCTCGGATGGATCGCGCAGCTTGAGGGTCTTCTTCCCGCTCACCCCACGCTCCCTTCGAGCGAAATGCCGAGCAGCTTCTGCGCCTCGACCGCGAATTCCATCGGCAATTGCTGCAGCACTTCCTTGGCGAAACCATTGACGATCAGCGCCACGGCTTCCTCGGCGTCCAGACCGCGCTGCATGGCGTAGAACAACTGGTCGTCCGAGATCTTGCTGGTAGTCGCCTCGTGCTCGATCTGCGCAGAGGGGTTCTTCACCTCGATATAGGGCACGGTGTGCGCGCCGCATTCGTGGCCGAGAAGCAGCGAATCGCACTGGGTGAAATTGCGCACTCCGTCCGCCGCAGCACCGACGCGCACCAGCCCGCGATAGGTGTTGTTCGACTTGCCCGCGCTGATCCCCTTGGAAATGATCGTCGAGCGCGAGCCTTTGCCGTTGTGGATCATCTTGGTGCCGGTATCGGCTTGCTGGAAATTGTTGGTGACGGCGACCGAGTAGAACTCGCCAACCGAATCCTCGCCGTTCAGCACGCA
>CAZRVW010000236.1:0-4114 GCA_964603645.1 uncultured Novosphingobium sp. | reverse complement strand
AGGGCGAGACGAGTGAGGCTTTGTTCCTCAACTCGGGCTACACCTATGACGATGCCGAGACTGTCGCCGCCCGGTTTCAGGGCGAAGCAGCGGGCATGGTCTATTCGCGCTTCCAGAACCCCTCGCTCGCCATGCTCGAGGAGCGCATCGCCCTGATGGAAGGCGCCGATGCCTGTCGCGTTCAGGCGAGCGGCATGGCGGCGATGACGACCTCGCTACTGTGCCAGCTTTCTGCGGGCGATCACATCGTCGCCGGTCGCGCCGCCTTCGGCTCGTGCCGCTGGATCGTCGATAACGTATGTCCTCGATTTGGAATCGAGCGGACCATTGTCGATGCCCGCGACAATGAGGCATGGGAAGCGGCGATCCAGCCCAATACCAAGGTGTTCTTCTTTGAGACTCCGGCCAACCCGACGATGGACGTGGTCGATCTCGAATTCGTCTGCGGCCTCGCGAGGTCGCACGGAATTGTCACCGTGGTCGACAATGCTTTCGCCACTGCGGCGCTTCAGCGTCCGCTCGAATTCGGGGCCCATGTCGTCGCCTATTCTGCAACCAAGCTGATGGAGGGGCAGGGCCGGGTGCTGCTCGGCGCGGTGTGCGGCAACGACGAATTCATCAACGAGGTGCTGCTGCCGTTCCAGCGCAACACCGGGCCGGTCGCCTCGCCGTTCAATGCATGGGTTGTGCTCAAGGGCCTTGAGACGCTCAACCTGCGTGCACATCGGCAAAGCGAGAACGCGATGCAGGTCGCCCGCTTCCTCGAGGGCAGGGGTGTCCGCATGCTCCATCCGGGCCTCGCCAGCCATCCCCAGCACAATCTTGCCGCGAAACAGATGGACGCCTTCGGCAACATCTTCAGTTTCGTGCTCGAGGATCGCGCACAGGCGTTCGCGATGCTGAATGCAATGGAGCTGATCGACATCTCCAACAATATCGGCGATTCCAAGAGCCTCGCCTGCCATCCGGCGAGCACGACCCACAACAACATGGGGCCTGAAGGCCGCGCCGAAGCGGGCGTGGAAGAAGGCATGGTGCGCCTCAATGTCGGGCTGGAAGACCCCGTGGACCTCATCGAAGATCTCGATCAAGCGCTGACCAGGGCGGGGCTTTGAGCCGCTTTCCGGCGCTTTGCACAGCGTTGGAGGCAGCGTGGTTGTGGTGTTCACAATTCGCCGCTAGCATCGTCGAACCATGAAGGAATTGTTCCAGCATACCGCCATCACCGAAGGCATCGTCGTGCGCGTGGCAGTCAATTTCATGCCCGAACAGTCGCGGATCGAGGCCGGCAAGTGGTTCTGGGTCTATCACGTGCGGATCGAGAATACGTCGGACCGGACGGTGCAGCTGATGACGCGGCACTGGCGGATCACCGATGGCACGGGGCAGGTCAATCTGGTCGAGGGCGATGGCGTGGTCGGCGAGCAGCCGGTGCTCGCACCCGGCGAATCGCATGACTATGTGTCAGGCTGCCCGCTGCCGACCTCGCACGGCTCGATGGAAGGACACTACACGTTCCGCGTGGACGGCGGGCACGATGTGCGCGCGACAATCCCGTTCTTCCCGCTTGCCGCGCCAGCCTCGGCAGGAGCAGCGGGCGTGAACCTGGTGCCCAAGAGCAAGCCGTGAGCGCGTTGGCGTGAACGCACCGTGCCATGAAGCGCACACACCTTCCCCTCAATGCATTGCGAGTGTTCGACGCGGCCGCGCGCCACCTCTCGTTCACCCGCGCGGCGGATGAGCTGGCGGTTACGCCAGCGGCCGTCGGCCAGCAGATCCGCGCGCTTGAAGACGTGCTCGGCGTCGTGCTGTTCCGGCGCACCAACAAGGGTCTGGAACTGACCGACGAGGCGCAGGCGGGGCTGGGCGCACTGCGGACCGGCTTTCTCCATTTCGAGGAAGCGGTGCAGGCGATGCAGGCAGGCCAGTCGAGCCACGTCTACACCATTGCCGCGCCGCGCGAATTCGTCTCCGCCTGGCTGGCGCCGCGCCTTGCTGCGTTTCGCAAGGACAATCCGCAGGCCCGTTTCGTCATCGTCGATGGCGAGGCGGCCGATTTCACCGAGGCAAATCTGGACCTTGCCGTGCGTTGGATTGACGGTCCGGGCGATCTCGAAGGCTCGCCGCTCGGACCGCCCGAGCGCGTGGTGCTGGGAGACGGCGATTGGATCGGCTGGCCGGGCGAGGCAAGTGAGGAGGCCGAGGAGGGCTCCCCCGTCATTGCCGTGAGCGATGCCGGGCAGGCGATTGCCGCCGCCTTGGCAGGGCTGGGCCGCGCCCGCGTCCCCGCGCTGCTTGTCGCGGGCATGGTGGAGGCAGGGCTTCTGGAAACGAAGGCGCAAGCCGAGCCATGCCGTCGGGGATACTGGCTAGTCGCGCCGCGCCCGCAGTGGCGGCAGAAGAAGGTTCAGGCGCTGGTTGCGGCGCTGACATCGGAATAACGGCGAGTCTTTGGTCGCTGGGAAATCGCGAACTTACCCCTTCGCGATGCTGATCCGAAACACGCTTCCACTTCCCGGACGGGAATCGACTTCGAATGCGAACCCCTCTCCATCGCAAGCCGTGCGGACGAGATAGAGGCCGAGACCATGGCCTGCGCTGTCGCTTCCCTTGCTGTAAGCGCCTGAGAATCCAGCCAGTTGCTCCGGGGTGAAACCGCGCCCGTCGTCGCTCACTTCGAGCTCGATCTCCTGCCCGGTGTCCTCGGCCTTGATGGTAACGCGCGAGCCGCCCGAATGCTTGATGGCGTTGGATACCAGGTTGCTGGCAATGCGCATCAGCACGACCGGGTTGGTATGGACATTCGCGTCGCTCCTTTCGCCGGTTAGCTCGATGCCCTTCGCTTCGGCTTCGCGCACGAACATGGCAGCGCAATTGTCCACGATAATCGAGATCGGGAAGCTCTCCTTTCCCTCGTCCGGCGCCTGCTGCACCTGCACTTCGGGCGCGCTTTCTGCCAGCCCCTGGTCGGTCACCCCCTCGAGATAGTCGAGCGCGGCAAGGGCGCGCTCGCTTTCCTCGGAGCCGGGCTTGCCGAGTGCGGCCAGACTGCGGCGCAGGGCTACCAGCGGCTGCTGCAGGTCGTGGCTCGTCGAAGCGATCCGGGCGCGCGGCGCTTCTGCAAGGCGCTTTGTCTCATCGTAGCGCTTCTGGCTTTCGGCCAATTGCTCGGATAGCCGCAGTTTTTCTTGCGTAGCCTGAAGTTCGCCAGCGACCGCGCGATTGCGCTCGTCGCGAATTCGGACCACGCGAATGACAATCGCGACCAGAAATGCCAGTCCCTCGATCAGCACGGTCGCATGTACGTAGTCGAGGATGACGCTCACCGCGTACTGCCCCGGATAGACAGACGCAATTTCAGATGATCGCGAGAATCAACCAAGGCCAATTTTCGCAGCTTGGTATACTCTGACAGCCGTAACGTTCGTCTACCTGCTCGCGCAAATTGACCGGCGAGTAATTGCGTTTGTTGCCGAGCCAATAAAGCTCGAATTCGAACTGAGCGACGGTCAGCTTGGCGCCTTGACCGGCCTGATGTTTGGTCTCCCCAACGCACTGATGCTACTGCCAATGGGTGTGCTGATCGATCGCTTCTGCCGCCGCAATCTCATTGCAGCGATGCTTGGAATCTGGAGCGCAGCATGCGTGGCCACTACTTTTGCTACCAGCTATCTTCACTTGATGGTCACCCGCGCGGTTGTCGGAATGTCGGAATCGGCCGCGGGTTCGGGCGGCCTTTCGATGATAGCTGATCTCTTCCCACCTCGTTATCGTCCTGCCGCAACAGGCATCTTCCAGACTGCCGTGCCGTTGGGCACGATCATCTGTTTCACCGTCATTGCCTGGGTTGCATCAGAGTATGGTTAGCGCGCCGCCTTTGTTTCTGCAGGCGTACCCGGCCTCCTGCTCTGCGTGATCATTCTTGTCACGACTCGCGAGCCCGTTCGTGGAGCGGCTGATCGCGAACACAGATGAACACCTGCGGCCTAGTTTCCGCTCAATACCGTGGTTTTCAGGGGTGTGTCCAGATTGATACGGACGTGGGCGAACTGGAAATTGGAGCGGGTAAGGGGAATCGAACCCCTCTAGCCAGCTTGGAAGGCTGGAGCATTAC
>CAZRVW010000235.1:0-4135 GCA_964603645.1 uncultured Novosphingobium sp. | reverse complement strand
AGCGCTTCCTGAAGAAGACATTGCTCCATCTTCCAGGTGTCAGCTCAATCAATTCAAGTTTCGCACTGAAGACTGTTAAGATGACAACGGTGCTACCGGTCTGATCCGGATCAGCGTGCACCACACACGCGGGGTTGGAGCCCAGAAGCTGGCGGGGCACTATCGATTGGTGCCTTAAATTTTAAGGCGACGAAAGGACAGATTAGCATAATGAAAGTCTTGATGCTACCCGGTGACGGTATCGGGCCCGAGATAATAGATGAGGCGCAACGCGTACTGCTGCACCTCGCAAACAATGTCGGCCTTGATCTAGAGATTGACCATGGCCTGATCGGAGGTGCCTCATATGATGCCCACGGCGAGCCGCTCACCGATGAAACCTTGAACCGAGCGCGTGCTGCGGACGCGGTAATCATGGGTGCGGTGGGCGGCCCGAAATGGGCTGACAATCCCTATCATCTTCGCCCCGAGCAAGGCCTGCTCAATCTGAGGCAAGGGCTTGGCCTCTTCGCAAATCTGCGTCCGGCCATTTGCTTTCGCTCGTTGGCGAGGGCATCGACTTTGAAGCCGGAGCTTGTCGAGGGGCTGGATATCCTGATCGTTCGCGAACTCATCGGTGGTGTTTATTTCGGGGAGCCCCGGGGAATCGAGACGTTGCCGGACGGCGAACGTCGCGGTTTCAATACTTCAAGCTACAAAACGAGCGAAATCGATCGGGTGGCGCGCGTTGCCTTTGATATTGCAAGGCTGCGCGGCGGGAAGGTCTGTTCCGTCGAGAAATCGAACGTCATGGAATCCGGTCTTCTCTGGCGCGAAGAGGTTAGCCGGTTGGGAGCGGCGGAATATTCCGACGTGAAGTTGTCACACATGTACGCCGATAATTGCGGAATGCAGCTTGTTCGGCAGCCAAAGCAATTTGATGTCATACTGACCGACAACCTGTTCGGGGACCTGCTGTCCGACGTGGCAGCGATGTTGACCGGCTCTTTGGGAATGCTGCCGTCAGCAGCGGTCGGCGAAGCTGGTACGACCGGCCTTTTTGAGCCGATCCATGGTTCGGCGCCAGACATTGCCGGAAAGGGCGTCGCCAACCCTTGCGCCACGATTCTCAGTGTGGCCATGGCTCTGCGCTTGGGCCTGGATCGACCGGATCTCGCAGATCGTGTCGAAGGGGCCGTCGAGAAGGCGCTCGAAGCAGGCTATCGCACGGCGGATCTCGGCCCTGGTATACATAATGTTGGCTCGCGCGGCATGGGGGATGCCATTATTGCGCATCTTTGACATGCCAAGCGAGGTGCGGAGACTTGGGCGCCTATGGCATAAAGCCCGGCGACCTGGTTGCGACCTTGGCGATGAACAGCGCGGCGCATCTGATCGCCTGGTATGCGATCGCGGGCATCGGGGCGGTTTGCCACACGCTCAATCCGCGGCTCGGCCAGCATCACCTCGCCTGGATCGTCAACCATGCGAAGGATCGCATCTTGATGGTCGACGGCGCCTTTTCCGAAATTGCCGAGACGCTGTCGGGGCAATGCCAGTCGATCGAGAAGCTGTTGCTCTTCACGCCCCCGCATTCCGCCAGTTCGGCGGAGTGGGTCGACGACTTTTGCGCATCCGCCGATGATAGCTGCCAATGGCGGGCAATTCGACGAGAATTCGGCCGCCGGGCTGTCCTACAAATCAGGGACGACGGGCGATCCCAAGGGCGTGTTATATTCGCACCGGTCCAACGTGCTGCACACCCTGATGTCCATCCAGCCCGATGCGCTGAATCTTTCGGCGCGTGACACGATTCTGCCGGCCGTGCCGATGTATCACGCTAATGCCAAGTCCCGATGCGGCTGCCTCATGCAGGGGATTCCCACGCCTTTGATCTTCTGATTCACCGTTGCAGTTTGAAGGAGGCTTGCGATGGCAGGAGCGATTGGGGTTCGAGGGGATTATTCCGGAGCTGATTTGCGTGGGCTGGCGCGCCTAAGCGACGATGGGGAGCAGGTTCGGCGGTTGTTGGCGCTGGCGTCGATCCTGGATGGCGGCAGCCGTAGCGAAGCGGCGAAGATTGGAGGTGTGACCCTTCAGATCGTGCGCGACTGGGTGGTTCGCTTCAACGCCGAAGGTCCCGATGGGCTCAAGTCGCGCAAGGCGCCGGGCAAGCCTTCGATCCTGAACGACGATCAGCGCCGCGCGCTTGGAGAGATCGTCGATGCAGGGCCGATCCCGGCTGCGCATGGCGTGGTGCGTTGGCGGCTGATCGACCTGGCGCAGTGGATATGGGACGAGTTCGGTCTATCGATCTCCAAGCAGTCGCTGAGTCGCGAGATGCGCGCCCTGGGCTGTCGCAAGCTGTCGGCACGCCCGCGCCATCACGGTCAGAAGGCAGACGCCATTTCCGCTATTAAAAAGACTTCGCATGCCAGCTGGCAGCGGTAGCGGCTCGCCTGCCACGCGGTACGCCGATCGAGATCTGGTGGCAGGACGAGGCACGGATCGGCTAGCAGACCAAGCTCACCCGGCGTTGGGCGAAGCGCGGCACTCGTCCTTCTGTACCAAGGGATCAGCGTCGGTCCTCGGCATGGATCTTTGGAGCGATCTGTCCCGCTGAAGGCAAGGCCGCCGGCATCGTCATGCCCAAGTGCAACAGCGAGGCGATGAGCATGCACCTTGAGGAGATCGCCTTCCACATCGCGCCGGGAGCACACGCCGTCCTCTTGCTTGATCAGGCTGGATGGCATGGCTCGGCCGAACTGGTCGTCCCGCCCAACATCACCCTGATGCCGCTGCCGCCCAGATGCTCCGAGTTGAACCCGGTCGAGAACGTCTGGCAATTCATGCGCGACAACTGGCTGTCGAACAGGATCCTCAGATCCTACGACGATATCGTCGACCACTGCTGCTACGCCTAGAACAAGCTCGTCGATCAGCCTTGGCGCATCATGTCCCTCGGTCTGCGCCAATGGGCTCATGGGTTCTGATCAATGGGATTTGGTATAATTCCTGGGGCCTGACCTTCCAGCCCCGGCGGTAGATGCGAAGCTGGTACTTCCGGGCAGCAAGCTTAATGGCGAAACCCTGCTTACCCGCATGCGCGACGAAGATGTAACCGTTTTGGCGGGGGTGCCGACGGCGTGGATTGGACTGCTCGATTATCTCGAAGCCAATAATGAGCGCCTGCCGCGTCTGTCGCGCGTCATTGTCGGTGGTGCGGCGATGACGGAATCGCTGATGCGTCGGTTTGAAGCCAAGGGAATAGAGGCCAGCGCCTCCTGGGGCATGACAGAGCTGTCGCCGGTGGGCGGCATTTCGACGCATGTGGCGGCGGTCGAGGCCATGCCTCCCGAACAGCAGCTTCGCTATCGTCTCAAGCAGGGTCGCGTCTTCTTCGGCATCGACATGCGTGTTTGCGGCGAGGATGGCCAGGAACTGGTACGTGATGGCTAGACGCCCGGCGCGTTGCAGATGCGCGTCCCCTGCGTCGCCGCGGGCTATTATCATCTTGAAAAGTCCGCGCTCACTTCGGATGGCTATCTCGATACTGGTGATATCGCGACGATCGATCCATTGGGCTATGTGCAGATCGTCGATCGGGCAAAAGACATCGTCAAATCCGGCGGCAAGTGGATCAGTTCGCTCGAGATCGAGAACGCAGCGACCCTTTTCCCGGGCGTGGGCCTGGCGGCTGTCATCGGCATTCCTGATCCCAAGTGGGATGAACGGGCACTGCTGCTGGTGACCTCCTCCACGGGGGGCGGGATCGATCTCGACGATTTCCGTGATCATCTTGCCGGAAAACTGCCAAAGTGGTGGCTGCCTGACGAAATCCGGATTGTCGATAGCCTTCCGCTGGGGGCAACTGGCAAGATCGACAAGGAAGTCCTCAGGGCCCAACTGCTGGGCTGACCGTTATGGCGCCAATCCAGCCGGAAGACGACCGCCTTGCCCCAGGGCTTTTTGCATCTGGCGGTCGGCTATGGGCAATTACAGGATACGCACATCAACCGGCGGCAGCCCGTCGATCTCGAATCTGCAATTTGTTCCTACGGCTGGAAAGCAGACCGCCGTGATGGATCCGGTCATGATAATTTCCCCCTTGCGCAGCATCGATCCGCGTTCCAGCAGGAAATCCGCCAGCCAGCGC
>CAZRVW010000234.1:0-4151 GCA_964603645.1 uncultured Novosphingobium sp. | reverse complement strand
TCGCTTCGTTGTAATTGCCGGTTCCGAAGCCCAGCGTGGTCAGCGTGATGCCATGGTCGCGCTCGTGCTCGATCATTTCGATCAGCGACTTGGTGTCCGAGACGCCGACGTTGAAGTCGCCGTCGGTAGCGATGAGGATGCGGTTGACCCCGCCTTCGATGAAATTGTCGCGCGCGATGTTGTAGGCGAGCTTGAGGCCCGCCGCACCGGCAGTCGACCCGCCGGCCTGCAACCGCTCCAGCGCGGCCCTGATCTTGCGCTCGTCGTTCGTCGGCTCGAGCACCATGCCGGCCGCCCCCGCATAGACAACGATCGATACGCGGTCCTGCTTGCCCAGTTCGCCTGCCAGCCCGGATAGCGCCGTCTTGACCAGCGGCAGCTTGTCAGGGCTGCGCATCGAGCCCGATACATCCATCAGGAATACGAGGTTGGCGGGTGGGCGGCCTTTCTTCGCAAGATCATAGCCGCGCAGGCCGATGCGCATCAGCCGCGTATCCGGGTTCCACGGGCTGACGGCGACATCCGTGGTGATCGAAAACGGCGCCTCGCGGCTGTCGGGCATCGGATAATTGTAGCGGAAATAGTTGATCATCTCCTCGGTGCGCACCGCATCGCGCGGCGGCATCCGGCCCTGCATCAGGAATCGGCGTGCATTGGCATAGGCGCCGGTATCGACATCGACCGAGAAGGTGGAGACCGGCTCGCTGGCAGTCAGCTTGACGGGCGAGACTTCCTTGCCGTCGTAACGCTCGCGGCCCGGATCCTGCGCAACCATGACCGGGGGAATATGATGAGGATAGCGCGACATTTCTGCTTCTGGCGCCGGCGAAGGCCTGACCAGTCCGCCGGACGCTATCGCATCGCTGCGCACTTTGGCAGTTGCGGGCGGTGGCGGCGGAGCGGGCGGCACATAGCCTGCCTGATCATTCGCGGCCCCGTCGGTCCGCTGTCCTGTCACGACGACGCGCTGTTCTTCGCTGGCGCCGGGCGCGGGCTGGCTGGCATCGCTCAGTTCGGTCTGCGCCGCGCAACCCGCGATCAGCGCGGCAAGGCAGCAGGCAGTGGCTATCCGGATCGGTCTCATCAAATTCCCTCCATCATCACGCCCCGATGCAAGGAGGCCAAAGCGGCACTTAACGACGACTGAACGCCCTATACATGCGACGAACGGTTAATCTGAGGGTAAGCTTGCCGTGCCCTTCTGGAACAGTTTGCGGTCCTCTGGACCGAAGCCCCGGTGCCAGATCACCCAGCCATAGACGCCGAGTATAGCTGGAATGCCGAACAGCAATTCCGCCCATTCCGGCAGATAGCGGGTCACCAGCCAGCCGACGATGACTGCCGGCGCCGCTGCCCAGACAAGTGCCCAGCGCCAGTTGTTCACGCTTTCGCCGAGCAGTCGTGCAAGCATCCGCGACTTGACCAGCGAGGCGAATGCCAGAGCCAGAGCCAGAGCCAGCGCAGCGGCGGCGGCCCGGAAAAGTTCGCCAAGGCCCAACTGTTCGACCAGCATGATCCCGCCCACGGTCAGCAATGCCTGAAGCGTGATCGTCGCAATCGAGATAATCACGTTGCGCACCCGCGCCATATAAATCAGCGCAGCTTCACTGACCACGGCGGTGGCGGCGACGACTTCGGCAGCAAGCAGCAAGGCCAGCGCACCGGTTCCGCCAACAAATTCCGGGCCTATCAGTCCCATCACGCCTTCGCCGGGAATGCCCAGCGCCAGCGCGATCCCGGCCTGCGCCGCCACGATCCAGAAGCCGACCTGGCAGACCTGCCGGGCGATGGCGGGCAGGTCCTTCTCCTTGAGGCGGCGGGTTATGACCGGCCCGAGGATCGGCTCGAAGCTGGTCTTGAGCTTTTGCGGCAAGCTCGCGACTTGTTGCGCGACATAATAGACGCCGACCGCCGCTGGCGAGACAAACAGGCCCAGGATCAGGATGTCGATGCGCCGCGTCCCCCATTCGATCGCATCGGCACCCGCGATCGGCAGGCTGCGCAGTGTCAGCCTTCCCAGCGCGCTCGGGTGAGGGCGCCAGCCTTTCGGCAGGCCGTAGGCGCGCAAGAACGGCACCAGTGCAGTAAGCGCGGCAGCGAAGATCGAGACGATATAGGCCACGGAAAGTCCGCTGGCAGGAGCGATCCAGATCATCGCCCCTGCCATGATCGACAGGGTCCAGGGCTCGACCACGGCGCGAGCGCGCACCGTCGCACCAATGTTGAAGCGATAGGCAAGCGCGGCAAGCCAGATTTCGGTCAACGCCAGCGGCGGGATCGCGATAACCATCAGCCGGTCGATCTCGCTGAACTCGCCGCCGGGAAACAGCGGCGCGGGCACGAACCAGAAGAACAGCGCCAGCGCGCTGGACGTCAGCAACGCGACGAGCACGCCGGCGGCCACGACATTGGCGGGATGGTCGTCCGATTCGGCCAGCCGCTGCGCAAGGCCGCGCTTTTCGCCCAGCGTACACAACATCGCGCTCAACTCGATAACAACGAGTGCTGAAGCGAAGCGGCCCAGTGCATCGGGACCATAGGCAGCGGCACGTCCGGCTATGAACAGGAAGGGGATGCGTGCAGCCAGTCGCAGGAAAAAGCCGAAAAAGTTTGTCCGCCCACCACGGGCGATCTGGGCGATATCATCGCCTGCCTGAGCCTCGCTCAAGCGCCGGGCTCCTGCTCGGCCCGTAGCGGACGCGATAGCAGGTCCTCGACAACCTGCGCGGCAGGCGCATCGCCAGCCAGCAGGCGATTCACCGCCACGACGATCGGCATGTCGATGTTTTCGGCCTGCGCGATTCCGGCCAGGACCGGCGCCGTCGCAGCTCCTTCGGCAACGCTGTTCTTGCCTGCCAGTGCCTCCGCCGCGCTCACCCCCTCACCCAGCGCCTTGCCCAGCGAAAAGTTGCGGCTGGACGTAGAGGAGCAGGTCAGCACCAGATCGCCGAGTCCGCACAGCCCGGCCAGAGTCTCGCTGCGCGCACCCTTCGCCCTGCCGAAGCGCAGCATCTCGGCATAGCCGCGCGCGATCAGCGCCGCGCGCGCGTTCTGGCCCAGCCCAAGGCCTTCGATCACGCCGCAAGCGATCGCGAGTACGTTCTTGACCGCGCCGCCAACCTCGGCGCCAATGAGATCATCCGAATAGTAAGGCCGCAACGTCGGCCGCGCGATTGCGGGCGACAGTCGCTCCCACTGCGCTTCTCCGCTTGAACAGGCCAGCGTCACGGCAGTCGGCAGTCCGGCGGCGACCTCGTGCGCGAAGGTCGGGCCAGAGAGAACGGCGAGGTTTGCGCCCGGCGCGGCATCAGCAGCGACGTCAGTCATCAGCCGACCTGTCTTCGCTTCGATCCCTTTGGCGCAGAGCACCAGATCGCGGTCGCCTTGCGGGAGGTCGGCAAGGACCGAGGCAAGAAACTGCGCGGGGACGACCACGAGCAGCACCGGCAGCGCCGCAAGGTCTGCAAGATCGCCGGTTGCTCTTACCGTATCGATCAAGCGCGCCGAAGGCAGGAACATGCTGTTGGTGCGGCTGGCGTTGATCTCTTCGACCAGCTCGGGTTCGCGCGCCCAGAGCAACACCTCGCTGCCGTCACTCGCCAGGGCCTGGGCCAGCGCCGTGCCCCATGCACCCGCGCCGATCACGCCGACGCCAGTCATGCCTTGACCCCCGCGCCGCGCGCCGGAGCCGCATCGGGATCGAGCGGCCAGCGTGGGCGGGCAACGAAGTCGAGCGGATCGGACTGGCCCAAGGTAAGTCTCTCGATCCCCGCCCAGGCAATCATCGCGGCATTGTCGGTGCACAGCGCCAATGGCGGTGCGACAAAGCACAGATCGTGCTCGCTTGCCAATTCTTCGAGCGCAGCCCGGATCGCCTTGTTGGCGGCAACCCCGCCCGCGACCACCAGAGCATTGACGGGCCTGACTGTGCCAATGGCGTGGCGAGTCCGGTCAATCAGGCAATCAATCGCCGCCTGCTGGAACGAGGCGGCAATGTCGGCGTCCGTGTGTTCGCCCGATTCCTTCGCACGCAGCACCGCACTCTTGAGTCCCGCGAAAGAAAAGTGCGGTTCCTTGGCACCCATCAACGGGCGCGGCAGTGGCACCGCCTGTGGATCGCCCTCGCCTGCCAGCCGCTCCACTGCCGGGCC
>CAZRVW010000233.1:0-4152 GCA_964603645.1 uncultured Novosphingobium sp. | reverse complement strand
TATCCATGCCGAGGGTTATGCCTCGGGCGAGATGAAGCACGGCCCCATCGCGCTGATCGACGAAGGCGTGCCGGTGATCGTTCTCGCCCCGTCCGGCCCGCTGTTCGAAAAGACCGTCAGCAACATGCAGGAGGCCTCGGCGCGCGGCGGCAAGGTCGTGTTGATTTCAGACTGGGAAGGCATTGCCGAAGCGGGCGAGGACTGCATGGCGGTGATCGAGATGCCAAAGGTCCATCCGCTGATCGCACCGTTGGTCTATGCCGTGCCGGTGCAATTGCTCGCCTATCACGTAGCACTGGTTAAGGGCACCGATGTCGATCAGCCGCGAAATCTCGCCAAAAGCGTGACTGTCGAATAGCCGCGAGCCGTCCAGGCTTTATTTCCTTAAAAACCCGAAGGGTTTACCGGGTGCTAACCTTCGCCGGGTTATTTGGCGTGCGTGAATTCGCAAACCACAACTCAGGCGACCATCCCAACGGAGCTGTCGATTCTGGCAGTACTCGGCATTTCCGACGACAATGACGCAGAATACCTGCGCATTCGGGGGCTTCAGTACGCCAGTCTCGCACAAGGCACCTATGCGCGGATCGCGGTCCAGAGCATCGCCGGGCTGGCCGCAGGTTTCCTCTTGTTCGGTTCGATCCCGGTCGCAGGCATCGTTGCCTGGCTCATCATGCTGGGATTTTCGCTCTGGTATCTTACGCGGATCGACCGGTCGCTGATCGACGCGGACCGGCGGAGGATGTCGAGCGAGGAAGTGCACAGGCAATCGGTTAGCGCGATAGCCAATGCCATGGTTTGGGTGGTGCCAGTCGCCGCTGGCCAGTTCTTCGGTGACATCGCCGTGCAGCTCAAGCTGTGGACGGTGCTGGCCATGCTGATAACCGCAACGGCGATCATGCTTCCGGCAGTTCCCCTTGCGGCGATGCTGCTCGCGCTGGTGATCGGCGGAGCGTCCGTTGCCCAGCTGCTCTATGCCGGTGCATACGACATGGCGATCGTCGCCCTTGCCTTCACCGTGACGGTTCTGGTCGGATCGCTGCAGAATGCCCGGCGCTTCATCCTGACCAAGTCGGCCGAAGCTGCCATGGTCGAACGTAACGAGGTCGTCTCGCTGCTGCTGCGCGAGTTCGAGGAAGGCGAAGCCGACTGGCTTTAGCAGATCGATACTTCGCGCCGAGTGCGTGCGGTTTCACCGCGCTTTGCCTATGCGCTCGGAGTCAGCGCCAAGTCCTGCGAAGGCAAGTCGATCATCGAACTGATCGCGGACCCAGCCTGGGAATCGGGACAGTTCCATTCGAGCCTTCACGATCTTGCCGAACGCTTCAAACGCCGCGAGAGTTTCTCCAACCTGCTGGTGCGCGTGCAGATCAACGGCGCGCCGCGCTGGTGGGAGCTATCAGGCACGCCGAAGCTCGACGAGCATGGCAGTTTCGCGGGATTCCGAGGCGTCGGCTCGGACGTGACCGAAGCACGGGAAAGCTCGGACAAGATCGCACATATGGCGCGCTACGACACGCTTACCGGCCTGCCCAACCGCATGATGCTGACCGAGGCACTGGGCAATGCGCTGGGCTATGCCGAAAAATGGCGGTCGCGCTGCGCTTTCCTGATGATCGATCTCGACCGATTCAAGGCGGTCAACGATTCGCTGGGCCACCTGGTTGGCGACCAGTTGCTGGCGCGTGTCTCCGAACGGTTGCGCGAGCAAATGAGCGAGAACGAGCTGTGTGGCCGGCTCGGCGGCGATGAGTTTGCCATCGTGATCCGGGACGCCTCCGATATGGAGCGCGTCAACCGGGTGGCCGAACGCGTCATCGAGCGCCTTTCACAGCCTTACGAAGTCGACCATCACACACTCTATGTCGGCGCCAGCGTCGGTTCGGCAATGGGGCCGCGAGATGGCCAGACGGTCGAGACGCTGATGCGCAATGCCGACCTCGCGCTCTACCGCTCGAAAGACAAGGGCGGCGGCGTGCACTGCACTTACGAGCCCGCGTTGCACCAGCATGCCGAGGAACGTCGGCAGCTGGAATTCTCGCTGCGCCGGGCGCTCGATCTCAACGAATTCGAGCTGAATTATCAGCCGGTGGTCGCCGCCGACACCGAGGGCGTGGTGAGCTTCGAAGCGTTGCTGCGCTGGAACAGCAAGGAACACGGCAAGGTCAGTCCCGCGAAATTCATCCCGCTTGCGGAAGATACCCGCCTGATCGTGCCGATCGGCGAATGGGTGTTGCAGCAAGCCTGCGCAGAGGCGACGCGCTGGCCGCAACGTGTTCGCGTCGCCGTCAACGTTTCGGGCGAACAGCTGCTCGATCCCAATTTCGCGGCAAGCGTGATCGGGGCCCTGCAATCCAGCAGACTGGCACCGCAACGGCTTGAGCTGGAAGTCACCGAAAGCATTTTCCTGCGGGACGCGGACCACGCGCGGGCAGTGCTCGAACAGGTGATGGCGCTGGGCTGCCCGATCGCACTGGACGATTTCGGCACCGGGTATTCATCGCTCGGCTACCTGCGCAAATTACGGTTCTCTACGATCAAGATCGACCGGACCTTCGTCCAGGGCGCGGCTACCGGAAATCCGGAAAGCCTGGCGATCATCCGGGCCGTGGTGGCCATGGCCGACAGTCTGGGCATGTCGACCACTGCCGAGGGCGTCGAAACCGAAAAAGAGCTGGATGTGATCCGCCAGCTGGGCTGCAAGAAGATCCAAGGCTACTTCTTCGGACGACCGATGGAAGCCGAGGACGCGATCAAGCTGTTCCATGGATCCCGCCAGCAGGAAAGCAACGCAGCCTGAGAATTCAGGCCGAGGCGAGCGCCCCCACTACATTTGCGAACAGCGCGCGGCCGTCGGTGCCGCCGTGGGCCTGTTCGATCGCGCGCTCCGGGTGCGGCATCATGCCCAGCACGTTGCCCGCCTCGTTGAGCACTCCCGCGATGGCCCTTACCGAGCCGTTGATATCGTCCAGATAGCGCACCGCCACCCGCCCCTCGCCTTCGAGCCGGTCGAGCGTGGCGTCGTCGGCGAAAAAATTGCCGTCGTGATGCGCGACCGGGAAGACGACTTCCTGCCCCGCACCGTATCCGGAAGTAAATACCGACTGCGTGTTCTCGACCGACAGTCGCACGTCGCGGCACACGAAACGGATGCCCGCATTGCGCATCAGCGCGCCGGGAAGGAGGCCCGTTTCTGTCAGGACCTGAAAGCCATTGCAGACGCCCAGCACGGCAACGCCGCGCCCCGCCGCTTCGGACACCGCACGCATGATCGGTGAGCGCGCTGCCATCGCGCCCGAGCGGAGATAGTCGCCGTAGGAAAATCCACCGGGCAGCGCGATGAAATCGAGCCGTTCGGGCAGCTCGGCATCGCCGTGCCACACCCGGAAAACTTCGCCGCCACACACCTGTTCGATCGCGACCGCCATGTCCCGGTCGCAGTTCGAGCCGGGGAAGGTAACGACCGCCGAACGGAACGTGCTCACGCCGTGACCCTTTCCACCCGGTAATTCTCGATCACCATGTTGGCGAGCAGCTTGCGGCACATTTCGTCGAGCTGGTCGTCGGTGACGGCATCATCGACATCGAGTTCGATCAGCTTGCCCTGCCGCACATCGTTGACGCCTGAAAAGCCGAGCCCTTCGAGCGAGTGCTGAATCGCCCGCCCCTGCGGATCGAGCACGCCTGGCTTTAGGCTGACATGGACGCGCACTTTCATCGCCGGACCTTTCTAACGCGATTCGATGCTTGCAGCCTATGGCGGCAGGCTTGCCCTGCCGCAAGCCGACGCCGAGCATTGAACACACCTGCGCGCCGTGGCATCGCTGCTCCCGGAAGGAATCAATCACATGGCAATCGATTTCACCGGCAAGGTCGCGATCGTGACCGGCGCAGGAGGCGGCATCGGCCGGGCCTATGCGCTGGAACTGGCGCGGCGCGGCGCGAAGGTGGTAGTCAATGACATGGGCGGCGCGCGTGACGGCACCGGTCACTCCGACGCGGCGCTCGATGTCGTTTCCGAAATCGAGGCAATGGGCGGCGAGGCAATCGCGAATGGCGGCAGCGTCACCGAATATGCGCAGATGCAGGCCATGGTGGCCGACGCGAAGGAACGGTGGGGCGGCGTCCATGTCCTGATCAACAATGCCGGGA
>CAZRVW010000232.1:0-4154 GCA_964603645.1 uncultured Novosphingobium sp. | reverse complement strand
GAGCTCGCTCATCCAGACCCGCTGGTGAGCCTCGCTGGTCAGGTCCAAGCGGTACTCGTTGATGAGCATCTTGGAGTGCTCCAGCCACTGTCGCCAGGCCTGTTTCGACACGTGGTCGTACACCCGCTGACCGAGCTCGCTGCGCAGCGGCGGCTTGTCCAGCCCTTCGAGGGTTTCGCCCAGTTTGACGCAGTGAACGGTTCTCTCACTCATGGCCGTGCGCTCCTCCTGATGGGGCTGACGGAGCCCTGACGCTGGCCGCGGTTGGGATCCGCCAAGTATTGCAGCACCGGAGCCCCGGTCGAAAGGACCAGCTCGGTGTCCGAAGACAGAGCGCTCTCGTAGGTCTCGAGCGAGCGCAGGAAGGCGAAGAACTCGGGATCCTGCTCGAAGGCCGTCGCGTAAATCCGCGTGCTCTCCCCGTCGCCCGCCCCCTTGAGGTGCTGCTCCTCCTGGTACGCCTTGGCGAGCAGGATGGTCACCTCCTTGTCGGTCTGGGCGCGGATCTTGGCGGCTTCCTCCTCGAACACGGCGATGAATTCGCCACCGATGAACTTGCGCTTCTTTTCCGGGTCGGTGACGCCTTCGAGCCCCGCCATGAAGCGCGCCTCGGCATCGACCACGACGAGCGGGATGTTGTAATGATCGCGAAACAGGCTCTCGACCTGCTCGCGCTCATTGAGCCGCAGCAGCCCGTGGTCGACGAACACGCAGGTCAGCTGGTCGCCGATCGCCTCGTGGATGAGGATCGCGGCGACCGAGCTGTCGACTCCGCCCGATAGACCGCAGATCACGCGCCCGTCACCCACCTGTTCGCGGATTTCGGCAACCTTGGTCTCGCGGTAGGCAGCCATGGTCCAGTCGCCGGCCAGCCCGCAGACCTTGTGGACGAAATTGGCAAGCAATTTCGCACCATCGGGTGTGTGGACGACTTCCGGGTGAAACTGAGTGCCATAATAGCGGCGCGCCTCGTCGGCGATCACCGCAAAGGGTGCGCCGTCGCTGGTGGCGACAATCTCGAATCCCGGCGCGAATTTCGTCACCTTATCGCCGTGGCTCATCCACACCTGATGGCGCTCGCCCTCGCTCCACAGGCCGTCGAACAGGGCGCATTGCTTCGTCACGGTCAGGAAAGCACGGCCGAATTCGCCGCCTTCGCCGGTTTCGTGGCCGGGCCGCACCTCGCCGCCCAGCTGCTGGCTCATCACCTGCTGCCCATAACAGATCCCCAGGATCGGCAGGCCGCTGTCGAACAAAACTTGCGGGGCGCGTGGCGAGCGATCGTCGCACACCGAGGCCGGCGAGCCCGACAGGATGATTCCCTTTGGCTTCATCCGCTCGAAGGCGGCCTCGGCAAGGCTGAACGGCGCGATTTCGCAATAGACTCCCGCCTCGCGCACGCGCCGCGCGATCAACTGGGTCACCTGGCTGCCGAAATCGACGATAAGGATGGAGTTTGGCAGGATGGAATCGGGGTGTGCGGCGCTGTCCATGGAAGGCGGCACTAGTCGCGTCTCGCGGCAAAATCCAGCGCCCGGCATCAGCTTGCATTTCTTGCAACAAAGGCTGAAATTTTCGCATTTGCAGCATTAACGCGCTGTCACGATATTGCTCGGTATGAAGGTAGTAGGTGCAAGGAAATCCGCTGAAACTCGCCGCCGAAAGCCACTTGCGCAACCGGCTAAGAGTTTCTCCGGGTTCGCTCTTGCAATATCTGCTAACTAAGCTTAGTTAGTTATTAACGAAATGATCCTAGGGCGCGGTGTGCGTAGCGGACCGCCCACTTTGAGAAGACACAAGGAACGAGACCATGAACACGATTACACACAACATTGTCGGCGTTGTCGCCGCTTTCGTCATCAGCGGGCTGGCGTGGACCGCAACGTTGTTCTGAATCGGGCGCGGCTTTTCAACCGCCACCGATTTCACCCAGCAGGAACGCTAGCACGAGCCCGAGCGCAGTAGCGATCCCGGCTAGGTGGTGATCCTCCTCGTAGACCTTGGGAAAGACTTCGGTCGCGAGACTCGCAACGACCGCACCGGCCGCGAAGCATTGAATGAATGCCAGCAAGTGCGGACTGGCGCCTGCAAGCAGCAGATTTCCGGCAATCGCCACCACAGCCAACAGCGCGGCGGTCGCCGCGCACAGACCGAAAATTGCGGCTTTCGAGCGTCCGCCTTCGCCCATTTCCTTGGCTCCGCCCGCAGCTTCGGGCAGGTTTGACAGGAAAATCGACCCAGCCAGCGCCGCGACCTGCATGGGGCCGGCGGCAATGAGCGCCACGCCGAGCGCCAGATTTTCCGGAATTCCGTCGAGAGTGATTGCCGCAAGCAGCCCACCTCCTGATTCATCCCCCCAGATTTCATCGATCAGGTAGTCGATCGCCGCGAAGACGACCGCACCGGCGGCAATGCCGCCAGTTGCCAAGGAAATACTGGATTTTTCGATTGCAGGCTCGATAAGTTCCGAGACCAGCGAGAGTATCAGCGCGCCGCCGGCAAGCGCGATCAGAAATCCTTCTAACCGCTTGCTTAATGGTGCAAAAAGCCCCCAGGCGGCGCCGATCAGCAGTGCGCCTGACACCGCCACAACGAAGATCAGCATCATCACCATCGTTCGTACTCCCCATCGCGGCCTATAATGCGCCAGCGAAGTGTGGAAAAGCGCCGGTGCAGACACGGTTCCGCTTGGGTAAACCGGCGGCAAAACCTATATGATCGGCATGACAGACGAGAGTGAAAACGCCGCTGCGACCGGCAACGGCAATTACGGCGCGGACTCGATCAAGGTCCTCAAGGGCCTTGATGCCGTGCGCAAGCGCCCCGGCATGTATATCGGCGACACCGACGACGGCTCGGGCCTGCATCACATGGTGTTCGAGGTGTCCGACAATGCCATCGACGAAGCGCTGGCCGGACATTGCGATCTCGTCCTGATCGAACTCAATCCCGACGGCTCGGTTTCGGTCGAGGACAACGGCCGCGGTATTCCGGTCGATATCCACGCCGAGGAAGGAGTTTCCGCCGCCGAGGTCATCATGACCCAGCTCCACGCCGGCGGGAAGTTCGAGAACACCAGCGAGGACAACGCCTACAAGGTTTCCGGCGGCCTGCATGGCGTCGGCGTTTCGGTGGTCAATGCGCTGTCGGAGTGGCTGGAACTGACAGTCTGGCGCGACGGCAAGGAACATTGGATGCGCTTCGAACATGGCGATGCCGTCGGCCCGCTCGAAGTGCGGGGCGATGCCCCGCCAGATGGAAAAGGGGGCGCCAAGAAGGGCACGCGCGTGACCTTCATGGCCTCCACCGAGACCTTCAAGAACGTCACCGAATTCGATTTCGAAAAGCTCGAGCATCGCTACCGCGAACTCGCCTTTCTCAATTCGGGCGTGCACATCTTGCTGCGCGACAGGCGGCACGAAGACGTGGCCGAGCACGACCTGTTCTACGAGGGCGGGATCGCTGCCTTCGTGCAATGGCTCGATCGCAACAAGCAGGCGCTGATGCCCGATCCCATCGCCATTTCGGCGGACCGCGACGGCATCGGCATCGAAGTCGCGCTCGAATGGAACGATTCCTACTATGAGAACGTCCTCACCTTCACCAACAACATCCCGCAGCGCGACGGCGGCACGCACCTTGCGGCATTTCGCGCGGCGCTGACCCGCACGATCAATTCCTATGCCGAGCGCTCGGGCTTGGCGAAGAAGGAAAAGGTCTCGCTCTCGGGCGAGGACATGCGCGAGGGGCTCACCGCGATTGTTTCGGTCAAGCTGCCCGATCCCAAGTTCTCGAGCCAGACCAAGGACAAACTCGTCTCGAGCGAAGTGCGCCAGCCGCTCGAAAGCCTGATGGGCGACAAGATGAGCGAGTGGCTGGAGGAAAACCCCGCCGTGGCCAAGGCGATCATCCAGAAGATCATCGATGCTGCTGCAGCGCGCGAGGCAGCGCGCAAGGCGCGTGAGCTAACCCGGCGCAAGGGCGCGATGGACATCGCTTCGCTGCCCGGCAAGCTCGCCGATTGCCAGGAGCGCGATCCCGCCCTGTGCGAACTGTTCCTGGTCGAGGGTGACAGCGCCGGCGGCTCGGCCAAGCAGGGCCGCGACCGCAAGACCCAGGCGATCCTGCCGCTCAAGGGCAAGATCCTCAATGTC
>CAZRVW010000231.1:0-4171 GCA_964603645.1 uncultured Novosphingobium sp. | reverse complement strand
GCGGACTGAATTCCCGAAACGATTGCGGCAGCCCCGAACAGGATGAAACAACCGATGATGACGGTAGCGCCGAAGCGCCAGTTCATCCGGCCGGCGATGTCAGTCGGACGCTAACTCGTCTCCACATGACGCAATTCACCCCAAGTATGCGTAGGATCAGGCCACGAGGTTTTGCCACTCGGCCAGGGCAGCCGAGCGGCGGATCTTGTAAGTCTGTCTGTCGACGAGGTGGCGTTCGGAGTTGAAGTGGTTATGGAATGAGGCATGGACCGAGGCGAATTTCTGTAACGACTTCATCTTTCGAAATCGCTGCATTGCTCGTTCTCGTCGTCGAAATGGCAGGTGCGCGTTCTCGGCCCTGTTGTTCAACCAGCGGCCCATTTCGCGGCGCTCTGAATTTCCCAGATCAGACATGGCAGCGGGATAGGACTTAAGGCCATCGGTAACGATCTTCTCGGCCTGGCCATGACGTTTGAGTGCCTTCCTGATGAACCGCAAAGCCGCAGCTTTGTCCCGTTTCCTGGTGACATAGCTTTCCAGAACCTCGCCTTCGTGATCGACCGCTCGCCATAGGTAGTGGCGCTCTCCGTTGATCTTCACGAACATTTCATCAAGGTGCCACCGCCACTGGCGAAAGCCCTTCATGCGGCTGACGCGTTGCCGCCTAATATCGGCCGCGAACATCGGACCGAACCGGTTCCACCACAGCCGAACCGTCTCGTGACAAAGGTCGATACCGCGCTCGAACAACAGGTCTTCGACGTTCCGTAGCGACAACGGAAACCGGACATACATCATCACCACCAGGCGGATGACTTCAGGGGATGAATGAAAATATCGGAACGGGTTCTCAGCCTTGCTCATCCGCTCCGGCTAGCAGCCTGCACCCTAGCCGGCCATCCCTTTGACAAGACCGTCCAAACTGTCACTTGCCCTTGCTGCATTGCGGTGTAAAAACGGTCGGATCATGCACGGCTTTGCCAATCCCGCCCGTTTCCTCCGCATTGCACGCTGGCTGACCCCGATCTTCATGGTTTTGGGGATCGTCCTCACAGCCGTGGCGCTGGTTTACGGACTGACTTCTGTTCCACCTGACCGGCTGATGGGTGAGACGGTCCGGATCCTCTTTATCCATGTTCCGGCGGCGTGGCTCGGCATGGCAGGCTGGACGACCATTGCCGTTGCCAGCCTTGTAGAACTGGTGTGGCGTCATCCGCTTGCTGGCATAGCCGCCCGCGCCGCAGCTCTTCCCGGCGCCGTATTCACCGCGATCTGCCTTGCCACCGGATCGATCTGGGGACGTCCGACCTGGGGAACCTGGTGGGTGTGGGATGGGCGGCTGACCAGCATGCTGGTTCTGCTGTTCCTATATTTCGGTTATATTGCGCTATCCGATGCGGCGCGTCGGCAAGGTACCGGCAACATGCGCGTGGCGGCCATTTTCGGGCTGGTGGGTGCGATCAACATCCCGATCATCAATCGCTCGGTCGTGTGGTGGAACAGCCTGCACCAGCCGCCCAGCATCACCATGGGCAAGTCGGCCATTGATGCAGCATTCCTCTGGCCGCTGTTGGCCGCGACCATTGGGTTCTCCTTGATTTTCGGCGGCGTCGTGCTCGCCCGGATGCGCGCTATCCTTGCCGACATGCAGGCCGAAGCGCGGTTGCGCCGCAAAGCGATGGCCGCCGCACCAAAGGCCGGCGTTGCGGCAACAGGAACGGAGGTTCTGGGCTGATGCGTGAAGTGCTTGACCAGTGGACGTTCGTTACCGCGGCCTATGTTGTCGGCATCGGGGGCACTGTGGCGATGATTGCATGGGCATGGATTTCCATGCGCGCCGCCGAACGCCGTCGTGAGCGGAGCCGTGAACTATGAATGCGGTCAATGCGGCAGGCGGTGGTTTGAAGCCAAAGCACCAGCGGTTGATCCTTGTCGTCGTGGCGCTCGCAATCCTGATTGCTGCTGCTTTGCTGGCGATTTGGGGGCTGCGAAGCCAGGCGTCCTATTTCTATGTGCCCAGCGAGATGGTGGTGTCACCCCCTGATCCGTCGCAGGCGGTCCGGTTGGGAGGCATGGTGCAGCAAGGCTCTATCGTGACCGAAGCCGACGGCGTGACCATCGCGTTTGTTGTCGGTGACGGTGACGCAACTGTCCCGGTACGCTTCAAGGGCATTGTTCCCTCGCTTTTCGTTGAAGGATCAGGCGTCGTGGCGGAAGGCAAACTGGCCGCGGACGGCACGTTTATTGCCGACAACCTGCTCGCCAAGCATGATGAAAACTATGTCCCGCGAGAGTTGCAGGACATGACCGAGCACCAGAAGGACGATCTGGCAGCCGGGGTTTCGGACCTGCAATGATCGCGGAACTCGGACTGGCTGCCTTGTGGCTCGCAGCCGCGCTCGCGGTCCTGCAGCTTGTTGCAGGCGCAACGGCGGTCGCGGGCAAGGGGAAGGGGCTTTCGGGCGTCGTCCGGCCCGTGGCGGTCGTGCAGGGCCTCTTCATCTTGCTGTCGTTCCTCGTGCTGATCGTGCTGTTCGCGCGTACCGACCTTTCGGTGAAACTGGTCGCGCTCAGTTCCCATTCCGCCAAGCCGTTCATCTTCAAGATTGCGGGCGCATGGGGCAATCATGAAGGTTCGATGCTCCTGTGGGTCATGGTAATGGGGCTTGCAGGCGCGTTCGTCGCCCTTTTTGAGCGGCGCCTGCCGGAGCGCACGATGCTGGCGACGCTGGCAGGGCAGGCCTTCGTCAGCCTTGGGTTTTATGCCTTCCTGTTGGCGTCCTCAAATCCGTTCGAGCGCCTGAATCCGGCCGCGGTCGAGGGTAACGGTCTCAATCCGCTGTTGCAGGACATCGGCCTCGCGTTCCATCCGCCCACGCTCTACCTCGGCTATGTTGGGCTCTCGGTGGCGTTCAGCTTCGCCATTGGCGCGCTGGTGACGCGCGAAGTCGGTCCCGCTTTTGCCAAGGCCATGCGGCCATGGGTGCTGGGCGCCTGGATATTCCTGACCATCGGCATCACGGCGGGCTCTTACTGGGCCTATTACGAACTGGGCTGGGGCGGCTGGTGGTTCTGGGACCCGGTCGAGAATGCGTCGCTGATGCCGTGGCTGGCCGCAACCGCCTTGCTGCATTCGGCATCGGTGCTGGCATCGCGCGACGCCTTGCGCACGTGGACGGTGATGCTGGGTGTTGTCGCCTTCTCGATGTCGATGGTCGGCACGTTCCTAGTGCGGTCCGGCATTCTGACTTCGGTACATGCCTTTGCCGTCGATCCCGAACGCGGGACCTTCATCCTCGTGCTTTTGGCGATTTATATTGGCGGCGCTTTGACACTATTCGGCCTGCGCGCCACGACCGTTGCCGAAGGCAAGCAGTTCAACACGGTGAGCCGCGAATCCGCGCTAGTCATCAACAATGTCTTGCTCTCGGCAATCCTTGCCATCGTGTTGTTCGGCACGCTCTATCCTTTGGTGACCGAAGCGTTCGACACCAAGGTTTCTGTCGGCCCGCCCTATTTCAATCCGGTAGGCGCGATCTTCTTTTTCCCGATGCTGCTGGTGTTGATGGTGGGGCCGCTGCTGCGTTGGCGGACGGATTCGCTCGGGCGGGTCAGCAAGCCGCTGATATTTGCAGGGCTGGCCGCACTGGCCGCCATGATTGCTTTGCTGATAAAGGGCGGTGCGGGCCTCCTGCCGTTTATCGGCATGGCCTTGGCCGCTGGCCTTGCGATCGCCAGCGTGCTGCCGCTGCGTGGACGTAACCTGCGCCGCACGCCTTTGGCCACATGGGGCATGGTCGTTGCGCATCTGGGCGTTGCGGTGACGTTGTTCGGTATGGGCTGTGAGACGGCCTACAAGGTCGAAAAGCTCGAAGCGGTGAAGGTCGGTGAATCGACCCAGGTCGGTCCGTGGCAGGTCACGCTGAAAGCTGTTTCGCCTGTCGCTGGCCCTAACTGGACGGCGCTGGAAGCCGCGATGGGCGCGCGCTACGGCGATGGACCAGAATACACAATCACGCCCCAATCGCGCAATTTCTGGACCCCGCCGCAGCAGACTGCTGAATCCGCGTTGCTTACGCGTTGGAACGGTCAGCTTTATGCCGTGATCGGCGGGGAGGCCGACGGAGGCCGCTGGCAGTTGCGGCTGTGGTGGAAGCCGTTCGTCACACTG
>CAZRVW010000230.1:0-4181 GCA_964603645.1 uncultured Novosphingobium sp. | reverse complement strand
CCCTACCCTAAGCACCTCATCCGTCAATCGGGTGCATTTGCTCTGACAGTACCCCGTCGACCATTGCGTTGAACGACATGTCGCATTTGCGTAGTCAAAGGGTCATTTGCTATTGCTAATGTGATGTCAAGCTTGACATCCGCAACCACCATGCCGTTCCTAAGGGTTGATTGGGTATTCGGCGTGCAGATTGGTGGTCTGAGCGGTCGATCGGTAGAACTAGAGTCGTTTTCTGGCTATTTTCGCTGCTCGAAGCCTCCAGCTTTCCCAGAAGGTAAGACTACTTCCATATGGAACAACCCACAATTCCCTGCAACAGCGATATCTGGGCCCCCAAGACAGCCGAGGAAAAGACCGATGCAAATTGAATTGAGCACACTATCGAGACGAAACCCTCTCGATCTTCTGATGTCATCTCGGCTTGGAAAATTGTTCGGACGTATCGGTCTTGCGCCACGTCACGCCTCGACCGAAAGTCTGCTAGATTTGGCTAATGCCTTGCTCTCGCTTCGGGGCCGTGCATCGGGGCCGGCTTTGGCATCGGCCTTTCTCGATCTATACGAAGCGAGCGAACTGGAGGACCGGCAGGCATTCATCGCGACGTTCCACGATCTTTATCCCAACGATGTCAATGCTATCGACGCTGCGATTGCCCGGTGGCAAGTCGAACCAAACGCAGCCAGTGCCCGGGCGCTCAATTCCGCAAGCGACGCCCCCAGTGACAAATTGGTGAGAATTCTAAACCTGGCACCAAATGGGATCAGTAGACTCCTTTCGATGCGCGAGGATCTTCTGGCTATGGGCGAAAAGGCGCAGGGAACTCGCTTGTTCGGCAGTGCCTTTGATGAGGCGTTCTCGGATTGGTTCAATGCCGGTTTCCTCGAACTCAGGCGCATTGCCTGGGATTCCCCGGCCCGGCTCCTGGAACGCATAATCCGCTACGAGGCAGTGCATGAAATCGATGGCTGGGACGATCTCCGCCGACGCGTCGAGCCGCGCGACCGACGGTGTTACGGCTTTTTCCACCCACAAATGATCGACGATCCGTTGATCTTCGTGGAGGTGGCGCTCACGCACGAGGTGCCCAATGCCATCCACCAGATTATTGCCGAGCACCGAGACGAGATCGATCCTCACAAGGCGAATTGCGCCATCTTTTATTCGATCTCCAACTGCCAGAAGGGCCTTCGCGGTATTCCTTTCGGAAACTACCTGATTAAGCGGGTCGTGGGGCTGCTCCAGGAGGAGCTGCCCGATCTCCGCACCTTCGCCACATTGTCGCCGCTCCCCGGTTTCGCCAAGTGGCTGGCAGGGGAACGCGCCTTGGATGCTAACGCGCTTGATTGCGATGCACTGCAGACACTCGCTGGACAGTACCTCATGGAAGCAAAGCACAGGTCGGGCCAACCGCTCGATTCCGTGGCGCGCTTCCACCTCGGTAATGGTGCGAGACTGGAGGCCATCCACGCCATGGCCGACCATTCTCCCAATGGTCAGGCCCAATCGCACGGTTTGATGGTCAATTATGTCTATGATCTCGATGATATCGAAGCGAACCACTTCGCGCTCAACGAATTGGGGACAGTCGCCGCCTCCAAGGCTGTCATCGCATTGGCCGATGAAGGTAGGGCGTTGGCTGCATGATCACGAGCTCAAGTGGCAGGCCGCCAGAAATCGGAGTTCCTCTACGCAGGCTCGCCCCGGAAGGGGCGACTGCATTCCGAATATGAAACAACGCTCCCACCAGCTGAAACCTTTACGGGATAGAGCTCAATCCAATCACGCGTCCTCCATCTTCCGTAACGATGCCTGGCGCCTCACTCGCCGGCAAACGAAATTAAGCTGGTTGACTCGACGCCAAGCTGCCCAAGCCGCTCCCGGCCGCCAAGAGAAGGAAGATCGATACAAAAAAGCGCCCGATCGACAATACCACCAGCCCTCCTGAGCAATTCGGCCCCAGCAACCGCAGTCCCACCGGTCGCCAACAAATCATCGATCAAGATCGCACGCGCACCATCAGCGATAGCGCCGGGATCGATCTCCAGACTGTCTGCCCCATACTCGAGAGCGTAATCAACCGCGAGGGTCTCCATTGGCAACTTACCGGGCTTGCGTATCGGCACGAACGGCAATCGCAGCTGCGCCGCCGCCGCGGCGCCAAAAATAAATCCCCGCGCTTCGATGCCGGCAATGACTTGCGCACCCTCAGCCCGCGTCATCTCCGCCAACCAGTCGACAACGGCTGCGAACCCCTCGCCGTTACCGATAAGCGTCGTCACATCGCGGAATACGATACCCGGCCTCGGGAAATCCGGGATTGAACGCACGAGGACCCGGATTGCATCGGGCGTCATGCGAGCGGTTCAAAAGGAAACGCCCCTGCCATCGCGAAGATGGAGGGGCGCTTTCCAAATAACATCGCCTTCAAAGCGCCCAACGCAACTAGTTTAGCCCTTCTTCTTCTTGTCGGCCCATATGTTCCTGAAAGCCAGGAATCCCAGAACCGTCGCGAAGAGCAGGAAGCCCAATACGGGCCAACCGACCTGGTTGCGCTTCTCCAACTTGGGCTCGGCAGTCCAGACGAGGAAGGCTGCGACATCCCTGGACATCTGATCGACGGATGCCTCCGTACCGTCGCCGTAACTCACCATGCCTTCGTTAAGCGGAGGTGCCATGGCGAGATTGAGATTCGCGAAGTACGGATTGAAGTAAGTCGTCTCCGTCGGATAATTCTCCTTCGGCAGCGGTTTGCCTTCCGCGTTCTTGTAAGTCGCCGCATCGGTATAACCGGTCAGCAGGGAATAGACATAGGCCGGGCCATGATGGCGCGCCTTGGTCATCAGCGACAGATCAGGCGGGATCGCGTTGTTGTTGGCCGCGCGTGCCGCAACATCGTTGGCGAAAGGCTCTGGGAAGTAGTCGGTGGGAAGGCCGGGGCGCGTGGTAGCCTCACCTGTGGCGGGATCGATACCTGGGACGAGTGTACCCTTGGCGATCGCCTTAACTTCCGGCTCATTGTAGCCGAGCGCGGCAAGATCACGGAACGCGACATGGCGAAGGCCATGGCACGCCGCACATACTTCCTTGTAGACTTGGAAGCCGCGCTGCAGCTGCTGCCGGTCGAACTTGCCGAACGGTCCGTCGCTTGAAAGCGCGAGATGTTGCGGGGCCTTGTGGAAATCGTGCTCGACTGAGTGCGGCAACTCGAAATTGAACAGGCCGACCAGCAGCGACCACAGGAGCGCCACGGTGAAGAACAGCCCGACGAGGATGGAGAGGATGCGTGCCATGTCTATCGTCTTTCCGTCTTGCTGCTCTTAACCGGCCTTGCCGAGCTTGGCGTTGTCGTCCTCGCCCAGCACCGCCTCGGTAATCGAATAGGGCAGCGGTTCGGGCTTCTCGATCGCTGAAACGATCGGCAGAATGATGAGGAAGTGCGCGAAGTAGTAAAGCGAAGCGATCTGGCTCAGCACCACGTAGGGTTCCTCGGCCGGCGCGCCACCGCAATAGAACAGCACGACCATGGCCGGGATCAGGCCGAACCAGAAGAACTTGCGGAACAGTGGGCGATAGCTTCCCGAGCGCACCGGTGACTTGTCGAGCCAGGGCAGGAAGAACCACACCAGGATCGAACCGAACATGGCGAGCACGCCCATCAGCTTTGCCGGGATGAAGAAGAAGTCGACCGTGAAGGCGCGCAGGATCGCGTAGAATGGCAGGAAATACCATTCCGGCACGATGTGCGCAGGCGTGCTCATCGGGTTGGCCGGAATGTAATTGTCCGGGTGACCCAGCATGTTAGGCGCAAAGAACGTCATGGCGGCGAGCACGACCAGGAGCACACCGAGTGTCCAACCGTCCTTGGCGATGAAATAGGGGTAGAACGGGACCGTATCGCTCTCGCTCTTGACCTCGACTCCGGTGGGGTTGCTCGATCCGGGGATATGCAGTGCCCAGATGTGCAACACGACAACGCCGACGATCACGAACGGCAGCAGGTAGTGCAACGAGAAGAAGCGGTTCAACGCGGCATTGTCGGGTGCGAAGCCGCCCAGCAACCATACCTGGATCGGCTCACCAACCAGCGGAATCGCGCCGAACAGGCCGGTGATGACCTTGGCGCCCCAGAAGCTCATCTGGCCCCAGGGCAACACGTAGCCCATGAAGGCGGTCGCCATCAT
>CAZRVW010000229.1:0-4200 GCA_964603645.1 uncultured Novosphingobium sp. | reverse complement strand
GATTCGCGCACGATCACCACGCGCCATTATTTCGAGCAGGAACACTCGGCTGCGGCGGACCAGAGCCTGCACATCCCGTTGACGATCAACCCGGTCGCTCGCCCGGATGTGCCGCCGCTTCTCACCGAGGAAGCGATGGCCGCGCGGCTCGAAACCGTGATCACCTATTTCGAGGGCGTGCTGGGGATGACCGGGCCGACCGATATCCCGCGCACCGGTGCGGCCTTCACGCCGTTCCTCTCGCCGGTCGCCAACCAGTTCACCGATCCCAACGTCAAGGCCAACAACCGGGCCATGGGTTATGCCGCTGCCGACAACCGCTATCTGCAGACGCAGTATCAGCTCGGCCCGGACGAGGCGCTGGAAATGCGCGGGCGCTGGCCCGAGTGCCGCTTTGCGAATGTCGTCCTGTTCACCCGCTACTTCGCGACCTTCGACTATGTGAACCGGCAGATCTCGCTCAATCGCAGGCAAACGATCCGTGAGAAGGACGGCACGTTCCGCATGATCCTCGCGCACGAAGACCCGGGCCTGCCCAACTGGCTCGATACGGAGGGACGGCCGCGCGGCACGATCTTCTGGCGCTTCCTGCTCGCGCCGGGGCATATCGAGCCGATCACGACGCGGGTGGTGAAACTCAAAGACCTGAAACGTCGAGGTTGACGATGGAACGTCCCGATCACGTTCCCGCCGAGCTGGTCCGGCCCTATCCCTTCAAGCTGCGCGGGGCTCGCTCGGACGTGCTGCCGCGCACGATGATCCCCGAGATCCAGACCTATCCGCCGATCTTCTGGGCCGAGAACATGCACGAGATGCTGCCCGGTGCCTGGGTGCCGCGCTCCATGGAAGCGTTGCAGGCGATCTACATGGATACCGAGCATTTCACGGTGAAAGGCACGTCCGGCTTTGCCCAAATGATCGGTCAGGAGTGGTTCTCGATCCCGCACGAGAGCGATCCGCCGCTGCATTCGAAATACCGCATGCTGCTCAACCCGATGTTCGCACCCAAGTTCATCAATCGGCTGGACGACCATATCCGCGGGTTCGCGCGCGAGCGGCTGGAGCAATTGCGGCCGCAGGGGCAGTGCGATTTCGTCGCCGATTTCGCATTCGAGTTTCCGATCCGCGTGTTCCTCGAACTGATGGGCATGCCGCAGGAAGACATGGCGACGTTCCTTGCATGGGAGCACGCGATTCTGCGCTCGGCGGAGCAGGAGCCGGTGGCCGAGGCGCTGCGCAAGATCGTCGATTACCTCGCCGGGCAATGCGAGGATCGCCGCGCCAATCCGCGCGACGACCTGATAACGCTCGCGGTGCAGGGCGAGATCGAAGGGCGCAAGCTGACGCAGGACGAGCTCATCGGCTTCTGTTTCAACCTGTTCGTCGGCGGGCTCGATACGGTCTCGACCAACATGTCGAACCACTTCCACCACCTCGCCGAAAACCCGGCGGATCAGGAGTACCTGCGCGCCAATCCCGACCGGATCGGCGATGCCATCGACGAGCTGATGCGCGCCTATGCGGCGGTGACGACGATCCGGCTGTGCACACAGGATACTGTTGTCGATGGCGTCAAGATGAAGGCCTTCGATCTGGTGCTGATGCCCACCCACCTCGCCGCCAACGATCCGGTGGCTTTTCCGGAGCCGGAGAAGGTCGATTTCAACCGCAAGCCGCGCCACGTGAGCTTCGGATACGGCCCGCACCTGTGCATCGGCATGCATCTGGCGAAGCGGGAAATGCGCATCGCGATGGAAGAGGCGCTGGCGATTTTGCCGGAGTTCCGGCTGGCGGAAGGGGCGGAGATCGAATCGTTCCTGTCGGGGATCATCGGGCCTTCGACCCTGCCGCTGGTATGGCAGGGCTGAACGAACATGCAGCAGATCCGGGTGACAGAGGACCGTTCGCGAGGCGGACTGGTCGCGACTGTCGTCATCGACAATGCCTCCCGGCTGAACTCGCTGAACAGTGCGCTCATGGAGCAATTCGAACAGGCGATTGCGGCAGTAGCCGAAAGCGATGACCTGCGCGCGGTGATCGTCACCGGGGTGGGGGAGAAAGCCTTTATCGGCGGCGCCGACATCAAGGAGATGGCGGAGCTGCGCCATCCCGATGAAGCGCGAGCCTTCATCACCCGCGTGCACCGGTGCTGCCATGCCATTCGCTCGGTCCCGGTGCCGACGATAGCGCGGATCAACGGCTATACGTTCGGGGCCGGCGTCGAACTCGCCGCCTGTTGCGATTTCCGAATTGCCTCGGACACTGCCGAATTCGGAATGCCTGAGGTCAAGCTGGGCATTCCGTCGGCTGTCGAAGCGGCGCTGCTGCCCATGCTGATCGGGTGGGGGCGGACGCGCCAGATGCTCCTGCTTGGCGAGAATGTTTCAGCCCGCGATGCAAAGGAGTGGGGACTGATCGACGAGCTGGTTCCCGGCAGCGATCTGGACGCTGCCGTTGCCTCATGGATCGACCGGATCCTGACCTGCGCGCCGCTCGCCGTGCGCTTGCAGAAGCAATTGATCGCGGATTGGGAGAACCTGCCGCTCGGGGAGGCAGTCGCTGCGGGCCTGGATTGCTTCGCAAAGGCATTCCAGACCGACGAGCCGCAGACCTTCATGCAGGGCTTTCTCGACAGGCAGGCACGCCGCAAGGCTGAGGCGGGGAAGTCATCGTGAGAGCGGGATAGAACGGATTGACCAGTGGATTTGCGCACATTCGCGCCCTGCCTGCTTGAAGCCCCCTGCCGGGCCAGTCCACCGCCGGAGAACCAGCGCCCGAGCACGCCGCGTTTGCTTGCACCCTGTCCTACGTTCTCGCCGCGCGATACAGTCGTGGCGCTGCGTCGATCCCTCAAATCAGCTTCGCTTGCGGCAAAGCTCTGCTGAGCTTGGCGAAGGACTCAGGACATACAGTGACACACTTGACCTCCCCGCAACGCGCCCACTCTTCGTCGGCGCGGCAGGCGAGAATTTCCCTTTATGCAGGAAGTGTCACTTTCGGGCCGGAATCCCGCAGAAGTCCGCGCGTTTCGACATGCGGACACCACGGCGGACATGTGTCACTCGTGTCACCCTCGCAGGCGCAATTCGCGAATGCCTCAGGCCCCCTGCGGCGCTTGCCCGCCGCCGGAAAAGCGCTTGCCCGCCTTGGGTACGCCGACGCTGCCGGTGCCAACCGGTTTGGCCGCGTCCGTCGGCTCGTCGGGCCGGTCGAGCTTGCCGGTTTCCATCAGCTCGGTGATATCGTCGCCGGTCAGCGTCTCGTATTCGAGCATGGCCTCGGCGAGCAGCTCCAGCTTGTCGCGCTGAGTGGTGAGCACGTCGGTTGCGCGCTTGTGCGCGCCATCGACCAGCGCGCGGATTTCCGCGTCGATCAGCTTGTTGGTCTCTTCGCCCGCCATCAGCCGCTGGGTCTGGCCCATGCCGAGATAGCCTTCGTAGCTGCTCTCGTATTGCAGCGGGCCGAGCTTGTCCGACATACCCCATTTGGTGACCATGTTGCGGGCCAGGTCGGTGGCGTACTGGATATCGGACGATGCGCCGGAAGACACTTTGTCGTGGCCGAACACCAGCTCTTCGGCAACGCGCCCGCCCATCGAAACGGCGAGGTTCGCGTGCATCTTGTCGCGGTGATAGGAGTAATTGTCGCGCTCGGGCAGACGCATGACCATGCCGAGCGCACGGCCGCGCGGAATGATCGTCGCCTTGTGGATCGGATCGGAGGCGGGCTCGTTGATCGAGACGATCGCGTGTCCCGCCTCGTGATAGGCGGTCATGCGCTTTTCGTCGTCGGTCATGACCATCGAGCGGCGTTCCGCGCCCATCATCACCTTGTCCTTGGCATCCTCGAACTCCTGCATGGCGACGAGGCGCTTGTTGCGCCGCGCCGCGAGCAGAGCGGCCTCGTTGACGAGGTTGGCAAGGTCCGCGCCCGAAAAACCGGGCGTGCCGCGCGCGATCACGCGCGGATTGACGTCGGGCGCCAGCGGCACCTTCTTCATGTGGACGGCAAGGATCTTCTCGCGCCCGTCGACATCGGGCACCGGCACCACAACCTGCCGGTCGAAGCGACCGGGACGCAGCAGCGCCGGATCAAGCACGTCGGGCCGGTTGGTCGCGGCGATAATGATAATGCCCTCGTTCGCCTCGAAGCCGTCCATCTCGACGAGCAGCTGGTTGAGCGTCTGCTCGCGCTCGTCGT
>CAZRVW010000228.1:0-4263 GCA_964603645.1 uncultured Novosphingobium sp. | reverse complement strand
CTCCAAGGAGCGTGAACTGGAGCTGCTAGAGGTTTTGCGCAAACGCCGCGTGGATGGCTTGATATTTGCCCCGTCATCAGAACGCGATCCGGACATTCTGGCAGCCTGTCGTCGCCTCGATTTGCCGATTCTTCTCCTCGACCGCAGTTCTCCGCAAGAGTGGGACGCGTTGCTGGTAGACCACGAGACGGGCATGGGTGAGGCGATGGACCACCTCTTGTCGCTCGGACATCGTCGGATCGGGCTGGTGACAGGCCGCCCGGTGGTCCGCCCATCGAGCGCGCGCATTGATGCCTATCGAAAGAAATTGATGGAGGCTGGGATCGATTATGACCCTACGCTGGTCAGGACCGATGGGTTCGATCTCGATTCCGCATTTTTCGAGGCATCGGCGTTGCTCTCATTGCAGGATCGGCCGACGGCCTTGATTGCTGGCGGGATCGATATGCTCGGTGGCGCTATTCGCGCGATCCGCGCCGCCAAGCTATCGGTGCCGGACGACATTTCGCTGATCGGAAGCGCCGATACCGAACTCGCGACCTTTTCAACGCCTGCTACGAACGTGATCCGCCACGATGCTGCCGAGCAAGGCCGATTGAGCGCGCAGCTCATCCTGAGCCGTCTTGCAGGCCGCACCGGGCCGGACTCGCACCGGCTGACCCTGTCCAGCCAATATGTGATGCGCGGCTCCTGCGCACCTCCGGCAGGACACAGCCCGGTCAAGCGGGCACAAAAGCAAAAACGGCGTGGCGGCAACGATGAACTCGTGGGCGCCGACACGAAATAGAATTGCCGACAAATGCGCGTTAGAGCAAAGCCTCTATCGCATGACGAACGGATTTCCGGTCGCCATGTTCTGAGCAATCCAGACCGACTTCACCTGCATGTATTCCAACATCGCTTCCTTCCCGCTTTCACGTCCCTGTCCGGAACGCTTGTACCCGCCGAAGGGCGACATGAAGCTGGTCACACGGTAAGTGTTGACCCAGACAGTACCCGCCTTCAGCTTTTCCGACATGCGCAATGCACGGCCTATGTCCGATGTCCAAACGCCGGCAGCAAGCCCGAACACTATGTCGTTGGCGATCTGGATGGCGTCTTCCTCGGTTTCGAACGGAATAACCGATAGGACTGGGCCGAAAACCTCCTCCTGGGCGATCGTCATTTTGTTCGTAACGCCGGTAAATATGGTCGGCTCGACAAATCGGTCGCCCTTACTTCCGCTGCCGGTGTAGGGCTTGCCTCCCAACACACAGGTTGCGCCGTCCTGCTTTGCACCTTTTATGTAACGCAGAATCTTCTCATACTGGGGTGCAGTGGTGACCGGTCCCACATGCGTGTCCATCGACATCGGATCGCCAATCGTGGCTTCGCTGGCAACCTGGACGAGACGTTCGACCAACCTGTCGTGGATTGAGCGCTGAACCAGCAATCGAGAGCCTGCAATGCACGTCTGCCCGGTAGCGGCAAAAATGCCCGAGATCACACCGTTCACGGCGCCGTCCAAATCAGCATCCTCGAAAACGATATTCGGAGATTTACCACCGAGTTCAAGAGTGACTGGCATTATCTTCCTGGCGGCGCTTTCATAGACTTTTTGCCCGGCCACATCGGAGCCGGTGAATGCGGCCTTGGCGACAAGGGGATGCTCTACCAGCGGAGCGCCGACTTCCAGACCCGTACCGGTCACGCAATTGACCACACCGTCCGGGAAGCCCGCTTCCTTGATCAAGCTCATAAACTCCAGTGTGGAAACCGACGTGAATTCCGATGGTTTGACCACGGCTGTATTCCCGGCGGCAAGCGCGGGCGCCAGCTTCCATGCCAGGAGCAGCAGCGGGGAATTCCACGCTGTAATCATCGCCACAACCCCCAGGGGTTCGTACGTGGTAAAATTGAACATACCGGGCCGGTCCGACGGCAATACCGCTCCTTCGATCTTGTCGGCCAGGCCACCGTAGTATCGATACCATTCTGCTAGGTACCTGGTCTGCATGCCCATCTCGGCGATCAACTTTCCGTTGTCGCGCACTTCGAGTTCGGCGAGACGTTCGGCTTCACGCTCGATGATTTCGGCCAGCCGAACAAGCAGCTTGCCGCGTTGTGTGGGCCGCATTGTCGCCCATTCTCCCGCGTCGAATGCCGCCTGCGCCGCTGATACAGCGCGATCCACATCCTCCGCGTTCCCACGGGCGATTCTGGCCCAAACCTCTCCGGTGTATGGGTTGTCCGTATCGAAATACGCTCCACCGGACGGTTCAAGCCATGCGCCGTCGATGTAGTGATTATAGGCCTTCATTGCCTAGCCCTTGCTCTCGTCGGGCTGGAAAACGATGCGCCCCGTCACACGTCCGGCCTCAAGGTCTTCCATAGCTTCGTTGATTTCGGATAGCTTGCGAAGCTCGATCGGCATCTGCTCGACCTTGCCCGCCCGAACCATCTCGATCAGCGTGCGAAGCTGGGGCGAATTACCCACGTGGCTTCCTCTAACCGTCATCGCCTTCTGGGTGAGCCATATCGTCGGCATCTGGAAGTCGCCGCCCGCCTGGCCGACAACTATGTAGCGGCCTGCTTTGAGAAGCGATCTTACGGCAATGTGCGACGTCGCCGCTCCCCCGAAAGTATCGATGACGCCCATGAGACGGCCTTCGGCGAGCCGCTGCAATTCTTCTATGGCTTGCGGGTGGCCGCTGTTCAAGACAGCGGCAGCGCCCATCTTCCGTGCCGCATCCAGTTTCGCATCGTCGATGTCGACGGCGATTATGTTGATGATGCCCAAGGCACGGGCGATGGCGATTGCGTTCATGCCCAGGCCGCCACAGCCCATGATCGCCATCCACTCGCCTTCTCGCAGCGGACCCATTTTTTTCAGGGCGTTCAGTACAGTTACACCTGAGCAGGCGTGCGGGACCACGTCGGTCGCATCGAGACCATCGATGTCCACGAGCCACTTCTCGTCCTCCACGAGGCAATGGGACGCAAAGCCGCCTTTCTGGACGAGGCCGACTATTCGCATCGACATGCAGTCACTTTCGCGGTCTTCGGCGCAGGCCTGGCATTTGCCGCAGCCAATCCACGGAAAGACGAGAACCTGCTGCCCGACCTTGACCGAAGTCACATCGGGACCGACGGATTCGACGGTGCCCGCCACTTCGTGCCCGAGCGTCAAAGGAAGTTTGGCGCCGCGGTCGGCAAAACTTAGCGTCCCCTCCTGCCCCAGATCCATCACCCCTTTGTGCGCATGAAGATCAGAGTGACACAGGCCTGCGGCCGTTACCCGAACCAGCACCTGCTTTCCCGTCGGCTGCTGCAAGGGTTGGATTCGTTTCTCCAGTGGCGCGTGCCATTCGACAAGATCGAAGCTGACATATTCACTCATACCGTCCTCACCACTTTGCTCAAACCGTCTCCCCGTTCAGGTCTCGTTCCTAAGCCTTTGGCTCGGGGAAGATATTGACGGCCGGCGCAGAATCCCGCTTCCAGACCATCACACTGCGGGCATACTCAATGACGATAACGCCGTCCTGATTGAGGCCGCGAGTTTTCGCTTTCACGATGCCTTGCCCGAGGCGCGATTTGGATTCGCGCTTTTCGATTATTTCCTGCTCGCAATAGAGCGTGTCATCCGGAAAAACCGGGTTCGGCAGACTGATATAATCCCAGCCCAGCGCAAAGCCGTTCTCGCTCAGATCCGCCACTCCCATGCCGCCGATGATCGAGAGCGTAAGCGCACTGTTGATCAGCGGCCGCTTGAACTCGGTTTTGGCAGCGTAATCGGCGTTGAAATGTATCTGGTTGGTGTTGTTGGTCAGAAGTGTGAACTGAATATTGTCGCTCAGCGTTACTGTTCGCCCGATGCGGCAGCGATACACATCGCCAACTTCGAAATCTTCGAAAAACCGGCCCTCCCAGCCGGATACAATGCGGCGCGTCATGCCGTCACCCCTGCCGCTTCCAGAAGCTGGAGCGCGCGCATCACGATCGGCTTGTCGACGAGTTGGCCGCCAACCGCCACGGACGCGTCGCCACGGGCCTCCGCCTCACGGAACCCGATCGCAATCTTGCGTGCGTATTCGATCTCGTCCGGTTGCGGCGAGTAAATGTCGTTGATCATGTCGATCTGGCGCGGATTGAACGTGGACTTGGAGGTGAAGCCGAGACGCCGGCCTTGCCAGGTATCGGCGATAAGTCCTTCGGGATCATCGAGGTTGGGATAAACGCCATCAATGCTGATGAGGCCAGCGGCTGTGGCTGCGACCACCA
>CAZRVW010000227.1:0-4266 GCA_964603645.1 uncultured Novosphingobium sp. | reverse complement strand
TGGCCGCCATGCTGAGCTCGGTCTTCGGGGTCATGCTCGAACCGATAGAGGCCGAACTCGGCTGGAGCCGCGCGCAAATCTCGAGCGGCCCGTTTGTGGTCTCGATCATGGGGCTGTTCCTCGCCGCCCCGGCCGGTCATCTCATCGACCGCTGGGGTTCGCGCCTGACCGGGCTGATCGTGATTGCCTGCACATTCGTCGCGATTCTCGGCATGGCGGCGGCAGGAAAACAGCTGTGGCACTGGTGGGCGGCATGGTCGATTTTCGGCATTGCCGGGGCCTTCACCTCCACCGTGTGGATGGCGCCGGTATCCACCCTGTTCGACAGGGGTCGCGGCATGGCGATCGCCGCCACCATCGCCGGTGCGAGCATCAGCGCCATCGCGGCGCCGCCGATCGCCGAATGGTTCGTCCAGCATTACGGCTGGCGCACGGCTTTCGTGGCGATGGCGGCAATCTGGTGCGGGCTAACGCTGCCGTTGGTGCTGTCCTTCGTCCCCGGTCCGCCGAAGGGACAACCGGCAATCTCCGCCGACGCGGTCGATACGCCGGTGGATCTGCCTGCTTCTGGTTCGACCGGCGGATATGGTCCGCGCGAAGGACTGACCTCCCGGACTTTCTGGTTGCTCTTCGCAGCATCGATGATCAGCGGCGTTGCCGGCCTGGCACTGCTTCTGAACCTTGTCCCAGTGCTTACCTACACCGGAATTTCGCGTCCCGACGCAATCATGATGGCAAGCGCAATGGGCATTTCCGGGCTTGTCGGGCGACTGGTCGCCGGCTGGCTGATGGACAATTACGACATTCGCTGGCTGGCAGTTTTCGGCAGCCTGTTTTCGATCGTCTTTCCGCTTACCTTGCTGGTCGCGCCAGGCGTGGTCTGGATCACCCTGGCCGCGCTGATCTTTCACGCGCTTGTCGGCGGGCTGCGGGCGAGCGCTGTCATTTACATGACGAGCGCCTATCTCGGCGGGCGCAGCTTCGGCCTGTTCTACGGCGCAATCACCACCACCACGACGGTAGCACAGGGGCTCGGTCCGCTGATCGCCAACTACATCTACGATCAGACCCAGTCGTATCAGCCGGCGATATGGGCGATGCTGCCGGGCTACCTGATAACGGCGCTATGCTTCTTCGCACTGGGGCCGAAACCGGATTTTTCCCACCCGGCTAAGGAGGCCTAATCAGCCCAGCAGAAGCGGATCGTACTTGTCCCACTCCTTGCCCGGTCCGCGCGTGAAGCCAAGGTCCGCCGCAACATCGTCGAGCTGCATTTCAAGGTAGGGATCGTAGTCGACCATGAATAGCGGCATCTTGACCGCCTGTCCGGCTGCGAAGCCCAGCGTCATCGCCTCGATCGTGATCGGCACGCCCTGCGGATAATTGTAGAGCTTGTTCACGAGGAAGGTCGAGCAGGTCATATCCGCCGCCTTGCCGATGGCGAGCGCGAACTCCGGCGAGAAATAGTTATGAATCGATGCCACGGTCATCGAATTGACGCCATGCTCGCCCGCCATGTTGGCGCCAAAGCCGGAGACGATGTGACTCATGTCATGGGCATTGACCATCATCTTGTGAACATATTCGAGATCGTTGGCGGGCGGATCGGTGCGCATGAAGAACATCTCCAGCCCCGACTCCTCGATGAATTCGTGCACCGCGTGGCCGAGGGTGCCCGGCGCGCAGCTCGCAAGGTGATCGCGATCGAAATGCAGCTGCTTGCGCGCGTCAAGCCAGGCGGCGAATTCCGGATTGTTCTCCCGCTCGATCTGGATCAGGCGCGTGTTCGCGGCCCAGTCCTGCACGTCGGCAATGCCCTTGACCATGTCGGGAATATCATAGGTGGTCGCGATGTCGTCTCCGAAGCGGCGCAGCGACATGTTGACGAAGGCATGCTTGAACAGCGGGCTGTTGAGATAGACCGAAGTCGTGTTCGCCACGCTTCCGGCGGCGGGCATCTGGTCGCCGCGCATGTAGGCAACTTCCTGCGGCAGCATACCGTGCGCGCGGACATAGACCCGCTTGGCTTCGTCGCTCATCAACTGGACCTGTTCGGTCATCGCAATTCCTCTCACCGCGAATATTAGGCCTGCACAGTATCTTTTTATCAGGCGATACGCAACGCCCAGGGCCTATGGCGATACAGCCCTAAAGCTTGCCGAACTTCGCCTCGTATGCGCCGCTATCCCCCTCGGCGAGAAGCCGCGCCTGCTCGACCCAGTTATCGCGCCTGATCCGCCCGGCAAATGTGCCGAGCTCGGCGTCGATCCGGTCTATCTCCGCATCGTCCCACGCCGCGATCTGGGCAAAGCTCGACACGCCCAGCCCTTGCAAAAGCGCAGCGATCTTGGGGCCGAGACCCTTGATCCGGGTAAGGTCGTCGCCAGTCGCTGGCGCGGATGCAGGAGCCGGTGCCGTCGTCAGTTCGACCTCGTCCTGAGCCGCAACGGCAACCACCTCGCCAATTCCCGCCATCGTCCCGGCAGCGGCAGGCGGGGTCAGATCGGCGGCGGGCGGCGCATCGATCAGCGCCTGATTGCGCTGCGCCGGAGCAGCGCCTTCGTCGAGCACGTCCGGCCTGTGTTCGCGCCTTCCCGCGTCGCTCGATCCGCGGGCGAAGATCCACCACGCGACCAGCAAGCCGATCAGCAAAGCAAGGGCAAAGACGATCCAATTCGCCTCGATCATTTGCAGCATGTCATTCTCCAGAATTCCCAAGTCCCCAGATCGCCCAGCCAAGGCCAAACCCCAGAAAATAGGTCAACAGGGCCAGCACCATCATTTCGAGCCACAGCGGCATATTCCCTGCCTTCCCCTCAGCCCGGCCCCGGCGTGTCGATCGGCGTCGGCGCAAGCGGAGCCTTCTCAATCACCGAAAATTCGATACGACGATTGGCCGGATCTTCTGCGGCCAACCCTTCGAGCGGCTTTTCCGAGCCAAAACCGCTCGCGCGCAAGCCATCGGCGGGAATGCCCCTGCCAACCAGTGCCCAGCGAATGGCTTCGGCACGCGCGCGGGACAGGGCGAGGTTCGCCGTCGCATCGCCGTTGCTGTCGGTATGGCCGGTGATCGCGATAATCCCGCCAAGGCAGGGCCGCAGCGCCCCTGCAACCTCGTCGAGCACTTCCTCGCTGGCCGCATCGATCGAGGCGCTGGCCTCGGCAAAGCGGATCGAGCGGGCCTTCAGGATCGCCTCGACGTCGTCCTGGCAATGCAGGCTCGCATCGGGCGGCGGACCTGCGCCTTCGGTGTCCGCACGGCGCGATGCCCCGCCGCGCCAGGAAGCGCCTCCCACGCCCGGCGCCGCAGCGATCGAGGCAGCGATCCGGGCGCGTGTGCGTGGGGGCAAATCCTCGCCACCGCTCAACATGGCATGGCGCGTGAGCCACCCGCCAGGCAATACAAAGGAAATCGAGATGCCTTCGCCACCGGCATTATCGCGAACCTGTTCGGCAGTCGCCTGCAGGCTGGCGACCAGCCCGCGCCCGCTGCGCGCACTGCCAGCCATTGCAAGGGCAAGGACGGCAGCGGCTCCGGCAAGGAAGGTGGCGAGGGATAACGGCTTCACGAGCCGAGGCGATAGCCTGCCCGGCCCGTGCGCTCAACCTGTCTGCGTCAGCCGCCCTTCATTGAATCGGCGACCCCGACCAGTCGCAGGAATTCCTGCCTCCAGTAGTCGCCATGCCCCTTGGCGAGCGCCGCGACGTCGGCATAGGTAAAGTCCTTGAGCAGCTCGTCGCCGCGCATCGTCTGGCCGAATGCCGCAACTGCCGCAGCGAAGGCGAAATCGCCGGTTGGCCTCGCGCTCGTCGCAAGGGCGCGGGCGGGAACCACGCGCTGGATAAGCCGCGAAGTGCTGCCGTTCGGCAGTTTGTAGCGCAGCTTGACGTGGGCAAGCTCGCCCGAGCGGCTGCTTGCCGCCGCGGGCAGCGGATCCTGATAGCGGCGCGGCGCGATCCAACCCTTGGCGCCACGTGGCACAATCTCGTAGATCGCGGTCACCTGATGGCCCGCACCGATATCGCCGGCATCGACCTTGTCGTTGTCGAAATCCTCCTCGCGCAGCGCCCGGTTCTCGTATCCGAGCAGGCGATACTGGGAGACTGCAGCCGGATTGAACTCGACCTGGATCTTCACGTCCTTGGCGATCGTGAACAGCGTCGATTCCATCTGGTCGCCGAGTACCTTGCGCGCTTCGAGAGCCGAATCGATGTAGGCGTAGTTGCCGTTCCCGTGATCGGCGATCTGCTCCATCATCGCTTCGT
>CAZRVW010000226.1:0-4268 GCA_964603645.1 uncultured Novosphingobium sp. | reverse complement strand
GCGACGACGAGGTGCGGCGGCTGGTCGACCTTGCCCGGCAACTTGAGGGTCTGCCGCGCAATTCGTCCACCCATGCCGCAGGCGTCGTCATCGGCGACAGGCCATTGGCGCAGCTCGTCCCACTCTATCGCGATCCGCGTTCCGATATGCCGGTGACGCAATTCGACATGAAATATGTCGAGGATTCCGGGCTCGTGAAGTTCGACTTCCTCGGCCTCAAGACGCTGTCGGTGCTCAGGAAAGCCGTGGACATGTTGGCGCAACGCGGCATCGAACTCGATCTCGATGCGCTCGCCTGGGACGATCCACAGGTTTACGAGCTTATGAAGCGCGGCGACACGGTCGGCGTGTTCCAGCTCGAATCGGAAGGCATGCGCCGCACGCTGGCGGCAGTGAAGCCGACCAATTTCGGCGACATCATCGCGCTGGTATCGCTCTATCGGCCCGGTCCGATGGACAACATTCCGCTGTTCGCCCGGCGCAAGAACGGCCTCGAAGAGATCGAATATCCGCATCCCAAGTTGGAAGGCATCCTCGCCGAGACTTACGGGGTCTTCGTCTATCAGGAACAGGTGATGCAGGCCGCGCAGGTGCTGGCGGGCTATTCGCTCGGCGACGCCGATCTGCTGCGCCGGGCGATGGGCAAGAAGAAGCAGGAAGAAATGGACGCCCAGCGCGTCCGCTTCATCGACGGCTGCAAGACGGTTTCGAACATTGAGCGGGACAAGGCCAACGAGCTGTTCGACTTGATCGACAAGTTCGCCGGCTACGGCTTCAATAAGTCGCATGCTGCCGCCTACGCGTTGCTCGCTTACCAGACGGCATGGCTCAAGACGCATTATCCGCATGAGTTCTTTGCCGCCTCGATGTGCTTCGACATGCACCAGTCTGAGAAGCTCTCGGTCTTCGTCGATGACATGCGCAAGGGCGGGATCGCGCTCGCCGCGCCAGACATCAACAGGTCCCATGCCGAATTCACTGTCGAGAGCACCGACGAAGGCCATGCTGTGCGCTATGGCCTCGCGGGTATCCGCAATGTCGGCGGCAAGGCGATGGATGCAATCGTGGCGGAGCGTGAGGCGAATGGCCGGTTCGCCAGCCTTGAAGACCTGTTTGCCCGGGCTCTCCCCGGTTCGATGAACCGCCGCCAGATCGAAGGGATGGCAGGGGCCGGGGCTTTCGACAGTCTCGAACCCAATCGCGCGCGGGTGCTTGCCAATGCCGACATGCTGCTAGCGGTCGCCGACGAGGCCGAGCGCAGCCGCACGAGCGGGCAGGCAGGCCTGTTCGGCGAGGCAGGGCAGGCCGATCGGGCGGTGCGGCTTGCCGAAGCCGACCCTTGGAGCCGCGCCCAGCAGATGGCCAAGGAGCGCGAGGCTTTCGGCTTCTATTTCGCTGCGCATCCGGTTGAGGAATTTCGTGCTGTCGCATCGGCCAGCGGCGCCCGCTCTCATGCCAGCATCATCGCCTCAGGAGCGGGTGGCGCGGGGCAACCAGGGGAATTGCGCCAGGCGGCGGTCATGGCCGCGCTTGTCGAGGGCGTGCAGCGCCGCAAGACCAAGCGCGGCAAGGATTTCGTGATGGCCGACTTTTCCGATTCGAGCGGGCAGTTTTCCGCGAGCTGCTTCGAGGAAGGGCTTGTCGACGGCTTCGTGCGCTGGGCGGAGGAGGGAACCTGCGTCCTTCTCAATGTCGAGCTGGACAGCCCCAGCCCCGATGAGCCACCTCGCGTCACCGTGCGCGGCGCCAAGCCTCTCGCCGAGGTAACCAATACGGCGCGGATGCGGCTCGAATGCGACGTCTGGTCGAGCGATGCGGTGCAACAGCTCGCGCTCATGCTCGAAAAAGGCGAGCAGCGTCGCGGCGAGGTTGTGCTGAACTTGCAAAGCCAGGCGGGCACCGAGGTTTCGCTGCGGCTCGGCTGGGATTTCGCACTTTCCGGCGAGCTTGTCGCAAGACTTGATGAAATCGAGGGTTTGAAGGTAGTTTCCCTGGGACCACAGCGCACCGGAGGGCACCTTCGCCGCGCGGCATAGATAATATTGGGAACAGGATGTTGCGGACCACGGCCATCGAAGACGGGTTCGGCGTGCGGGTTCACGGCGCGGACCTTGTCGGCGACGGCCTTGCCGAAACGGTTGCCGAGCTCGAAAACCTTCTCAATGAACATCAGCTGGTTGTCCTTGAAAACGCATGTCTCGAGCAGGACGAATTCATCGCGCTTGGCAAGGCATTTGGCGAGCTCGAAAACTTCTCTTCGATCGACTATCCCGGGCACACACTCCAGTTGACCAATGTCGGCGCCGACGGAAAAATCCGGGCTGCGGACGATCCGATCCGCAAGAACATCGCCGGTGACGCGCTCTGGCATACCGATCACACCTACATGGTCAGGCGCGCGCGCTATTCGTTCCTGAGAGCAGAAGTGGTGCCGTCATCCGGCGGCGAAACGCAATATGCGAATACGCGAGCGGCCTACGACGATCTGCCGGAGAGCACGAAGCGCGAGATCGACGACCTCGTGGCGTTGCATTCGATCTTCTATTCACGCTCGCTGGTCGGCGTCGACTTCGGGCCGGAAGAGCTACGCAAACGGCTTCATCCAGTGCCGCAGCCGCTCGTGTTCACGAACCCGGTCACCGGTCGCAAGTCGCTCTACATCGCTTCGCATATCGCCGAAATCTTCGGCATGCCGACCAAGGCAGCGCGCAAGCTCGCGACTGACCTGATTGCTCATGCCACCCAGCCGAAATACGTCTACGCGCATCGCTGGACACCCGGCGACATCGCCATCTGGGACGACCGAGCGACGATGCACCGCCGGGCTGACTATGACGATCTCAACGAGGTGCGCAGGCTCCATACCATGCGGGTTCTGGAGGATTCCGATCTCTACGATCCAGACGTTACCTACGAATACACCTGAAGACCGGCCCGATGACTGGGCCGGCGTGAAATTGCGGAGAGACAATGCTGGGAGCGATGCAATACCACGAGCTGCGCGTGAGCGGGCTGATCGATCATGGCGCGCGCGAGCATCCCGGCCGGGAGATCGTTACGCGCATGGCCGACGGCACCACAGAGCGGACCAATTGGTCCGGCGTGCGGCGCGACGCACTCAAGATGGCGCAGGCGCTGGCGAAATTCGGCCTCAGGCCGCACGACCGGGTCGCCACCCTGGCGATGAATCACAACCGGCATCTCGTTACATGGTATGGCGCGACCGGCGCGGGCGGGGTGATCCACACGATAAATCCGCGCCTGTTCGACGACCAGCTCGAGTACATCGTCAATCACGCCGAGGATCGCATCCTGATCTATGACGACGTGTTCCGGCCGATCGTCGAGCGCATGAAGCCGCGTTGGAAGACGGTCGAAAAGTATATCTGCTTCGACGATGGCGAATTCGACGCGTGGCTCGATCAGCACGACGGCGATGCGCAATGGGCGACCGGCGACGAACGCGATCCGTGCATGCTGTGCTACACCAGCGGCACGACCGGCAATCCCAAGGGCGTGCTTTACGAGCATCGCTCGAACATCCTGCACACACTCTATTCGATTCAGCCAGCCGCCATGGCATCGGACAATCGCTCGGTGATCCTGCCGGTGGTGCCGATGTTCCATGCCAACAATTGGGGGTTTCCCTGGGCCGCGCCCGCGGTGGGAGCGAAACTTGTCTATTGCCAGACCAACGATCCCGCCTGGCTATGCGAATTGATGCGCGAAGAGGGCGTCAACGTCGTAGGTGGCGTGCCGACGGTATGGTTCGCGATCTTCCAGCATCTCGACGCGACCGGTCAGGAATTGCCGCCGATCCATACGGCGATGTCCGGCGGATCGGCAGTACCTAAGACGGTAATCGAACGGCTTATGCGGGCAAATGTGCGTGTCGGTCACGCCTGGGGCATGACCGAAACCTCACCGGTTGCGACCATGACCTATGAAACGGCCGACTGGGATCAGAAAACGCTTGAGGAGAAGGTCGCCTACAAAGCGCTACAGGGCAGGGTCGGCTATGGCTGCGAAGTGCGCGCGGTGAGCCTCGATGATCCGACAGTCGTCCTCCCGCGCGACGGCAAGTCCACCGGCGCCTTGCAGGTCCGCGGCGCCTGGACGATCCAGCGCTATTTCAAGGCAGAGGAAGACGCTGCTGGCGAAGACGGCTGGTTCGACACCGGCGATGTCGCCTTTATCCACCCCGATGGCTCGGTGCAGCTGACCGACCGGACCAAGGACGTTATCAAGTCCGGTGGCGAGTGGATCAG
>CAZRVW010000225.1:0-4282 GCA_964603645.1 uncultured Novosphingobium sp. | reverse complement strand
CCTTGCCGATCGCGCCACCATTGCCAACATGGCGCCCGAATATGGCGCGACCTGCGGCTTCTTCGGCATCGACCAGAAGACTCTCGACTACATGCGGTTGACCGGCCGCGAGGAAGACCAGATCGCGCTGGTCGAAGCCTATGCGAAAGAGCAGGGCATGTGGTTCACGCCGGAAAACGAGCCCGTCTTCACCAACACTCTTGACCTCGATGTCAGCACTGTCGTACCCTCGCTTGCCGGTCCCAAGCGCCCACAGGACCGCGTGCCGCTGCCCGCCGTCGGCGAGAACTTCAACGATGACCTCGCCAAGGTCTACAACAAGCAAAACACGCGTGTGCCCGTGGAAGGCGAAGACTTCGACGTCGGCGATGGCGACGTGATGATTGCGGCGATCACCAGCTGCACGAACACTTCGAACCCAAGCGTGCTGGTTGCCGCCGGACTTGTCGCCAAGAAAGCCAACGAACTTGGCCTGAAGCCCAAGCCGTGGGTCAAGACAAGCCTCGCGCCGGGATCGCAGGTCGTCACCGACTATCTCGTCAAGGCAGGCCTGCAGGACCATCTCGATGCCATCGGCTACAACCTCGTCGGCTATGGCTGCACGACCTGCATCGGCAATTCCGGTCCACTGGCGCCGGCGATCAGCAAGGCAATCAACGATAACGGGCTGGTCGCCTCGGCCGTGCTCTCCGGCAACCGCAACTTCGAGGGACGCGTCAGCCCGGATGTGCGCGCGAACTACCTCGCATCGCCGCCGCTGGTTGTCGCCTATGCCCTGAAGGGCACCGTGGTCGAGGATTTCACGACCACGCCGATTGGCCAGAGCAACGACGGCGCGGACGTCTATCTGAAGGATATCTGGCCGACCAACGCGGAAGTCGCCTCGACCATCGCGAGCTGCGTTGACCGCGATATGTTCAAGGCGCGCTATGCCGACGTCTACAAGGGCGACAAGCACTGGCAGGCGATCGACGTCACCGGCTCGGAAACCTATTCTTGGCGTGCCGGTTCGACCTATGTTGCCAACCCTCCCTATTTCGAAGGCATGGAGATGACCCCGGCCCCGGTTAGCGACATCATCGATGCCAAGCCGCTGCTGATCCTCGGCGGTTCGATTACAACCGATCACATCTCGCCGGCTGGCGCGATCAAGGCCGACAGCCCGGCGGGCGAATGGCTGATGTCGCACCAGGTCGCCAAGGCAGACTTCAATTCCTACGGTTCGCGGCGCGGCCATCACGAAGTGATGATGCGCGGCACGTTCGCCAACATCCGTATCCGCAACGAGATGGTGCCGGGCGTCGAGGGCGGCATGAGCAGTTACGAAGGCGAAGTGCTGCCGGTCTACGACGTGGCGATGAAGCACAAGGCCAATGGCACCCCGCTGGTCGTGGTTGCGGGCAAGGAATACGGCACCGGATCGAGCCGCGACTGGGCGGCGAAGGGCACCAACCTGCTTGGCGTGCGCGCGGTGATCGTCGAGAGCTTCGAGCGCATCCACCGTTCCAACCTGGTCGGCATGGGCGTACTGCCATTGCAGTTCAAGGCGGGCGATAACCGCGAATCCCTGGGCATCGACGGCGATTGCAGCTTTACGATCAAGGGGGTCGCCGATCTCAAGCCGCAGCAGGACGTCGAGGTCGAAGTGACCCGCAAGGACGGCAGCAAGTTCAGCTTCACTGCCTTGTCACGGATCGATACCGCCAACGAGGTCGAGTACTACATGAATGGCGGCATCCTGCAGTACGTGCTGAGGAACCTCGCGAAGGGCTGAACGGCGCCGCAGCGCGCCATTCATTCTGCGGACAGCGCCCGGCAGGCACTCTCCCCGGCGAAGGGAGACCCTGTCATGGCACGTTCCTGTCTTATGTTTGCGGCGGCGCTGCTCGCCTCGGCAAGCCCGGCTTTCGCCGAGGCGCCGCCACCCGCAAACTCGCTGATCGACTATTCAGGCTTCCAAAGGCTTGTCGGCGAAGTCGGCCCCCTGCGGGAGACGCGCCGGATCGGCTGGGAGCGGTTCGCCACCGGAGCGAATGCCGGCAATGCCGTCCTGCTCGATGCCCGCTCGGCCGCCGATTTCGCGCGCGGGCACATTTCTGGCGCTGTCAACTTGCCGTTTAGCGAATTTACGGACGACAAGCTCGCCAAGGTCCTGGGCCCGGACAAGGACCGGCCCATTTACATCTATTGCAACAACAATTTTTCCGACAACCGCACCCCGGTGGTCACCAAGAGAGTCGAGCTTGCGCTCAATATCCCGACTTTCGTCAACCTGGTCGGCTATGGCTACGGCAACGTATGGGAGCTGGCCGATGTGGTCAGTATTGCCGATCCCCGCATGGGTTGGGTGGTGGAACGCGAACAGTCGATTTGACTGTGCGAGAAAACCAGCCCGCGCGGCGCCTGAGCGAAGCCGGCGCGCGATGCGTTGGCATCCCAGCGCGCCGGACAAAAGAAGGGCGGCGTGTATACGCCGCCCTTTACACCCGATGGTTCCAAGTCGGGTTAGGATTCTTATTTATGATGTCTTGCGCTGCGCCAGCCTGCGCCGTGCGAACAGAGCCGCCGCACCTGCGCCGAAAAGAATGAGCATCGGCGGTGCGGGGACTTGGTGTCCGCCGGTGCTGCCGCCGGAAGTGGTGCTGTAGCCTCCCGTGGTGGTGCTGTGGCCACCGGTGCTCGACGAGGAGCTGGTGCTGCTCGACGTCGAGGTCGATGAGGAGCCGGTTGAGCCGCCGGAGGTAGAGGTTGACCCACCCGAGGTCGGGGTCTAACCACCTGACGTAGAGGTTGACCCGCCCGAGGTCGAGGTCGAACCACCTGACGTAGAGGTTGAGGAGGAACTCGAGGAAGAAGACGAGCTTGACGAGCCGCCCGAGGTCGACGTGGACGTCGAACCGCCCGATGAACCGCCAGAGCTCGAACTGCTGGAACCCCCTGAAGAGCCGCTCGAACCGCTGGAGCCACTTGTAGAACTGCCGTGACCGCCAGTCGTGCCCCCATAACTGGAACTGCCGTGGCCACCGGTGCTGCCACCAGGCTTCCCGCCAGTTGATCCGCCACTTGACGACGAAGATGACGAGCTGGACGAAGAGGAAGACGAGGAGGAAGAACTCGATCCGCCCGTGCTGGTCGAGGTCGAACCGCCCGACGTCGAAGTCGAAACCACGATGCTTCCGCCGCTCGATCCGCCACCGAAGAAGCCGCCGAAGAAGCCTCCACCGAAACCTCCAACGAAGCCGCCACCGACTACGACTGGCGTGCTGCCACCGCCGCTAACGATCGGCTGAGGGGGCGGGGGCGGAATATATTGCGGGACCGGGGCAATCGCCACTTCCGGCTGTTCGCAGCAAGTCGTCTTCTTGACGACCCGGCGAATCCGTTTGGTCTTGCGCTGCTCTTGCCGCACGACCCGCTTGACCGGCTTCTTGACCTACTTGACCTTACGGTATTCGGTCTTCGCCGGGGCCGGTTCGGCCACGTGAACAGCGCCACCGCCGACTACTGCGCAGCCCGCAGCACAGGCAGACAGTTTCGCAAGGGCCATACGAACGGACATAAGCGTTGCTCTCTTTCGCCTTCTTCCCGGTTGCAGGACCGGGGCTCGCCCGGTGGTTCCCCGCATGACTTATGACGCGAAGAACGCAGAGAGTTGTTAACGGAGCAACGCCGTTAACTGCGATTCTCTCCTCCCGAAACGGGGATCAGGGTTAATTTCGGGTTATGGTTGACGAATTGTCCCGATTGGGGACGAATTGGGGGCGTTTGCTTGGCCTCAGGCGCGTTCGATTGCGGCTTGGAATGTTCCGGGCTGCAATCTGCAGCCCGGAAGCGCGAACGCGCGTCGCGGCTCATGCCGCGAAAGCCAAGCGAGCCGGATGGCTCGCGCACGGCGATTGAGGGCTATAGAAAAATCAATCGAAAAGCCCGCCCTTGTCCGACGCAGGCGGATTGAGGCCGAGATGGCTCCAGCCGCGATCGTTCAGGGCACGCCCGCGCGCGGTGCGCGCCACCAGGCCGAGCTGGATCAGGAACGGCTCGATCACTTCCTCGATGGTGTCGCGCGGTTCGGAAAGCCCCGCCGCCAGCGTCTCGATCCCGACCGGCCCGCCCTTGTAGATGTCGGCGATCATGGTGAGGTAGCGCCGGTCCTGCGCGTCCAAGCCGAGCGCGTCGACTTCCAGCCGGGTCAGGGCATCGTCGGCGATGGCACGGGTGATGCTCTTGCTGTCGGCGACATGGGCGAAATCGCGCACCCGGCGCAGCAGCCGACCGGCGCCAC
>CAZRVW010000224.1:0-4313 GCA_964603645.1 uncultured Novosphingobium sp. | reverse complement strand
CCTTCGACAGCGGCGGGCGCTCGTAAGGATATTCGGGTTCGCGGCCGATCACGGCAATGGTGCCTTCGAACCCGGCCTGCCTGAGGGCAATGGCGCATTGCGCGCCTCCGTGCCCTGCTCCGACAATCACAACATCAGCTTTTTCCATGGCCAGACCGATTGGCGAATTTGTCGCCGACGTCAATGCGTCAGATCAATGCACCGCATGTCCGGGCCGCTCGGTCAGGCAAGCGCCTCGGCAACAAGCTGGAGCGAGCGATGACGCGCCTGCTGGTCGTAGATCGATCCGCCCAGGATCAGTTCGTCCGCGCCGGTGCGCTCGATAAAGGCGGTCATTTCGCGGCGGATCGTGTCCGGCCCGCCGACGGCGCGCACCGCGCGCATGGCATCAATCGTGGCCAGTTCGTGGGGATAGAGGCTTTCCCGGTACCCCTCGACCGGCGGCTTGAGACGCGTCGGCCCACCGGTGCGGAAGGCGACGAAACTCTGCTCCATCGAGCTTGCAAGGAATTGCGCTTCCTCGTCGGTGTCGGCCGCCAGCACGGTCATGGCTACCATGGCATGCGGTTTGTCGAGGACAGCCGATGGCTTGAAGTTCTCGCGATAGGTCGCCAGCGCCTTGTCGAGCAGCGCGGGCGCGAAGTGCGAGGCGAAGGCATGGGGCAGGCCCAGCAGCGCGGCGAGCTGCGCACCAAACAGGCTTGAGCCGAGGATCCACATGTCGATTGCCGCTCCGGCGGCGACCGATGTGCGGATTGGCACTTGCGGCTCGTCGGAAAAGTAGGACTGCAGCTCGACCACGTCCTGCGGGAAGTATTCAGCCGCGCGGGCCACTTCCTTGCGCAGGGCATTGGCGATTCGCATGTCTGCGCCGGGCGCGCGCCCGAGGCCGAGATCGATCCGACCGGGAAACAGCGCGTCAAGCGTGCCGAACTGTTCTGCGATCACCAGCGGATTGTGGTTGGGCAGCATGATCCCGCCCGCGCCAATCCGGATGCGGCTTGTGGCGTGGCCAATGTGCGCGAGCACTACCGAGACCGCGCCGCCGACAAGGCCGTCCATGCCGTGATGCTCGGCAGTCCAGTAGCGCTTGTAGCCTGCGTCCTCTGCGGCCTTTGCCGTTGCGGCGGTCTCGGCGAGCGCGTCGGCAGGCGTGAAGCCCTCGCGAATCGAGACGAGATCGAGGACGGAAAGCGGGATCACGCCGAGCCCTGAAGTCCGGAAATAGCGCGCAGCAGCAAGGCGATGTCGCGCGGGCGCGACAGCCGGTGATCACCGTCCTTGACCAGGGTGAAACGCACGTCGCTGGCGCGCAGGTCGGTCAGCAGTCGCAGCGATGTATCCCACGGCACGTCGCGGTCGCACTGACCATGGATCAGCCGCACCGGGCAATCGATCGGGATTTCCTTGTCGAGCACGCGATTGGCCTGACCATCGGCCCAGAAGCCGGGATGCATGGGCGTCGGTTCGGGTCCATAAGGATTGGGTTGGAACACGGTCTCGCCCGCTGTCAGCTTGGCCTTTTCCGCAGCCGTCCTGCCCCAGTCGGTGAAATCCGGCGCGGCGGCGATGCCGATGAGACCGGCGCGCCGTTCCGGCGGCAGCGCCAGCGCGACCAGCAGCATAAGCCAGCCGCCCATCGACGAGCCGATCAGCACCACCTTTTCCTCGCCGCACACTGCGTTGATCAGTTCAAGAATTTCACTCCGCCACAGCGACAGCGTGCCCTCGGCAAAGTCGCCATCGCTTTCGCCGCAGCCCAAATAGTCGAGCAGCAGGCAGGCGCGGCCATTACGCTCGGCCCATTCGAACACGGCGGTCGCCTTGCCCCCGGCCATGTCGGACATATAGCCGGGCAGGAAGACGATCACCGGGCCCCCGACGTCCTTGGCGCCCTCGACGTGGCGATAGGCGAGCTTGTGGCCCTGTGCGCTTGTATGAAAGCGAGTCGCGGTCATGCACCCTTAATGCATCAGGCTACGCAAGAATTTAAGCCAGTTCCTGCTCGTGTGCATTTTCGGCGTCACTCCCGACCCGAACAGGCATGCGCGGCATTGCTTGCGAGAAGTCAGCCCTGCTGCCCCCCGCCATCGACGAGATAGCGGCTACCATTGCAATAACTCGCCACATCGGAGAGCAGGAAGGCGACAAGCTCGGCCACTTCCTCCGGCAGGCCATAACGTTGCAGCGGGTTCTTGGAGATAATGCCGTCGCGCATGGCATTGCCGTGCCCGCTTGATTCTTCCAGCGATCGCATCATCCGGCCCTCGATCGCGCCGGGATGCACGCTGTTCACCCGGATACCCTGTGATCCGTAACCCTCGGCTGCGGATCGGGTCAGGCCGATCACAGCATGTTTCGATGCCGAATAGGCGGCCATGCCGCCTCCGCCCCTGTACCCGGCGATGCTGGAGGTGTTGACGATGGTGCCGCCGCCATTGGCGATCATCATCGGGATCACATGTTTGAGGCCCAGAAAGACGCCAGTGACATTTACGGCCATGACCTGCTCGAAATCGGCCAGCTTCGTTTCGTGCAGCATGGTGATTCGACCCTCGATCCCCGCGTTGTTGAAGAACATGGCGGCCGGCCCCGCGCTTTCGCCGCATTGCGAGACGATCCGCTGCCAGTCCTCTTCACGCGTGACATCTGCGACGATCTGGACGCAGTCGGGGATGGATTCTTCCAGTGCAGCCCAGTCGGCTTCGTGGCGATCCACGGCTACGACCCGCGCTCCGCGCTCAGCCAGCTTTCTGGCCGTGGCAGAGCCGATATAGCCCGCCGCCCCGGTGATCAGCGCGACGCGCCCTTCCATATCCTTCATCCCGATCTCTCCTCGCCGGTTGCTCACTTGGTCATGAGGCAAAGCCATCGATACAGCAAGGATGGTTGAGCCGCGTGCGCAGCCCCGCTAAGGGCCTCAGCCATGACCGAATTGCTCAAGATCAGCCTGCCCGATGGGTCGGTGCGGGAAATGCCTCAGGGCTCGACGCCTGCCGATGTCGCGGCGGCAATCGGGCCGGGTTTGGCCAAGGCTGCACTCGCCGCCAAAGTGGACGGCGAGCTGGTCGATCTCTCGCGCCCCTTTGCAGGCGATGCCGCCCTGGCGCTGGTCACCTCGCGCGACGAGGCCGAGGCGCTCGAACTGGCGCGGCACGACTATGCGCACGTGCTGGCCGAGGCGGTGCAGGCGCTGTGGCCTGGCACCCAGATCACTTTCGGCCCGGCGACCGACGACGGCTTCTATTACGATTTGATGGCGCCAGAGGGCCGCGAGCCCTTCTCGATGGATGACCTGCCCGCGATCGAAGAAGAGATGCGCGAAATCATCAAGGCCGACAAGGTGCTGCGCCGCGAAGTCTGGAGCCGCGAGGACCTGATCGCGCGCTGGAAGGCGGCGGGCGAAAGCTTCAAGGCCGAATGGGCCGCCGAATTGCCGGGCGACGAGGATCTTACCGTTTACTGGTCGGGTGACGACTGGTTCGATATGTGCCGGGGCCCGCACTTGCCTTCGACCGGCAAGCTCGATCCGCAAGCCTTCAAGCTGATGCGCGTCGCCGGGGCCTACTGGCGCGGCGACCAGAAGAACGCGCAGCTGACCCGCATCTATGGCACCGGCTGGCTCACCAAGAAGCAGCTCGACGCGCACCTCGTCCGGCTGGAAGAAGCCGCCAAGCGCGACCATCGCAAACTCGGCCGCGAGATGGACCTGTTCCATCTTCAGGAAGAGGCGCATGGCTCGGTCTTCTGGCACCCCAAGGGCTATCGCGTGTGGCGCGAGCTCGAGGCCTACATGCGCCGCAAGATGGATGGCGCCGGTTACAGCGAGATCAAGACGCCGCAGCTGATGGACGTGCGCCAGTGGACCCAGTCCGGGCACTGGGGCAAATATGCCGAGAACATGTTCGCCGTGCCCGACATCGTGCCCGAGGTGGAGGAACTGGGCGATTTCGTTGGCGAGACTGGCGCCAATCCGAGTGTTGCCGACAATGCCAACTGGATGGCGATAAAGCCGATGAACTGCCCGGCCCATGTGCTGGTCTTCAAACAGGGCATCACCTCATACCGCGACTTGCCGATCCGGTTGGGCGAGATGGGCTGCTGTCACCGCAACGAGCCGCACGGCGCGCTGCACGGGCTGATGCGCGTGCGCCAGTTCACGCAGGACGATGCGCATATCTTCTGCCGCGAGGACCAGATCGTCGACGAAGTGCAGGCGTTCTGCCGTCTGGCCGACCGCGTCTATCGCGACTTCGACTTCAAGTACGCGATCAAGCTGGCGCTGCGCCCGGAAAACCGGATGGGCACCGAGG
>CAZRVW010000223.1:0-4354 GCA_964603645.1 uncultured Novosphingobium sp. | reverse complement strand
CTCCCCGTTTTTCCGCAGGACAAATGGGGAGGGGGACCGCGACACCGCAGGTGTCGTGGTGGAGGGGAAAGACGCGCCATGCCCCTCCGTCATTCGCTTCGCGAATACCACCTCCCCATTTGGCTGCGCAAAACGGGGAGGAACTTGATGCTGCATTCAGAGGAAGAGAAAACTTGACTGACCCCAACATCGGCATCCTCGCTTATGGCGCCTACGTCCCGCAGCGGCGGCTGGAGCGCTCGGCGATCTATGCAGCGAACCAGTGGTTCGCACCGGACCTGCGCGGCCTTGCGAAGGGCGTAAAGGCTACAGCGAGCTGGGACGAGGACGCGATCACCATGGCGGTGGAGGCCGGCCGCGACGCGTTGACCGGAATCGAGCGGGCCGTGGTGGGCTCCGTCTCGCTCGCCTCGACCACCCTGCCCTTCGCCGACCGGCTCAATTCCGGCATCGTCAAGGAAGCGCTGACGCTTCCCGACACCAGCGGCGCCAGCGATGCCACCGGCAGCCAGCGCTGCGGCGCTTCGGCGCTGATCCAGGCGCTGAACGCTGCCGGACCGGGCCGCAAGCCGCAGCTGTGTATTGCCTCGGACCTGCGCAAGGCCGCACCCGCCTCGGGCGACGAGTTGATGATCGGAGACGGCGCCGCAGCAATGCTGGTCGGCCACGGCGAGCCCATTGCCCGGTTCCTCGGTTCGCACAGCGTGACGATCGACTTCGTCGACCACTTTCGCAGTGCCGGTGTCGACTTCGACTACGGCTGGGAAGCGCGCTGGATCAAGGATGAGGGCCACACCAAGATCGGCGGCGGCGCGCTTTCGGCCGCTCTCGAGATGCATGGCCTCGCCGGCAGCGACATCGCCCATTGCGCCATCGCCATCACCGCGCGCGGCAGCGGGGCAGCGCTGGCGAAGAAGGCGGGGATCGCGCCCGAAGCCGTGATAGACCCGCTGGTCGGCGAGATCGGCGACACCGGTGCCGCCCATTCCTCGCTGATGCTCGCCGCAGCACTGGAACGCGCCAAGCCGGGCGAGAAGATCCTGCTGCTCGACTTCGGACAGGGTGCGGACGTGCTGCTGTTCGAGGCGGCCGAGGCGCTTGGCAAACTGCCCGCCCGGACCGGTGTTGCGGGCTCTGTCGCCAGGGGCCGACCGGTCGAGAATTACATGCGCTACCTGTTCCACCGCAACATTCTGCCGCTCGAACGCGGGGCGCGGGCAGAGCTCGACCAGAAGCAGCCCTCCACCACGCTTTACCGGGCGCGCAAGGGCGTGCTGGGCCTGGTCGGCGGACGCTGCACCAAGACCGGGACGGTGCAGTTCCCGAAATCGCCCATCTCGGTCAATCCCAACGACCATGCCGCGCACACGCAGGAGGATTACCCGCTGGCCGAAGTGCCCGCCAAGGTCGTTACCTACACCGCCGACAAGCTCACCTATTCGCCCGATCCGCCGGCCTATTACGGCGCAGTCGATTTCGAGGGCGGCGGGCGGCTTACCTGCGAGTTCACCGACCTCGAAGGCGCGGAGGTCGAAGTCGGCTGTCCGATGAAAATGGTCTTCCGCATCAAGGCGGTCGACGAATTGCGCCACAACCAGCGCTATTTCTGGAAAGCGGCGCCAGTGAACGAAGGAGAATCCTGATGCCTCGCGGAATCAAGGACAAGGTCGCCATTCTCGGCATGGGCTGCGCCAAATTCGGCGAGCGCTGGGACGCGGACGCGGAAGCGCTGATGGTCGAGGCCTATGAGGAGGCCGTCGCCGACGCGGGGATCGAGACGTCGCAGATCGATGCCGCCTGGCTTTCGGTCGGCTTCGACGCGGTCAATATCGGCCCCTCGGGCATCCCGCTGTCGATGGCATTGCGGCTCAACAACATTCCCGTCACCAAGGTCGAGAACTATTGCGCCAGCGGCACCGAGAGCTTTCGCGGCGCGGTTTACGCAGTGGCCTCGGGTGCCGCTGACATCGCGCTCGCCATGGGCGTCGAGAAGCTCAAGGACATCGGCTATGGCGGGTTGCCGGTGCGCACGCGCGGCACGATGTTCGACATGATCGGCGTCACCGGATCGGCGCCGGGCAATTTCGCCCAGCTCGCGTCTGCCTACCGCGCCGAGCACAAGCTCGCGCCGGAAGACCTCAAGCGCGCGATGGCGCATGTCTCGGTTAAGAGCCATGCCAATGCGGTGAAGAACCCCAAGGCGCATCTGCGCAAGGAAATCGACATCGACACCGTGCTGAATGCGCCGATGGTCGCCGAGCCGCTCGGCCTGTTCGATTGTTGCGGCGTGTCGGACGGGGCGGCGTGTGCCATCGTCACCACGCCGGAAATCGCGCGCAGCCTCGGCAAGAGCGACCTCGTCACGGTGAAGGCCTTGCAGCTGTCGGTCTCGAACGGCTGGGAAATGCAGGGCACGGGGTGGAACGGCAGCTATTTCCCCACCACCCGCCTCGCCGCCTCGCGCGCCTATGACGAAGCCGGCATCACCGACCCGCGCGAGGAGGTGGGCCTGCTCGAAGTCCACGACTGCTTCTCGATCACCGAGGTGGTGACGATGGAGGACCTCCACATCTCGAAGCCCGGCGAGGGCTGGAAGGACGTGCTAAACGGCATGTACGACGCCGACGGCAAGGTCCCCTGCCAGATTGACGGCGGGCTGAAATGCTTCGGCCACCCGATCGGGGCGTCTGGCATCCGCATGATCTACGAGAACTATTTGCAGCTGCTCGGCCGGGCGGGCGAGAGGCAGCGGGCGAACCCGCCGAAATATGCGCTGAGCCACAATCTGGGCGGGATGCCCAACCAGAATGTCGCGGCGGTGGCGATTGTCGGGATTGAGGGGTAGGGCCTCTGCTCTCTCCCCTTCAGGGGAGAGATACGCAGGCTTGCGAGCATGGCGAGCTAGCCGGAGTTGAGAGGGGGAGTGAAGCGCGTGATTGCCCCTCTCCCAACCCTCTCCCCCGAAAGGGAGAGGGCTCTCACCCCTCCGGATCAATCACCTGCCGCTTGCCCGGCAGGTGAAATGTGTTGTCGAGATGCGAGCGGAAGTTGAGGAAGTGGACGCCGCCCTCGCCCGCGGTGAAGCCGTAGAAGGTGCCGCCGTCGATGAAGATCGACGTCCCCGGCCCGACCTCGCGGTTGCCGAGCTTCATCGAGCCCGTAAGGATATACATGATCTCCGGCTCGTCGTGGCAGTGGAGCTCGACTTCCTCATGGGGGTGGAAGCGCAGTTCGACGAGCTGTGGGTCGGTGTCGGTGCCGGGCTCGCGGATGCGGTAGGCGCTGGCCGGGCCGCCGTCCGCCAGCAGCGCCTTCGCCGCCGGGTTGTCGGCGCGGATGCCCGAGGTCTTCCATTCGAGGTCGTCGCCGGTTCTGATGCGGACTTTTGCCATGTTCGGTTCCTCTCACACTCCCTCTCCCCGTTCGGGGAGAGGATAGCGCCGCTTGCTCCGCAGGAGCTGGCGAAGCTTGGAGATGGGTGTACGCCATCGATAGGGCAGAGCCCCGTCTCCAACTGCGGCTAGCGAGCAAGCTCGCAAGCCTTCGTATCCTCTCCCCGCCGGGGAGAGGGCAATTACGCTCTATCCCTTCGCACGCCCGGAATAGCTCATCCGCCACTCCGGCGGGTAGCCCATTTCGACTTCCTTCACTTTCTTGCCGAGTTCGTCCATCGCGTCCTGGTCCAGCTGCAGGTCCTCGGGCTCGTGGTGCATGTAGGGCCACAGCGATTCGATCAGCGCGGTCAGCGTGGAGCCCATCTGCTCGCCGCGATACTGCTTGTAGATCTCCAGGAAGGTCTTCTGGACGTTGACCGTGTCGGTCGGCCGGGTGCGCGAGCAGGCGAGCGCGTATTTCGCGGTCTCGGCCTCGAGCTGGTCGCGCGGGACGACCGAGTTGACGAAGCCGCAGGTGAGCATTTCGTCCGCCGTGAACGGGCGGCCGGTGAACAGCATGTCGGTGAAGCGGCGCAGGCCGATGGTCTCGGCCCAGGTCCACAGCCTCGGCCCCCAGCCGACGTAGCGGAAGGCGGGATGGCCGAACAGCGCCTCGTCGGAGCTGATGACGAGGTCGGCATCGCCCGCCTGGTAGAAATGCCAGCCATAGACATAGCCCTTGCATTCGAGGATCGAGATCTTCTTGAAATCCTGCAGCGTGCGGCAGCCGCTGCGCTCCTTGGCATAGAGATCGCAGACGCCGTGAATGTAGCGGAAGCTGTTCTTGGGCGGATATTTGACATCGTGGTCGTCGATCTCGAATTCGTGGAGCGGCGAACCGTTCGGCCCTTCCTCGTAACCCCGGAACTGCCCGCCGAGGTCGGCGCCTGTGCCGAGATGCTCGCCTGTGCTGCGGATGA
>CAZRVW010000222.1:0-4360 GCA_964603645.1 uncultured Novosphingobium sp. | reverse complement strand
CCATGGCCTTGCTGTCGAGCAGGGCCTGGTACATCGTCGGAACGCCGGGAAACGACGTGGCATCGACGCGGTCCAGCGTCGCCAGCGCCTGTGCGGCATCGAAGCGCGGCAGCATCGCGATCGTACCGCCATTCGCCACCGTACGATTGAGCACGCAAGTGTTGGCAAAAACATGGAACAGCGGCAGCACGCCGACGATGACGTCGCGCTGACCTTTCTGCGGATCGATGGCGACAACCTGGCGGGCATTGGCAGTCAAGTTCTGGTGGGTGAGCATCGCGCCCTTGGGTGTGCCGGTAGTACCCCCAGTATACTGCAGCAGAGCAACGTCGGATAGCGGGTCGATATCGACCGGCTCCGGTTCTGCTTCGGCAATGAATTCGGTCCAGTGCGACAAGCCTGCCTCGCGCGGAACCGGAGAGAGGTCGCGGCGACGCAGCAACCGCATACCCAAGCCCTTCCAGAACGGCAGCGCGGCCGCGAAACGACCAACTACCAGCTTTTCAAGCCCGGAATGTCTCAATACTTCAACCGCAGTCGGAAGCAGGGTCGGCACATCGACCGTGACCATGAGGCGGGTGCCGCAATCGGCGACCTGCGCAGACAATTCTTCGACCGTATAAAGCGGCGAGAAATTGACCGCGGTACAACCCGCAATCATCGCGCCGTAGTAGGCGGCGAGGTAGACCGGGACGTTTGGCAGAAACAAGCCGACGCGGTCGCCCTTTGCATAACCCGCGCGCTGCAGACCGGCAGCGAAGCGCAGCGCTTCTTCCCGGATCTGTCGATAGGAATAGACTCGGCCGAAAAAATCGACGAGCGAACTTTCAGGATGCGCCGCGACGCAATTGTCCAGCATCTGCGGCATAGACAGCGGCTCGAAATGCTGATCCCAAGAGCAGGGATGATCATAGCGGGACTGCCAGATTGCGGGCCCTTCTCTCTCCATACGACCTATCTGGGCGCGCCCTTCGTTCTAGGCAAGCGCGCAGTCAGCCGAAATGGCGGTGTCAAAGACCGGTTTCGGGCTCGCTATCCGGTGCTGTTTCGGATTCCGAAGCGCGTTTTGCCTCCAGCCACGCGGCAGCCTCGGCTTCCTGCGCGGCCTCGGTGGCGGCCTTGGCGGCAGCTTCCCGTTCGGCGCGGAGTTCCTCGATCAGCGCCTCTTTATCGTCGCCAATATCCGTTTCGCCCGCCATTTCATCGACCAGCCCCGCCTTTTTGGCAGCCTTTGCGACCACGGCATCGAGTTCGCGCTGCGAGCACAGGCCAAGTGTGACTGGATCCTTGGCCTGGATATTCTGGATATTCCAGTGCGTGCGCTCCTTGATGGCACCGATCGTCGTGCGCGTCGTGCCGATCAGCTTGCCGATCTGCGCATCGGAAATTTCCGGGTGATTGCGAAGGATCCAAGCGATCCCGTCGGGCTTGTCCTGCCGCTTCGACACCGGCGTGTAGCGCGGCCCCTTGGTGCGACTGACATTGGCCGGCGCTTTCTGCATCTGCAGCGCATAGGATGGATCGGCCTGACCCTTCTCGATCTCCTCGTTGGTCAGCTCGCCCGCCCGCACCGGATCGCGCCCGGTATATTTGCTTGAGGCGAGATCGTCGGCCATGGCCTGGACCTCAAGGATGTGCAGGCCGCAGAATTCGGCGATCTGCTCGAAACTAAGCGCGGTGTTGTCCACCAACCAGGACGCGGTGGCATGCGGCATCAGCGGCGCGGGCTGTGACATTGTTCTCTCCGTCAAAAACGCAAAGGGCCGCCCCTTTCCGGAGCGGCCGTGTGATGACGATGTAGGCGCTATTGCGCTGTGGGGCAAGCGGCAGAGTGCTCCTACATCTCCAGCACGATCTTGCCGACGTGTTTACCTGCCTCGAGGTGTGCGTGGGCCTCGGCGGCGGCGGCCAGCGGAAATACCTTGTCCATTACCGGCCGCAATTGGCCGCTCTCGACAAATGGCCAGGCGTTGGCGGCGATTTCCTGTGCAAGCAGCGCCTTGAATTCGTCAGAGCGCGGGCGGAGAGTCGAGCCAGTCATGGTCAGGCGCCGGACCATCAGGGTGACCATATTGACTTCGGCCTTGGCGCCGCCCTGAGTGGCGATGGTGACGTGGCGCCCATCCTCGGCCAGGCATTGCAGGTTGCGCGGCACATAGTCGCCCGCGACCATATCGAACACGATCTCGACGCCGTTCCCGCCGGTAATCTTCGTCACCTCTTCAACGAAATCCATTGTCTTGTAATTGATCGCGTGGGCCGCGCCGAGGGCCATTGCACGCGCGCACTTCTCGTCGCTCCCGCAAGTGACAATGACGCGCAGCCCGAATAACCGACCAAGGTCAATCGTCATGGTGCCAATGCCGCTGGCGCCGCCGTGCACCAGAATCGTCTCGCCTTCGCGAGCAAAGGCGCGCTCGAATACATTGTGCCAGACTGTGAAAAGCGTTTCCGGCAGTGCCGCCGCTTCGATCGGCGAAAGGCCCGCTGGAACCGGCAAACAATGAGCCGCCTTTGCGAGGCAGTACTGCGCATAGCCTCCGCCCGGCACCAACGCGCAGACCTGCTGGTCCAGCAGCGCCGCAGGTGCGCCTTCGCCAAGTGCGACGACCTCGCCAGCGATTTCCAGGCCGATGATAGGCGATGCTCCCGGCGGCGGCGGGTAAAAGCCCTTGCGCTGCATCGTGTCCGCCTGATTGAGGCCGGCAGCCGCGACCTTGATCAGCACGTCTCCGGGTCCGGGGCTCGGCACGGGCCATTCGCACAGCTTGAGGACCTCGGGGCCGCCAGCCTCCGCGAAATGGGCGGCCGTCATCGTTTCGACGGATTGTGCGCCCATTTCCTTCGCTATTGCCCCCTTTTCAACACTGGGGACCTAACTGGCAGCTCGCTTGACAGCAAGCGAATAGCACTGTTGTTTGGCGAGCAATGGACGACGATGATCGACCCAGGCCGCGCACGACCGAAGGCAGCTTTGGTTACGCGAGCCTACTGGCCGGCGAGAGCCTTGAAAGCTATTCGCTGGACGAGCTCGATGCACGAGTTACTCTGCTCGAAGAGGAAATTGCACGAATCAGCGCGCATCGCACCAAATCAGCAGACCATATGCGGGCTGCCGAAAACTTGTTCAGGCCGAAGAGCTGATGATGGTCGGGCGACTCCATTGTCGCAATCGCGCCGGTTCGTCCTATATCGAACATGAATCTTCCGAAGTCCCGCTTCCATTCTTCATCGCCCGTTAAGTCCCGCAAGCGAAAGTCCCGTACCAATGCCAAGTTTCGCGCAAACCCTCGAGAAAACCCTGCACGCGGCGCTCAGCCATGCCAGTGAGCGGAGTCACGAATATGCAACGCTCGAACACCTCCTCTTCGCGCTGATCGACGATCCAGACGCGGCGCAGGTTATGGAAGCTTGCGGGGTCGATCTGAGCGACCTGGGCGACGTGGTTCGCCAGTATCTCGATCAGGAATACCAGTCGCTCAAGACCGAGGAAAAGGGCGACCCGGCACCCACCGCGGGCTTTCAGCGGGTAATCCAGCGAGCGATCCTGCATGTGCAGAGCTCCGGCAAAGATACGGTCACCGGCGCGAACGTGCTCGTCGCACTTTTCTCCGAGCGCGACAGTTATGCGGTCTATTTCCTACAACAGCAGGACATGAGCCGCCTCGATGCGGTGAGCTTCATCAGCCACGGTATCGGCAAGGGAGGCAAGCGGAACGAGGAGCGCAGCCCCAAGGGCAGCGAGGAACAGAGCCCGCAGGCCGAAGAGAAGGCGGACGCCAAGAACAAGAAGGATTCCGCGCTCGACCAGTTCACCGTCAATCTCAACGAAAAGGCGCTGAGCGGCAAGGTCGATCCGCTAATCGGTCGCGGGCCAGAAGTAGATCGCACCGTGCAGATCCTGTGCCGCCGTTCAAAGAACAACCCGCTCTATGTCGGCGATCCAGGGGTCGGCAAGACCGCCATTGCCGAAGGTCTGGCGCGCAAGATCGTCGAAGGCGACGTGCCCGAAGTGCTCTCCGAAGCGGTGATCTATTCGCTCGATATGGGCAGCCTGCTCGCCGGAACCCGCTATCGTGGCGATTTCGAGGAACGCCTCAAGCAGGTCGTCGCCGAGCTGGAGAAGATGCCGCACGCGATCCTGTTCATCGACGAGATCCATACGGTTATCGGCGCAGGCGCTACATCGGGCGGTGCGATGGATGCATCCAACCTGCTCAAGCCGGCGCTCTCTGGCGGCTCGATCCGATGCATCGGATCGACCACGTACAAGGAATTCCGTAACCATTTCGAGAAAGACCGTGCCTTGCTGCGGCGGTTCCAGAAGATCGACGTGAACGAGCCGACCATCGAGGACACG
>CAZRVW010000221.1:0-4376 GCA_964603645.1 uncultured Novosphingobium sp. | reverse complement strand
GTTCCTGGCCCATCGAGACCCAGGTGTCAGTGACCACGATATCCGCGTTGCGCGCTGCCTCGCCAGCGTCGTTGGTTAAGGTTACCGTCGCCCCTCCCGCCTGGGCGATGCGCACAAACTCCATGTCCGGCTCATATCCCTCAGGTGTACCGGCACGGACATTGAATTTGAGCAGCCCGGCCGCTTCGAGAATCGAGCTGAGGACATTGTTGCCATCTCCCAACCACGCCACCTCCAGGCCTGGAAGCGCTTTCCCGCGTTCAACGACGGTGAGCAGATCGGCGACAATCTGGCAGGGGTGGGACTGGTCGGTCAGGCCATTGATCACCGGCACGGCAGCGTGCCTGGCCATTTCCTCTGCTTTCGCATGATCGTCGGTTCGAATCATGATGGCATCGACCATCCGGCTCAGCACGCGAGCGGTGTCGGCTATCGATTCGCCACGACCGAGCTGCGTACTCGATGCCTCCATGACCAGCGACGTACCGCCAAGCTGGCGCATCGCCATGTCGAAGCTCACTCTGGTCCGGGTCGAATTCTTCTCGAAAATCATGGCAAGCACCCGACCGTCGAGGGGGCAGTCCGCATCGGCCTTCCCCTTGGGCCAACCGGCGCGAGCCGCCTTGCGATCGATGGCATCGTTGATCATCGCGGCAAGTGCATCGCCGCCGGCATCGGCGAGGTTGAGAAATTGCCGCGTCATGACGCCACCTCAACCGGCTGGTAACTTGCCGCAGCCGCCGACAGCTTGTCCATGAACTCGTCGATGTGCCCGTCGTCGATGACCAACGGCGGGACGATCCTCACAATGTTGTCGCCTCCCGAAACGGTCAGCGCATGATGCTCCTCGCGGAGGTGCGCAACGAATTCGCGCGGCTCGACCTTGAGCTTCAGGCCGATCATCAAGCCAATGCCTCGCACTTCATCGAACAGATCGGGATAGTTTCCGATGAACTGCTCCAGCCTGCCGCGCAGCCGTTCGCCCTTGGAGCGCACATCGGCAAGGAATTCTTCGTCTGCCACGACGTCGAGCACCGCCTCCGCGGCCGCCACACCAAGCGGATTGCCGCCATAAGTGGAGCCGTGCGTGCCCACAGTCATGCCGCGCGCCGCGCGCTCGGTGGCGAGACAGGCCCCAATGGGGAAACCCCCGCCAAGGCCCTTGGCGCTGGCCAGCACATCCGGCTCGATCCCGTAATGCTCATAAGCATAGAGGCTGCCGATCCTGCCGACCCCACATTGGACTTCGTCGAATGCAAGGATGAGGTCGTGCGCGTCGCACATCGCGCGCAGGCCCTCCATGAATGCCTGCGATGCCATGCGCACGCCACCTTCGCCCTGGATAGGCTCGACAAGAAAGCCGGCAGTCTGCGGACCGACCGCGGCCCTCGCCTCTTCCAGATTGTCGAACTCGACATAGTGGAAGCCGGGTAGCAGAGGCTGGAAGCCCGAATGCAGCTTTTCCTGATTGGACGCGCTGATCGTGCCCATCGTGCGTCCATGAAAAGCATTGCGGAAAGTGATGATCTCGCAGCGCGCTGCATCGCCGCCGTGTTGATGATAGGCCCGCATCGTCTTGATCGTACACTCGACCGCCTCAGCGCCCGAATTGCAGAAGAACACGGTATCGGCGCAGGTCAGGTCGACAAGCCGCTGCGCCAGATGTTCGCCCTGCGGACTGCCATAGAGGTTCGAGACATGCATCAGCGTTTCGGCCTGGCGCGCAATCGCCCCCGTCAAGCCTGGATGCGAATGTCCAAGCGCGTTGACGGCAATGCCTGCCGCGAAATCGAGGTAACGCTGACCGTCCTCGCCGATGAGATGGCAGTTATCACCACGTACGGGCCGGACATCGCACCGGCCGTAGACGGGCATGAGCGGAGTGATCGACATGGATTCGAGTCCTCAATTGGTAAAGCTTGTTGCGAAAACGGAAAATGGCGGCAGCCAAGCGCAATGCCCGGTGCCGCCATTTTCGCGCGCTGAGATTGTTACGCGCTCCGGGTTCAGCACCTGGAGCAGCGTATCCTTGACTGCTCCTATTGCGGGACGAGATTGACCGCAGAGTATTTGCCTCGTCGGTCCACCTCGATATCGAATTCGACTCGGTCGCCTTCATTGAGCCCGGCAAGACCAGAGCGTTCAACCGCACTGATATGAACAAACGCGTCCGGCTGGCCGTCATCGCGGGTGATGAAGCCGAAACCCTTCATTGTGTTGAAGAACTTGACGGTACCGATTGCCTTCTCGCCGGTGAGTTGGCGCTGCTGCGGCGCTTCGCGTTTCTGGACGGGCCGAACTTCCCCGACAATCTGCAGATCGCTGGCTGAAATCTTGCCGCCGCGATCCACGAGCTGAAACTCCAGTTCCTGTCCCTCGGCAAGACCTTCAAGCCCGGCACGCTCGACCGCGCTGATGTGCACGAACACATCATCGCCGCCATCTTCGCGCTGAATGAAGCCGAAACCCTTGCCGGAATTGAAGAATTTTACAACGCCCTTGTCCTGGCCGACGACTTGCGCGGGCATGCCGCCCCTGGCGCCGCCACCGCCGCCGCCAAAACCGCCGCCGCCCCCACGGGGCCCGCGATTGTCGCCGCCGCCAAAGCGGTCACCGCCGCCGCTGCCGAAACGATCCTCGCTTCCAACGTTACCTTGCTCTCCACCGAAAAACGGATCGAATTCGTCTTCCCCGAAACGATCACGCTTGTCGCGTCCACTACCGCGACGACCTCTGTCAAAACCCATCTTTAAGAACAAACCTTCGCATCGCCCCACAGTTGATAGTCAGACGACGTGGACGAACCGTGCCTGACCTGGAGGGGCCAACTACTGAATGTGGAACCCCCAAGAATTCCGGTCCATACACGCTTTTCCACAGAATTGCGAATACATTCGAGATTCGCGCATCTCGGGCTTTAATTTGCCGGGAAACCCAGATGCAGCGACCGGCTGCGACACCTTGACGATAGCCGCGATTGGCGCATGGTGGGTGACAGTCGACGTTTGACCAGCGGAGAGCGCGAACATGTTCCGAAAACTGACAGACACGTTCTATGCCAGCCCGCAGATTGGACCAGAAGACATCGCCGAGGCCACGCGGCTCGGAATCCGACTGGTGATAAACAACCGTCCAGAAGGCGAAAGCGAGGATCAACCGCCAGGGTCAGACATTGAGAGGGCCGCCAAGACGGCCGGAATGGACTATATCGCAATTCCTGTGACTCACGCGGGGTTCAGCGAACCTCAGGTCACGGCGATGGCGCAAGCCATAAAGAGCGCTGAAGGGCCAATCCTGGCCTATTGCCGCTCCGGAACCCGCTCGACGCTATTATGGTCGTTGGCTGAGGCGAGCCGCGGAAAGAATCCTCAAAAGCTGGCTGCCCAGGCTTCCAGCGCGGGCTACGACGTTTCGCCCGTAAGAGCCATGATCGACATGCTTGCGGCTAACGCCGACGACGACTGACCGCTCGAGGCGTCATAGGGCCAGTTCGCCGGCCTCGCCTGCGCGAGTGCGTGCGACTAATGTTTGGATCGCACCCGAGAAAACGCCAGAGCATCGCTTCACCACCAGAACACCAGTGGCAAAAAATGGGGCCGAAGCCTTTCGGCTCCGGCCCTTCAAGTTGTGTGTTCGCAGGAGGAACATCGGGAGGCGGGGAGGGGGGGAGGAGAGGAGGAACCCCGCCCCGCCAAACTTGGTGTTTCTATTCTGGTCGCAGCGCGGAAAGCGAAAACCGGTTCCGCGCTGCTACCGATCAGTTGTAAGCGCGCTCCCCGTGTTCGGCGATGTCGAGACCTTCGACTTCGGTTTCCTCCGATACGCGCAGGCCAGTGACCATCTTGGTGATCGTGCCGGCAATTAGCGTGCCGACTCCGGCCCAGACGATGGCGACGAGTACGGCCTTGATCTGAATCCAGACCTGAGCACCCATGGCGAAGTCCGCCGGATCACCAGGTCCGCCCAGCGCGGGCGAGAAGACGATGCCGGTGCCAACCGCGCCGACCATGCCGCCAACGCCATGGATACCGAAGGCATCAAGCGAGTCGTCATAACCCATCGCGCCTTTGACCTTGGCAACGAAGAAGTAGCAAATGATCGACGACACGATACCGAGCACGAGCGCGCCGAACGGGCCGGAATTGCCGGCCGCAGGCGTAACCGCGACGAGGCCGGCGATGATGCCCGAGCAGAAGCCGAGCGCCGAGCCCTTGTGACCGGCAAGGCGTTCCACCACCATCCAGGTAAGGCCCGCCGCCGCCGTGGCGACAAACGTATTGATCATGGCAAGGCCAGCGACACCGTCTGCTTCGAGTTCCGAACCGGCGTTGAAGCCGAACCAGCCCACCCACAGCATGCCGGCACCGGTCACCGTC
>CAZRVW010000220.1:0-4430 GCA_964603645.1 uncultured Novosphingobium sp. | reverse complement strand
CTGATCGGTTTCCCAATCCTTGAGCGTGGTTTCGATCTTGGTCATCTCGTTCATGAGTTGTCAGTCTCCGGGCTGGGCAGCTGGGTATCGTTGACGGGCACTTCCCCGCCCTCGTTTCCGGGAATGTCATCGAAGAAACAGGCAATCGCCTCTTGCAATTCAGTGATCGCGAAAGGCTGGCCCGAAACCTTGTTAAGCGGCTTGGCATCGACCAGAAACTGGTCGCGCAGCACGGTCTTGAACTGGCCGGTATTCATTTCCGGCACCAGCACATCGTCGAACCCGCGCAGCAGGTCGCCGAGATTGCGCGGTAACGGCCAGATGTGGCGCACGTGGATGTGGCTCACGTCCATGCCCGCCTTGCGGCAGCGGCGCACCGCCTGATGGATCGGGCCGAAGGTCGAACCCCAGCCGACCACCGCCAGCTTGCCGGTCGTGTTGCCAAGGCACACGTCCTGCTCGGGCGTAGCATGGGCGACGGCATCGACTTTGGCCTTGCGGGCATCGGTCTGCAACTGGTGCGTATCGGGCGAATAGTCGAGATTGCCGGTATCCGGCGCCTTCTCGATTCCGCCGATACGGTGCATCAGATCCGGCGTGCCCGGCTTGATCCACGGACGAACGCCGCGTTCATCGCGCTTATAGGGCAACAGGGTATCGTCGGGGCCGTTCTTGCCTTCGAGGAACGAGACCGGGAACGGCTCGAACTCAGACGGATCGGGAACCTTCCAAGGTTCGGCGGCATTGCCGATGTAGCCGTCGGTCAGAAGCATCACCGGAGTCATGAACTGCACCGCGATGCGGACCGCCTCGATCGCGCAATAGAAAGCGTCCGACGGACTGCGCGCGGCGATCACCGGCAGTGGCGTATCGCCGTTGCGGCCATAGACTGCCTGATAGAGGTCTGACTGTTCGGTCTTGGTCGGAAGGCCGGTCGACGGCCCTCCGCGCTGCGAATTTACGATGACGAGCGGCAGCTCGGTCATCGCGGCAAGCCCCATGGCCTCGCCCTTGAGCGCGATGCCTGGACCGGACGATGAGGTGACGCCAAGCTGACCGGCATAGCTCGCACCGATAGCGGCGCAGATCGCGGCAATCTCGTCCTCGGCCTGAAACGTGGTGACGCCGAATTCCTTCACCTTCACCAGGTTGTGCAGGATCGCCGAGGCTGGCGTGATCGGATAACCGCCGAAGAACATCTTCAATCCGGCAAGCTGCGCTCCCGCGACAAGACCAAGACTGACCGCTTCGGCGCCGGTGACGGTGCGGTAAAGACCGGACTCGGCGGGAACGGAATCGACATGCAAACGGCGAAGCGGGCCGGAAATCTCTGCCGTCTCGCCATAGGCATGGCCGGCATTGAGCGCGGCGATATTGGCGTCGGCGATTTCCGGCTTGTTCTTGAACTTCGCATTGAGGCCATCGATGATCGGCTGGCGATCGCGATCGAACATCCACAGCGCCAGACCCAGCGTCCACATATTCTTGCAGCGCAGCGCTTCCTTGTTGCCAAGGCCGAAGGGTTTCACCGCCTCGATGGTCAGCGCGCTGATGTCGAAGGCCAGCACGTCCCACTTCGCAAGGCTGCCGTCCTCGATCGGGTTGGTTTCGTACTTCGCCTTGTCGAGATTGCGCTTCGAGAACTCGCCGGTGTCGGCAATGATCAGACCACCTGGCTTGAGCGCGTCCAGATTGGTCTTGAGCGCAGCCGGGTTCATCGCCACCAGCACGTCGGGCGCATCGCCAGCCGTGGTGATATCCGTCGATCCGAAATTGATCTGGAACGCCGAGACGCCGAACAGCGTGCCCTGCGGCGCGCGGATCTCGGCGGGGAAATCCGGGAAGGTGGCAAGGTCATTGCCGGCCAGCGCGGTGGACAGGGTGAACTGCCCGCCGGTCAACTGCATACCATCGCCGGAATCGCCGGCGAAACGCACGACGACCTCTTCGGGCGATTCACCGCCCGGTTGAGCTAGCGCAGATTCGCGCTTTGCAGAAACTGTTGCCATCCTTGTCCTCTGTGGCATCTTTGAAATTGACTGTGCGGCCCCACTAGACCAACCGTCCTCACAGGCAATTCAGAAAATCTCTCCCGGTTGAAACCGTAACGATCCGCAAGAGGCGCAAGCTCATCGCTAGTCAACCCCCGATCGACCGACCGAGTTGCTCTCTCCTGCGCTTGAAGCCTCGCCCAAGCGCGCCTCGCTATCAAGTCCTAGCACGCTGAACTGGCAATGGAATGAACGATTTTGCACATCTTCCTTATCGTCCCTGCGTCGGCGTCATGCTGGTTAACGCCAATGGCCACGCCTTTGTCGGCAGGCGCATCGACATGCGCGGTCAGCCCGGCGGGCGCGTATTCTGGCAAATGCCGCAGGGCGGGATCGACGACGGCGAGGACGTAAGAGCGGCCGCGCTGCGCGAACTTTGGGAGGAAACCGGCGTCCAGGCCGACAAGGTCGAACTCGTCACGCGGACGCGTGAGGAACTGTTCTACGACCTGCCCGAACAGTTGCAGGGCCATTTGTGGAAAGGCCGCTATCGCGGCCAGCGCCAGCACTGGTTCCTTGGCCGGTTCAGCGGCGAGGACGCGGATATCCGCCTCGACGCGCATGACCCGCCCGAATTTCACGAGTGGAAATGGGTAGAGCCCGAAAGCTTGCCTGACCTGATCGTGCCGTTCAAGCAGACGGTCTATCGCGCGGTTCTGGAAGAGTTTCGCGCCCTCATCTGATCCTTCGACAGGCTCAGGTCGATCGCATCAGTTCTCGGTGATGATCGGCTCGGGCTTGATCGTCTCGGCCTGGACCACCAGCCGCGCTGGCTGACCATCCAGCACAGAGGCCAGCTTGCGGGTTGCCTCGCAATCGGATCCGCACAGCCTCTCAAGCTGGGCGAGATTGCGCTTCGCCTTGGCCAGCGCGCCCTTTTCAGCAAGCGCAGCGCCTTCGCCGGAAATAGCCGCGACATTGCGCGGATCGCTGACCAGCGCGGAGCGGTAATAGTGCAGCGCCTTGCCCTGCATGCCGTGCTTGCGGGTCGCATCGGCAAGGCTGATCAAAACGTTTGCATTGCCGGGCTGCACCACCAAAGCAGCCTCAAAGGCATCGATTGCACCATTGATATCGCCCCGAACTATCCGAGCGTCGCCCTCCGCCACAAGCTGAGCCGCGCGTGGCCCCAATTCCTCGCCCGTATCCGACCACGCAATACTCGAAGTCACGCCTGCGAGGAGCGAGAGGGCAAGAGCAGCGGGAGTAAAGCGCATCAGATAGTCCTTGGCCTGTTGGGAAAGCCGGGTCATTTGCCGCAAGGCTAACATATCCTGACCAGCCGTGCGATGAAAAATCCGTCTGTCCCGTCGCGAAACGGGGATAACCGCAAACCTTGCCCCCGCGGCGCGCCGTGACCGAGTGCCAACGGCTCGGCTTGCCAGTCGCTGTGCCGCGCCAGGAAGGCGGAGACCTGATCTGCCCCCTCCTCGTCCAGCAGCGAGCAGGTCACGTAGTGCAGCGCTCCGCCCGGCTTCACCAGTCCTGCCGCAAGGTCGAGGAGGCGCGATTGCAGCGAGGTTACGTCGCCGAGCCACTTTTCCGTAAGCCGCCAGCGCGATTCCGGATTGCGCCGCCATGTCCCGGTGCCGGAGCACGGCGCATCGACCAGCACGGCATCGGCCCTGTCCTTCCAGTCGGCCAGAGCCTCCAGTTCCTTGCCCGGATCGAGCAGCCGTGTCTCGATGATGGCCTCGGCCCCCGCTCTAGCAGCGCGCGGTCCCAGCCGGGACAGCCGCGACCGGTCGGTATCACAGGCAATTACCTTGCCGGAATGGCCGACCCGCGCTGCCAATGCCAGCGACTTGCCGCCCGCTCCTGCGCACAGGTCGATCACCCTATCGCCTTCGCGCAAGGCCATGGCCTGGCATGCGAGCTGAGAACCGGCGTCCTGCACTTCGATCGCGCCGGCCTTGAAGGCAGGGCTGTCTTCGATCCGGGTGCCGAAGGGATAGCGGAGAGCACCGGCTATGCCGATCTCCTCGCCACCTTCGGGCAGGCTTGCCGCGCCGGCTTTCAGTGCATTGATCCGCACGTCGAGCGGGGCGCGGTCAAGCAGAGCCGTTGCTTCCTCTCTCGAGATTTCACAGGCAGCAAGACGCGCTTCGAGCCAATCGGCAGCGATGCCTCCAGTCGCGACCGGTTCGCCCGGCTGGGTCAGGGCCGGACCATACTGCGAACCATCGAACAGCGGCGGCAAAGCAGGATCGTCCAGCGCAAGCCGCAGCATGGCCGCGCGCCCGTTAGCGGGAACATCGCCACACAGGCGGATCGCCCGGTACACTAGTTCGCGCACCGCGCGCCGGTCCTTCGATCCAGCAAAGAGCCGGGACTTGAACCAGTCCGAGACGATGCGATCGGCAGGAGCACCGTTGTTTC
>CAZRVW010000219.1:0-4436 GCA_964603645.1 uncultured Novosphingobium sp. | reverse complement strand
TATCGGCGGCGGCACGACGGAAGTCGCGGTGCTCTCGTTGCGCGGCCTTGCCTATGCCACCTCGGTGCGCGTCGGTGGCGACAAGATGGACGAGGCGATCATCAGCTACGTTCGCCGCCACCACAACCTGCTGATCGGCGACGCCACGGCAGAACGAATCAAGCAGGGCTTTGGCGTCGCCACGGTGCCTCCAGACGGTGTAGGCGAAACGATCACGCTCAAGGGCCGCGACCTCGTGAATGGCGTGCCAAAGGAAATCACCATCAACCAGGCCAATATCGCCGAGGCTCTGTCCGAGCCGATCGGCGCGATCGTGGAAGGCGTGCGCATTGCGCTCGAAAACACGGCGCCTGAACTGGCCGCCGACATTGTCGATCAGGGTATCGTGCTCACGGGGGGCGGAGCACTGATCCAGGGGCTGGACGAGTTCTTGCGCGAGGAGACCGGCCTTCCTGTCAGTGTCGCCGAAGATCCGTTGTCCTGCGTTGCATTGGGCACGGGCCGGGCGATGGAAGACCCGGTCTACAGAGGCGTTTTGATGACGGCGTAATTGCCGTGCGAATGGACGAGGGAGAAGAGAGCTCATGGCGCCGCCAGCCAATCGGCGTCCCGGCCATTCCCGCAGGGCGCAATACAGCTCGTTCTTCGGCTACCTCGCCGGTGTGCTGGGCGCGCTCATCGGGGCTGTGCTGCTGATCCTCTCCATCCGCAATCCAGGACTGTTTTCTGGCGCACAGTCGGCAGCAACAGAAGCGGCAGAGCCTGCCGGATCGGCAAGCGCAGTCACCCGCAGAGCCGGACGCGACATCTTCTCGGTGCTGGAAGGCTATGTCCTTGCCGGCAGTCGCTACGACAAGCTCAATCGTGAGCTGAAGCAGGCCCGCTCGGAATTGGCGGAATCCAAAGCGATCAAGGCCGAAAACCGGCGCCTTAAGAAGCTGCTCACAATCGTCGAAGACGACCCGGAACCGGTAGCGGTCTCGCGCCTTACGGGCTCCAGCGCCGCCAGCTCGCGCCGCTATGCAACCATCGGTGTAGGATTTCGGCACGGCGTCCGGGATGGCATGCCGGTGCGCTCGATACTCGGGATTGTCGGCCGCGTCCTGCAAACAGGTCCGGGCAGCGCGCGAGTGCTGCTCGTGACCGACACGCAAAGTCTTGTTCCGGTCCGGCGCGCACAGGATGATGTCGCAGCCTTCGCGCAGGGACGCGGCGATGGAACCCTGCAGGTGCGCCTGATCGATCTTGGCGTAAATCCGCTCAAGAAGGGCGACATTCTCGTCACCTCGGGCGCCGGCGGGCTCTATCGAACGGGCATTCCAGTGGCCGTAGTCACCGAGCTGACCCCGGATGGGGCCCAAGCCCGCGTGCTGAGCGATCCCGCCGCTACCGACTATGCCATTGTGGAGCCGATCAGCATCGGGCCAGAAACTGAACCGGCAAGCGCTAATGAGCAGCAGGCTTCCGGCGGTGCCACGGACAGCGAACGATGATTATGCCGCCGCGCATCAAGGCGCGAGGCGGCAAGGTTCGCAGCAAGATAAACCGCGCGCCATCGCCGGTCCTTGCAGTCGGATTACCATGGCTGTCGATCATGATCGGCTCCGTCCTTACAACCGTTCTGGTCATCGCGTCCGCGCCGATAATGCCGCCGCTCGGTTTTCTCATGTATCTCGCGTGGCGTCAGCTGCGTCCCGGCCTCCTGCCAGTCTGGGCCGGATTGCCGCTTGGCATGATTGACGATCTCTACAGCGGGCAACCGTTCGGCAGCGCGGTACTGCTGTGGTCGATCGCGACGATCGTGCTCGATGTCTTCGAAGTTCGCGTGCCCTGGCGCCAGTTCATTACCGATTGGCTGGTCGCTGCTGCAATCACCGCGACCTATGCTATAGCCTCCCTCACCCTTGCAAATCTCGCTTCCGGCTCAACACCCGTCCTGACCATTGTGCCCCAGATCATCGCCTCGATCCTGATTTACCCTCTGGTTTGCCGCCTCGTCGCGAAGATCGATCAGGTCCGCCTGATACCGATCGTGGAGGTCGATTGATGCAATCGGGCAAGCGGACGATGTCGTCGGCGATGCTGCAGAACAGTTTCGATCGGCGCACGTCGATCATAGGTGCAATACAGGGCGGTATCGGCCTGTTGCTCGCCGGGCGACTTACGTGGCTCGCAGTCGCGCAGAACGAGAAATACCAACTCCTCGCCGAAAGCAATCGTGTCAATCTCTCGCTCATTCCCCCGCGCCGGGGCTGGATACTGGATCGCAACGGCCGCCCCATCGCCTCGAACAAGGCGGATTTTCGCGTCGATGTCATTCCTGAGCGCATGCGCGATTCGCAGGCGACCATCGCCGGACTGAGCGCATTGCTCGATCTCGACGATGTCGAGCGAAGCGAACTTGTCGACAAGCTGAAAGGCGCGAACGGTTTCGCTCCGGTCGAGGTGGCATCCGGGCTCGACTGGGATCGTTTCGCAGCCATCAGCGTGCGCCTGCCCGACCTGCCCGGTGTGGTAACCCAACGCGGCTTTTCCAGATTCTATCCGACCGGCCCGTCGGTCGGACACCTGATCGGCTATGTCGGAACAGCATCGCGCGAAGAGTGGGAAGCAGAGGACAAGAAGCCGCTGCTCATCACTCCGGGCTTCAAGGTCGGCAAGGACGGGCTGGAAAAGCAGTTCGAGTCAGTGTTGCGTGGCAAGCCCGGGGGACGCCGGGTCGAAGTTACCGCCTCCGGGCGCATCGTGCGCGACCTGGAAACGCGTAATGACACGCCCGGCAAGCCCGTCAAGCTTACCATCGATGGCCCCTTGCAGGACTATGCGGCGCGGCGCATCGGCCTCGAATCCGGCTCGTGCGTGGTAATGGACTGCCATACCGGAGACGTCCTGTGCGCGGCGTCGATGCCCAGCTTCGATCCCAACAGCTTTTCCGACGGCATTGGGCGTCTCGAGTGGAAAATGCTGAGTGAAGACGACCATGTTCCGCTTCGCAACAAAGTCCTTCGCGGTCTCTATCCTCCCGGCTCGACCGTGAAGCCCATGGTCGCGCTCGCCTTCCTGGAAGCAGGTCTGAAACCCGAGGAATCGGTGCACTGCGGCGGAGGGCTGCGCGTGGGCAATCGCGTGTTTCACTGCTGGGCACGCGGCGGCCACGGGCAGGTCGACATGGCCAAGGGCATTTACCAGAGCTGCGACGTCTATTTCTACTACTTCGCCCAGAAGATCGGCATGGCCAAGATCGCCGAGATGGCGCGCCGACTCGGCCTGGGTCAGGAGTATCCGCTTCCGGTCGTCGGCCAGTCCTACGGGACAGTTCCCGATCCGGATTGGAAGTTGAAGAAATACGGCAAGGAATGGGCCGATTTCGATACCGTCAACGCCACAATCGGCCAAGGCTACATGCTCGTGAACCCGTTGCAGCAGGCGGTGATGACCAGCCGGCTCGCGTACGGATTGAAGGTCATGCCGAGGCTCACCTACAGCGACACGAAGCCTGAGTTCGAATCCCTCGGTATTCCGCAGGAACACATAGATTTCATTCACCAGTCGATGTCGGATGTGGTGAACGGGCCCGGCACCGCCGGGCGTGCCCGCTTGCCGATTCCCGAAATCAAGATGGCGGGGAAAACGGGAACCGCGCAGGTCGTCAGCCTGTCTGTCAGCGGCGGCAAGAGCGGTCCCTGGAAATATCGTGACCATGGCCACTTCATCGCTTTCGCGCCGTTCGACAAACCGCGTTACGCCTGTGCCGTCGCGATCGAGCATGGCGGGGGCTCCAGCTCCGCCTATCCGATCGCGCGCGATGTCATGACTTTCCTGTTCGATCCTCAGAAGGCGCTCGAGACCCTTCACGATTTCGAAAAGCAGTGGGGCGGGACCGCGCAGGAGCGATTGAGCCGAAAATACGCCACCTATTCCGCTGGCGGCCCGACTTCGGAGGAGGAAGCGGACGAACAGACGGAAGCGGAAGAAGCCGACGAGGAAGAGGCACCACAACCCGCGCCAACACCGGAATCGTCTCCGCAACCCTCACCGCCACCGGCAGCAGACCGTCGGACTGTGCCGCAGCAGGTCCGTCCCACTCCTGCTCCGTATGCGACACCCTCGCCAGTTCGATCTGCGACGCCCCCTACCCCTGAGCCCTCGCCGATTGGCGCACCTTCGCCGAGCCCTTTGGGAGAGGCGCTAACTCCATGAAGCTGGCTCAGATACCCGATCCGGTCGCGGAGCAACCATGGGGCATGATCGGGCCGCTTCTGGCACTTGTGCTGCTGGGCTCGGCGGTTCTCTATTCGGCTGCCGGCGGATCATGGCAGCCCTATGCGTCCTCTCACCTTTTGCGGTTTGCCGTGTTCCTGGCCATGGCCCTGGTCATCGCGCGCGCACCTCAGGATTTCTTCGTCAAGTTCGCCTATTTCGCTTACGGCGGCGTC
>CAZRVW010000218.1:0-4476 GCA_964603645.1 uncultured Novosphingobium sp. | reverse complement strand
TGAAACAGGTCTTCGGTCGACGTGACGAGGAAGCCCTTATCGGAAACCTCGGCATTGAGGTCGTTGAAAAAGGCCTGGTCGGGCGGCGTGATGTCGCCTGCGGCAGGTTTGGCAAGCTCGTTCATTCCCAGTCCAGAGCTCCCTTCTTCCATGCATAGGCAAGGCCGACCGCCAGTTCGAACAAGAACACCATCATCGTGATCCAGCCGGGCCAGCCGGTGAGATCGAGCGAGACGGCCCAGGGAAACAGGAAGGCGGCCTCAAGATCGAAGACGATAAACAGGATCGCGACGAGATAGAATCGCACGTCGAACTGGCTGCGCGGGTCCTCGAAGGCGGGAAAGCCGCATTCGTATTCGCTGAGCTTTTCGGCATTCGGGTTGTGCGAACCCGACAGATAGGAAACACCCATCGGCAGAAATACGAAGATCGTCGACAGCGCCAGCGCGATGCCAAGGAAGATCAGAATTGGCAGATACTGCGAAAGGTCGACCAAGGATCAGACTCGTCGTTTCGTTTGGTTGACGCGGCCCTAGTCCGCCCATCGCAATGGCGCAAGTGGGGCACGAGCAATTCCCCGAGGCAAGTGCCGCTTGCTCCTGTTGCGATGCAACATTAGGGTTGTTTGCGGAGAGGCTCAACCGCTTCTGTCAAGGATCATCCCATGTCTTCATTCTCCTCCAACGATCCCATCGCCATCGCATCGTGCGCACGCACGCCCATCGGCGATTTCAATGGCGCACTTTCCGGCGCAAGTTCAACGGAACTTGGTGCGACAGCCGTGAAGGCCGCGGTCGAACGCGCCGGGATCGACGGTGAGGCTGTCGATCGCGTCTATATGGGCTGTGTGTTGCCCGCGGGACTTGGCCAGAACCCCGCGCGCCAAGCCGCGCTCGGTGCGGGGCTGCCGCTCGGTGCGCAATCGACGACGGTGAACAAGGTCTGCGGATCGGGCATGCAGACCGCCATCATGGGCGCCGAAGCGCTCGCAAGCGGCGCAGTGGATATTGTCGTGGCCGGTGGCATGGAATCGATGACCAATGCTCCTTACCTGCTCAAGAAGCACCGCGCGGGCGCGCGGGCGGGCCATGATACTGCCTATGACCATGTCTTTCTCGACGGCCTCGAGGATGCTTACGATCCGGGCAAGGCGATGGGAGAATTCGCGCAGGTCACCGCCGACGAATACCAGCTCACGCGGGAAGCGATGGACGAGTTCTCACTCGAATCGCTGCGTCGCGCTCAGGAAGCGATCTCCTCAGGTGGTTTCGCAGACGAGATCGCGCCCGTCACCATCTCCGGTCGGAAGGGCGACGTGACAGTCGATACCGACGAAGCGCCCGGCCGCGCCATGCCTGACAAGATTCCCGGGCTGCGCCCTGCCTTCGCCAAGGACGGCACGATCACGGCAGCCAGTTCAAGCAAGATTTCCGATGGTGCGGCGGCATTGGTTTTGACCCGCGAAAGCGTCGCCAAGGCTAATGGTCTCTCTCCGGTCGCTCGGATCCTGGGTCTTGGCGCCCATGCCCAGAAGCCGGCCCTGTTCACGACCGCGCCCGGCCCAGCGATAGAAAAAGCCATGGCGCAGGCCGGTTGGCAGACAGGCGATGTCGATCTGTTCGAGATCAACGAAGCGTTCGCCTGTGTCACCATGTTCGCAATGCGCGATCTTGGAATCGATTTCGACAAGGTAAATGTGCATGGCGGCGCGACTGCGCTCGGGCATCCAATCGGCTGCTCGGGTGCTCGGATCCTGGTGACCCTGATCGGTGCGCTTCAGGCCAAAGGCAAGTCGAAGGGCGTTGCGGCTCTGTGCATCGGCGGCGGCGAAGGCGTGGCGACGGCGCTTGAGTTGATTTGAATCCAGCTGATTCGTTTGGGGCGGAATCGCGTTGAACGAACAAACCTGCTAATGATCACCGATCGAACTGGGGGAGTTTGGATCATGAAAAAATTGATTGCCGTGACCGCGATGGCCGCTCTGTGTGCATGTGGACAGGCCGACGAAGCAGAACCCGCATCCTCGGAGACTGAGGTCGCGGCGGCAGATGTTCCTGATGGCGGACCGGTTGAAGGGAGCTTCACCGTGACTAACATGGACGGCTCGACAACCTCATGGACCAACAATGAGGACGGGACCTACAATGCGGTTCTCGGCGATGGGACCGAGGGATCGGGGACCTTCACCATGACAGGCCGTGACTATTGCTACGACCCTGCCGGCGATGGCGAGGGCCTTGAGGAAATCTGTCTGGCGTTCTCTGATGCGGCCGAGGACGGTAGCTGGACCTCGATGCGGCCCGATGGCTCGAAAGCGACCTTCAAGCGTGACGCGGTTGAAGAGGATGGCTCCGGGGCTGACGCCGCCGAGTGACGCCAATCCCGGTGGCTTTCGATTGATCCAGTTGGCTATTGCTCGACGGGGCAGTCAGCGGGAGGACGGGTGAGCCTTTAAGGCTTGCCCGGCCCCCAAAGCCGATCCTGCCGCACGAATCCGCTGCGGCCTGCGGCATCGAATTCGCACCAACCTTCTTCGCAGTCGCCCAGGCTTCCGGTGACGCCAGGCTCGACTTGCCATCTCAGCGGAGCGCTTTCGCGACCTTCGGCGCGGATTGCGGCGTTTCCATTGCCGACCACGATTGCGGTGCGATCGCGCGAGAGGAAGCGCCCTAGCATCCAGCCTTTGGTGCCATCCGGGTCCTCGACCAGTCGCCAACCTTCCTGACGTCGTACAACCTTTAGCGGCAAGCCCTTGCGCTTGTAGACCCAGTCAATCTTGTAGGTCTCAGCGGGCCCTACGCGCATGTTGATTTCGGTGGCGCGGATGGACGCCCAATAGGGAACGTCATCGTCTTGTGCGGTTGCGGGAAAAGCGAACAGTGCCAGCAGGGTAAGGCAAAATGCGGCACGGAAACGAAGCATGCGTCGTTGCATAGCGCGCGTGCTTTCCGGCTCCAACCCCTGTGGACAATCCAGCTCCTGCTTGACCGGCAAATTTGCTCGGCCTAGCCGACCGATCATGTCAGTCGTCACTGGAGAGGACGCGAATCCTCGCGTCGTCGGCAATCCGCGAGTGGTGGTTACGCGGCGCCTTCTGCCCGCCAATCACCTGCGCATGGACGAATTGTTCGATGTGGTCCTCAACCAAGAGGATCGCCCGCTGAGCCGCGACGAACTGGTCGCAGCGATGCAGAACAGCGACGTTCTGGTGCCGACGGTTACCGACCGGATCGATGCCGACATGATCGCACAGGCGGACGAGCGGCTTGGCCTGATCGCCAATTTCGGTGCAGGTTACGAACATATCGACATGGCTGCCGCCCACGCTCGCGGCATCATGGTGACAAACACCCCCGGGGTGTTCACCGAGGATACCGCCGATCTCACCATTGCGCTGATCATCCTTGCGACAAGGCGGTTCGGTGCAGCCGCACGCACTCTCCACGAGGGCTCCTGGCATGGCTGGGGGCCATCGGTGATGCTCGGACATGCTCTGGGCGGCAAGATGCTCGGAATTGTTGGCATGGGTCGCATTGGTCAGGCCGTTGCGCGTCGCGCGGCTGCGTTCGGCCTCGGCCTCGTCTATCACAACCGCAGCCCCCTGCCCGCCGTCCTCGAACGCCAGCTCGGGGCCAGGTATGAACCCGATCTCGATCGCCTGATTGCTGAAGCGGACATACTCTCGCTGCATTGCCCCTCGACTCCGGAGACCGAGAACCTGCTCGACGAGCGTCGCATCGCGTCGATGAAGCGCGAAGCCTATGTCGTGAATACCGCCCGTGGATCGCTGGTCGACGAGAACGCGCTGGTGCGGGCGTTGGAGGAAGAACGGCTGGGTGGTGCGGGCTTAGACGTCTACCGCGACGAGCCGAAGGTCCATCCCGGTCTGTTGAGCCTGCCGAATGTCATTGCCCTTCCCCATCTTGGCTCAGCTACCTTCGAGGGTCGTGAGGAAGCGGGCAACCGAATCATTGCCAATATCAAGGCATGGGCCGACGGACATCGGCCGCCCGATCAGGTTCTCGACATTGTTTTCTGAGGCATGGGGCATAGCGAGAGCTTGAATTATGCGCGGGCTGCGGCATAAGCCCAAGGTAGAAGAAATGCTCCGGCGAGGAGCACGAATTTGGGGGAAACCGATGATCAAGGGCCTGGGCGCGCCTGCTGCCGTTACAGCCATTTTCGCCAGTCTCATGCCGGTTGCGGCATGGGCGCAGGATGGCGCGATCGACGTTGCCGATACCGGTGATACATCCTGGATCCTGGTTTCTTCCGCCCTTGTCCTGATGATGACCATGCCGGGGCTGGCGCTGTTCTACGGCGGGCTGGTGCGGGCCAAGAATTTCCTGTCGGTCATGCTTCAGTGCGGCGCGATTGCTGGAATCTGTTCGGTGCTGTGGATCGCCGTTGGCTACACGTTGGCCTTTGGCAATGTCACCGGCGGCGTTCTTGGCGGCGGAAACGCCCTGATGCTGC
>CAZRVW010000217.1:0-4509 GCA_964603645.1 uncultured Novosphingobium sp. | reverse complement strand
AGGCTCCCCGCAGGACTGGACGCTGCTTGAACGTGCCCGCGCATCCTTCGATGAAGAAAGCTCGGGCGATCTCGTCGTGGCGCTGAAGCGGGGCATCCTCCCGCTGCCGCCGATACCGGGGCTTGTCACCACCCACGGCAGCATATGGGACTACGACCGGCGCGTGCCGATCCTGTTCTGGCGCAAGGGTCTTGCCGGGCTGGAACAGCCGGCACCCGTCGAGACCGTCGATATCGCACCGACGCTTGCCGCGCTGCTCGGGCTGAAGGTGCCGCAAGGAGAATTCGACGGTCGCTGCCTCGACATCGACGGCTCGGCGCACGATATATGCGCTGAATGAGCAACTCCGGCACCCCAGACAGGCGCGATATCGTCATCCTCGGCGGCGGACTCGTCGGCATGACGCTGGCGCTGGCTGCCGCTCGCTCGGGCATCACCAGCCATGTCGTCGACCGGGCGACGCCCGAGGAGCTCACCGCCGAAGGCGTCGATGGCCGCGCCTCGGCGATCTCGACCGCAAGCTGGAACCTGTTCGCCAATATCGGGCTTGCCGAAAGGCTGGAGCCGCTGGGCTGCCCGATCGAGGCGATCGCTGTCACCGACGGGATGAAGCCGGGCCGCATCGATTTTCGTCCCAAGCCCGAAGAGGGCTCGCTGGGCCGTATGTTCGCCAATCGCGATATCCGCCTCGCGCTGTTCGAAGCGGCAAGGGACGAAGAGGCGATCGCCTGGCACACCGGAACCGTACCCGTAAAGCGCGAAAGAGGCCCTTACGGCGTCGACGTGTGGCTCGATGGTGGTCATTTGGTGGCAGGCTCGCTGCTCGTCGCCGCCGAGGGCCGGCAGTCGCCGACGCGGGAAGAGGCGGGTTTTGTGCTCGCCAAATGGGACTACACCCACCGCGCCAACGTCACCGCGCTTTACCACGAAAAGCCGCACGATGGCGTCGCCTGGGAAATCTTCTATCCCGACGGGCCCTTCGCGCTGCTGCCGCTGCTCGACACACCGGAGGGCCGCCACCGCAGCGCGCTGGTCTGGACCGTTTCCGAACGCGATGCCGCAGGCGTCGCGAAGCTGTCCGACAGGGCTTTCCTGCACGAGGTCGAACGGCACATGCACGGGATCTTTGGCACCATCGAACTGGCCGCGCCGCGCATGTCCTACCCGCTCAAATTCCACCATTCCGGCAAGCTTACCGGTGAGCGGCTGGCGCTTGTCGGCGATGCCGCGCATGGCATGCATCCGATCGCGGGTCAGGGATTAAATCTCGGACTGCGCGATGTCGGCGCGCTGGTGGAAGTGCTTTCGGACGGCATGAGGCTGGGGCTCGAACCCGGCGATGCCCAGCTGCTTGCGCGCTACGAGAAATGGCGCAGCCTTGACGCCCTGATGGTCATGACCGCGACCGACAGCCTCACCCGGCTGTTCGGCATTCCCGGCAGGCTGCCGAGCGCGGTGCGCCGGCTTGGCATGGGTGCGGTGCAGCGGCTGCCGCTGCTCAAGCGCTTCTTCATGGACGAGGCGCGCGGCATGTCAGGCAAGCTGCCCGAATTGCTGAGCGGCTGAATCGCTCTATTTTTTCTTCATTTCCACGGGCTTGGCCTCTACCGGTGTGGCGATCGGGCTCGGCTGGTCGATGCGCTTGCCTTCGCTGTCCTTGAGCTTGGTGGGCTCCAGCATGGCGGCAGTCTCGATAAGGTCGAGCGCGCTTTGCACCTCGGTGAAGCGCTGTGCGTCGACGATCCACTTGTCGGCGGCCCCTGCTCCGGGCAGCAGTTCGACCTGCTCGATCGCCTCTGGGATACGGCGCGCGGTCAGCATCACGCGGGCGCGCTTTATCCGGGCTTCGGGCGTCATCACATTCGAGGAATCGCGGCGCAGCACGAACATCTCCGATAGCTCGCCGGTGATTGCGCTCCACAGGCTTTGCTCGGCTGAATCCTTGGTGAGTTGCGGGCTGAGCGCCTCGAGCCGGGCGGTTAGCTCGTCAATGGTAACCGGGTTCTCGGAGAACTCGATGATTGTTCCGACGGCGCGGGGCTGGGCGTTAGCAAAGCGTAGCCGAAGCTGGTCGGAGAGATAGCGTAACGGCTCACCGCGGTCGACCATCCGCCGCGTGGCGAAGGCGATCAGCAGTCCTTCCGCCCGCGCTGCATTTCCGGATGCGGCATTGGCTTGCAGGTTGAGACGCGACAGCCGGTCCTCAAGCATGGCCAGACGGCCTTCGACCAATCCCACTGCCTTCAGCTGGTCCTCGGTAGTGGCTTCGATGACCTGAGTAGCGGTTGGCGAAGCGATCTTGGCGGTGCTCTCGTCCAGGACAGTCTCTGGCGGAGTTTCCTGGACCTTGGGGAGCAGGCTGCTCAGATAGCCATTCCATCCCAGCCATCCGACAATCACGGCGCCGAGCGCAAACGCGAGAAGCGGCGCGAGCAGTTGGCGCCACGCGCTTCGCCCACGCCCTTCTGCGGGCGTAAACGCCTCAATTGTCGTCTGGTCCTGCATTGAACCCGCTATTTTGTCGTTCTTGTTGCCGGGCTCTTGGCACATTTGCTCCGCCAAGGCCAGCAACGCGCCTTCGTGGCGATGTTGCGCTACTTCGACGGCGGCCCAGCCTTCGCCAGCCATCGCTGCTGCGCGATCGGAGATGACGGCAAGCGCAATCCGGTCGCGGTCGATGCCGGCGGTATCGCAGCAGGAGGCGAAATGGCTGGCCGCTTCGCCCGAATGGATAAGCACGACAGCTTGCCCTTTGAGCTTGGCCGCAAGCTCATCCGGCATCTCCAGTCCTTCGCTTGCATAGACGGTCCGTTCGTCGATGGTGACTCCGTCCGGCGGCTTAACTTCCACGCGCTGTTGGCCAGCCACCCGCAGAATGCGACGATGAACGGGCTTTATCTGCGCAAGCAGCTCCTGCAGCCCGCTTGACCCGGTTTCTATGACCTCGAAGCCAGCATCCCGGGCTGCCTGGGCGGTCTTTTCTCCCACCGCATAGGCGGGTTTTCCCGACAGGGCGGATAGGGCCGCGCCGCCATGCCGTACGGCATTGGCGCTGCCGAGCAGCAAGGCGTCGACTTGCGCCGGGTCGGGCAGCTCCCAGGGTATCGGACGCACCTCGAAGAGCGGATAACCGTGGGCATCGAGCCCCTGCGCGCAGGCCTCGGCAACGCTCGCATCGCAGCCGGGCTGGGGCCGGATGACGATGACCGTCCTCATGGCCCGGATGCCTCGGCACCAGCGAAATGTTGCGCGATCGCCGGATGTGCTCCTTCGAGCAGTTGCCTGGCCAGCCTTGCCGGAGCGGTGTTGTCTCCGGCGTCGAATCGCAATTCGCAGTCCACGCGCACGGTGCCGTCCGGACTGAACAGGGCTGCGCGCATGGTCAATTCTTCACCGTCACGTTCGGTCAGGACCGCCACGGGGCTGTGACAATTGCCACCCAGTGCTTGGAGTAGTGCACGCTCTGCCATCACCGCGCGCCGGCTTTGCGGGTGGTCGATCGCGGCAAGCAAACTCATCGTTTCGTCGTCATCTGTCCGGCATTCGACGAGTATCGCAGCCTGCCCGGGTGCGGGGAGCCAGTTTTCGGCTGGCAGTACGTGGCCGACTTGTGTCTCGCCAAGCCTGCGCAACCCGGCTGCGGCCAGGAATGTTGCATCCGCCTCGCCTGCCGCCAGCTTGGAAAGCCGTGTGGCGACGTTGCCGCGGATTGGCGTGACAGTGCAATCGGGCCTCGCATGGAGAAGTTGCGCGGCCCGGCGTGGGGCGCTGGTGCCCACCTTCGCACCGGGAGGAAGCGCGGCGATACTTTCCGCACCGATCAACACGTCGCGCACGTCCTCGCGCTCGAGAACTGCGGCGATGGCAATCTCGGGTGGGCGAATGGTCTCGACATCCTTGGCGGAATGCACGGCAAAGTCGATCTCGCCGGAAAGCAGCCAGGCATCGAGTTCCTTGGTCCAAAGCGCCTTGCCGCCAATCTCGGCGAGCGGGCGGTCCTGTATTCGGTCGCCGCTTGCCGTGACCGGTACGATGGCGATCGTCGCCTCGTCCAACCCGTTCGCGGCTACCAGGCGATTGCGGACCTCTTCCGCCTGGGCCATGGCCAGCGGTGAGCGGCGGGTGCCGAGTTTGAACGGGGGACGAGCCATCGCGGCTTGTGCTACTCGCCATTGACGGTAAGTGAAAGGGCGGGATGGAGATCGTACTTGGCATTGAATCGTCTTGCGACGAGACTGCCGCCGCGCTGGTGCGCGGGGACCGGACGATTATCGCCCAGCGGATCGCCTCGCAGGACGAGGCGCACCGTCCCTATGGCGGTGTCGTGCCCGAGATTGCCGCGCGCGCGCATGCCGACAAGCTCGCCCCGCTGATCGAGGCGGTACTCGGCGATGCCGGCATGGCGCTGGGAGATGTGGATGCGATTGCCGCCACTGCGGGACCTGGCCTGATCGGCGGCGTGATGGTCGGTCTCGTCACGGCGAAGGCGCTGGCGATGGCTAGTGACAA
>CAZRVW010000216.1:0-4513 GCA_964603645.1 uncultured Novosphingobium sp. | reverse complement strand
CCCCCGCCCGGCAGCCTGAAGGAATGGCTGCGCGCGATGAAGGAAGGCAAGGAAGTCGACGACGGCTGGATTGAGGCCACACCGGACATGCTCCATCCCGAGGCACGGCTTGCCAAGCTCGACGAATTCGGGGTCGAGGCGGCGCTCACATATGTCGGGAATTTCAACATCTCGCTCGCCTATTATGACGAGGGCGAGGCCGGGATGGCGGTGATTCATGCCTACAACCAGTGGCTCCGCGAGCATTGGGGCTTCGCCTATGGCAACCGGGTGTTCACGGCGGGATGCCTCGCGCTGTGGGATACGCAGAAAGCCGTCGAGGAAGTCGAATGGCTGATCGAGCGGGGCGTGCGCATCATCGCCGTGGTCATGGGGCCGGCACAGGGCAAGTCGCTTGCCCACCCCGATTTCGATCCGGTCTGGTCGCGTCTTAACGAGGCGGGCGTGATCATCGCCTTCCACCTGCAGGAAGCCTCGTTCATGCATCCCTTGCTCAAGGAATGGGGCGAGAAGCCGCTCCAGCCGCGCATGCGCGGACAAACCGCATGACAATACATGTTCGCGTTCGGCGACCTGCCGATCCAGATGACGTTGGCCAACATCGTCTATCACAACTTCTTCGAGCGCTTTCCGAACATCAAGATGGTCAGCGTCGAGAACGGCGCGGCCTGGCTGCCGGGTTTCCTCGACAAGATGGACAAGTCGCGCGGGCTCGCCAAGAACGGCTATTGGCCGTGCGGTCAATTGAAGATGCGGCCGAGCAAGATCTTCATGGAGCACGTCAAGGTCGTCGCCTACCCCGAGGACCCGCTCGCCGAGATCGTTGGGCAGATCGGCTCGTCGCAGTGCCTGCTGATGGGCTCGGACTATCCGCATCCCGAAGGCGTCGCCCAGCCCCGCATCTTCGCCGAAGAAGCGCTCGACGGGCTAGGCGAGAGCGACATTCGCGCCATCATGTACGAGAACGGGCGCTCGCTGATCCCGGCGTGAGGATGAACAATACCGCGCAGCGAGGATCGGTGATGCAATGACCGTCCGGGTTGGCCTTGGGCCAGGCCTTGGCGCCAATCTCTCGGCCTACGAGCTGTGGCAATGGATCGACCTGTGCGAGGCGCGCGGGATCGACAGCCTGTGGTTCAGCGATCAATTGCTGGGCGGGAGCCTCGAGCCGGTCGCCATGCTTGCCGCCATGGCCGCGCGAACAAGTCGCATGCGTTTCGGCACCAGCGCGATCGTCGCGCCGTTTCGCGATCCGGTACTCATGGCCAAGCAGTTCGCGACGATCGATGTGCTGAGCAAGGGGCGGCTGTTCCCGGTGCTCGGCGTGGGGAATGCTTCGGATGCGTACTGGGCCGCGACGGGAACCAGCCCCAAGGGCCGCGGCGCGCGCTCGGACGAGGCGATTACGCTGCTCAAATTGCTGCTTGGGCAGGACGAAGTGTCCTTTTCCGGAGCGCACTATCAATACCAAGGTCCCGGCGTGCAGCCGCGCCGCGCCAAGCCAGTGCCGGTGTGGATCGGCGGCAATACCGGGGCGGCCTTCCACCGCACCGCGCGACTCGGCGACGGCTGGCTGGGTTCGATGACGGGGCCGCAAGCGGCCGGGCAAGCGCGCAAGGCCATCGAGGCCGCGCTCGGCGAGACAGGCCGCTCTATCGATGGCGATCACTACGGCATGACGCTGATGCTGCGGCTCGGCCCGGCAGACGATCCGCAGGTCCAGAAGGCGATGGCGCGCATGGCCGCACGTATGCCGGAAGAGTCGCGGGCCTCGGCCAAGGACATGTTCGTGACCGGCACGGCGAGCGAGGCGGTCGCCAGCCTCAAGCGCCATGTCGATGAGGGCATGTCGAAATTCGTGCTGATCCCGATGGCGGGCAGCGCCGCCGACCTGACCGATCAGACCGAGCGGCTGGCGGCGGAGGTTGTGCCGGTAATCGAAGACTGACCGGCGATCAGGCGCGCTTGTCGAAAGCGATCTGCATCTCGCTGAAGCCGTTCATGAACAGCGAGCGCGCCAGTTTTGGCTCTCCTACAAGACGCGGATTATCTATGCGGCGCGCAATCTCGCCCAGCATGACCACAAGATTCATGCGCGCCTGATGGATACCGAGGCAATAATGTGGCCCGCCGCCGAAGGTGCGGTAATTGCGTCGCGTTTTCGCCGCAGGCCGTTCGATGTCAAAGACGTCGGGCCGCTCGAACAGCTCGGGATCGCGGTTGGCGGCGCTGACAATGCAGATGATCTTCTCACCCGCCGGTATCTTCTCGCCCGCCAACTCAAGGTCCCGCGTCGTCGTGCGCCGCAGGTAGATCACCGGGTTGTGGAAGCGCAGGATTTCCTCCGCAGCATTGGCCACCAGCTCCGGATCGGCCTGCAGCTTGCGGTACTGATCGGGCTGGCGGATGAATTGCAGCAGACCCCACGACAGCGCATTGCGCGTCGTATCGAGCCCACCCGAGATAAGATTGGTGAAGAAGGCGCCGAACTGCTTGTCGGACAGGCGCTGGCCGTCCTTTTCGGTATTGAGCACGTCCATCGTGATCGTGTCGCGCGGATTGGCGCGATGGTCGGCGGCAAGATCGACACCGAACTGGTCGAGCTCCGCCTTGGCGTCGAAGCCCGCCTTGCGGCTCTTGGCATAGCGCGGATCGTCGCCGAACAGGGTGGCGTTGGTCAGATCGACCACGCGCCGTTCGTCTTCCGGGCGGACGCCGAGCAGCATGAACATCACCCGCATCGGCAGATGCACGGCAATGTCGTTGACAAAGTCGCACTCCCCGCGGTCGATCACGGCGTCGATAATGTCGCGCGCCATGTCGCGCATCGCCGGCTCGCGGTCCTTGAGCACCGATGGTCGAAAGGCATACTCGACCAGCGCGCGGTATTCGCGGTGGCGGGGCGGGTCCATCAGGTTGATGCTCATCCGCTCGGGATCGAGCAGGGTGGCGGGCATTTCCTCGATGAACGGACCGCTGCTCGAGCTGAACAGGTCCGGATTTGTCAGCACATGGTCGATGTCGCGCTGATGCAGGACCAGCCAGTGGCCGCCGGTGGCATGGGAATCGGGTTCCCACAAAATGCGATGCTTGCCGCGTAGCTCCGCAATCGCAGCATGGGGAATGCCCTGTTCGAAGCGTTCGAATTCGAGCAAGGGGGGCAAGGTGTCGTGCATGGCGTTCCTCTCGATCATGCAAACCTAACGCAATCGGCTCTCCAGCCAAGAGGGCACGAAAAAGGGCGGCCCGGTGAGGGACCGCCCTTTCGCTTGATTCGAGTGGATCGAGTGTAATCGTGGGTGATTACTTGAGTTCGACGGTACCGCCGGCTTCCTCGATCTTCGCCTTGATCTCTTCGGCTTCCGCCTTGTTCACGCCTTCCTTGAGCGGCTTGGGCGCGGCTTCGACGAGAGCCTTGGCATCGCCGAGGCCGAGGCCGGTGATGCCACGGACTTCCTTGATGACCTGGATCTTCTTGCCGCCGTCGCCGGTGAGGATGACATCGTACTCGTCCTTCTCTTCGGCAGCGGCGCCACCGTCACCGCCACCAGCGGCGGCAGGTCCGGCAACCGCGACTGCGGCAGCCGCGGAAACGCCCCAGGCTTCCTCGAGCGCCTTGGCAAGCTCGGCAGCTTCCAGAACGGTAAGCTGCGACAGTTCGTCAACGATCTTCTGAATATCGGCCATTGTGATTACTCCAATTCGTGTCAGCGGCTGCCGGCTTCAGTCTCGCCGGGCAGCCGGATGTTCGTGTGCGAAATCCGTTATGCGGCTTCCTTGGCGCCATAGGCACCGAAGACACGGGCCAGCTTCGACGCCGGAGCGGTCGAAAGCTGGGCGATCTTCGTCGCCGGGGCGTTGAGGAGGCCAACCAGCTTGCCGCGCAGCTCGTCGAGGCTGGGCATCGAGGCGAGCGCCTTGACCCCTGCTTCATCAAGAACCTGCGTGCCCATCGATCCGCCGACGATTTCGAGCTTGTCGTTCGTCTTGGCGAAATCCACCGCAACCTTGGCGGCAGCCACCGGGTCGACCGAAGAGGCCAGCGCGGTGGGTCCGGTGAGCATGTCGCCGAGACCGGTGTAATCGGTGTCGGCAATGGCAAGCTTGGCAAGACGGTTCTTCGCGACCTTGTAGCTTGCACCGGCTTCCCGCATCTTCACGCGCAGTTCGGTGGACTGGGCCACCGACATGCCGAGGTTGCGGGTGACGACCACCACGCCGACCTCGTTGAAGACCGCGTTGAGCTGGGCAACCGATTCGGCTTTTTGCGAACGATCCATGCCTTACTCCTTCTTTCATGGCCGCACCCGGACTTAGGCCCGCGCGCGACCGGCTCAATGTTTGCCACGCAGCCGAAGCCAGGCGGGCAAGTCCATACGATGGGGAAGGAGATGCGCTTAAAACGCGAAAGGCATCCGCCGCGAAGCAGATGGCCGTTGGAAACTCTTTTCCCCGTCTAGGCTGGAAATTAAGCGCGGGCAGATCCCGTGCACCAACTGTCTCGGACGGATGA
>CAZRVW010000215.1:0-4525 GCA_964603645.1 uncultured Novosphingobium sp. | reverse complement strand
CATCTCATGCTCCTCCCTCGAAAACACAGTGGCACAGTTCTAGGGGGCTAAGACAAGTGCGCAATCAAGGCTCCCAGCTGGTCAGCATTCTGTTCAAGGTCAAGAGGCTCGACAGGCGTAGTTCGAGACGCGGCATTAAGGATGACATGTGCCAGCTCATGTCCAACGATTAGCGCCAGCTCGTCATCGTTTTCGGTGAAGTCGATTAGCGCTGAAGTCACGGCCAGATCGTCGCTATCGCTATAGGCCTCAAGCAAGCGGCCGGTCTCGAGCGTGGTGCGCGATGAGCAAATCGGGATTGGAACAACAGTCTTGCGCAGGCTTGCCTTGCCGCGACGTAGCACCAATGTGGCTGGCTTGTCTGTGGGCAGGGCCTCGATCAGGTCCGTCACGTCTTCGGCGAACAGTGCAGGATCCGGCGACTGCATCAATGCCTTCGCCATCCCGACCTTGCCTATAGCGACAATCTCGTCACCGGGCCGCAGCCCTGACCGCGCCGCAGGACTCCCCGCCACGACAGCCACTACTTGCGGCAAGTCGCCAAGCCGCAGCGTCCGTGCGAGCGTTTTCTGTTCGAGTTCAGCATAGGCGCCCGCATGATCGATCATCACTCCGATGCCCGATACACGCCGCGGGCATTGTGCGGCAGCTGCGACGCGCGAGCGCCAGTCGACCTCGGCAAGGCGGAGCATCTGCACACGAAGGGAAAATGGCCAGGTGTGCGCATCCTCGGCGGCGGTCAGAGGCGCACCGGAAAGCAGGCAAGCGAGGAAGACAACCGGAAGACAAAGGATGCGCATCGCCAAGTGCATAGGCGATATTGCCCGCCTTTTGCTATAGCGGCAAAGCCGCTTAGCGTTGCGATGGTAGGGATCTGAAACTCCGTTTCCGGGCCCGGTGGATCGTCTCGGTTACAGTTTTCCCGATGCATAGGTTTCAGGCAGGTTGGCAGCCTTGCCTTAGGACAGCAGCAGCTTCACCCCGGATATTGCGAGCATGGCCGATAGCGCAAACCGCACCCAGCGCTCGTTGATTCGCCCGGTGAGCAGCGAGCCGGCAATGATCCCAGGTATCGAGCCGATCAGGAGCCAGCCCAATAGGTGCCAGTCGACATTGCCAAACAGGGTGTGGCCGATAGCCGCGACAAGTGCCAGCGGCACGGCATGGACGATATCGGTGCCCACAACCGACTTCGTGTTGAGCCTGAGCGGATAGAGCAGCATCAGCATGACCGCGACCAACGCGCCGGCCCCCACGGAAGTGAGGGTCACGAGGCATCCGATAAAGGCCGCGCCCAGCACTGTGGAGGCGATTTGGCAAGGTCGCAGCATCGCGCCCAGTCGTTCTCGCAGGGCAGAGAGCGGGGCATGCAGCCTGTGCTTCATCGGCGTGATTGCTGCAGTTAATAGCAGTGCCGCTCCCAACAGGCGCATGAGCACATCCGCTTCGAGCCGTCCGCCCTTGCTGGTTCCAAGCCACAACAGTGTGAGGATCGCGGCCGGAACGCTGCCTAAGGCAAGCAAGCCGGCAATCCGCCAGTTTGGCGAGCCCATCTGCCGATGAACATAGCCGCCGGCGGTCTTGGTGATGGCCGCAAACCAAAGGTCGGTGCCGACGGCCACGGCAGGCTGAAAGCCCAACATCAGAATGAGGATGGGCGCCATTAGGGAGCCGCCTCCGACCCCGGTCAGACCGACAAGAAAGCCGACCAGCGCGCCAGGGAGAATATAGACGAATTCCATTCGGGTGTGGTCGCTTCACTCAGTTTGCTCATCTCAAGGATGAGCAGAGCGCGCTAGGAGAGTCCAAGGAAAAACTCAATCGGCGGGCTATGTCTGGGGTCGTGAAATCCGACGCAGAGGAGTATTTGGCGCGAATTTGGTGTGCGCAATCAAAGCGTCAACACTGTGCGCAATCCAGCTCAATCTTGGCGGTCCAGATGTCCCGCTCGCCGATCCTGATGATCTCGAGCTTCTCGGATGCGGGATACCTCATTCGTCGTCTCCCCCATCCGCGATGATGCTTTTTTTGAGCAGTCGGTTCTCGAGGGTGAGATCGGCCACGCATTCCTTCAGGTCACGTGCCTCGCGGCGCAGGTCCTTCACCTCGTCCGTCGTCGCGGCACGGGCCGTGTCATCGGCAAGTCGGCGCTTGCCGGCTTCCATGAACTCCTTTGACCAGGTGTAATACAGGCTCTGAGCGATCCCTTCGCGGCGGCACAGCTCGGCGCATACGTGCTGTTCGGCTTCAGCCCGGTCGCGCACCAGATCCGCGGCAACGGCAAGATTCACAAGGAATTCTCCACGACCGGGCAGGGCTCGCTCGGCAAAGAGCGGCAGGAAGCGGTGATGGCGGCGACCAAGCGCTATGTCGCGGAGCATCCCGACGCGCCCGAGGCCATGCGCGAATACCGCGAGCTTGCTCCGGTCGAGGCGCTCAACGCCGATCTCGCCGCACATGGCGCGAATTTCCGCGTAAGGTCGGTGCAGGGCGCCAAGGCGCAGTTCTACGATGTTATGAGCTAGAGCATCGCCGGTTTTTTGCACCAGCGATGCGACCATAAATCAAGTTGACCGGCCGGGCGGCTAACCCGCTCCCTTGTTAGCCGCCCGTGTCGTCATCCTCGTCGGCAAGCCCCTTTTCTCTCAGCCAGTTCTCGCGCATGCGGTCGAGCTGCGCGTCGATCTCGGCGTAGATTTGGTCGGGGCTCTGCTCCTCGCGAGCGGGCAGGGCGGGGCCATGGCGGTGCCGCCGCTGGCGCAGCAGGAACATCAGGAGCTGCGTGTCATAGCGCGTGTAAGTGGTGACGAGCCGCCCGGCCGAGACGACCGGACGCTCCTCGCCCTCGATCGCGCGTTGCAGCGCGCAGTCCTCCAGCCGCGCGACCCCGGAATCGATCGCCGCTTCCCAGGCGCGCGCAAACCCCTCCGCGCCGGGCCGCTGGAGCAGCTTGTAGAGCGCTTTGAGGGAGGCGCCGATTGCGCGGGCGGCCTGCTTGACTATGCCGGTGGCGGCGAGCCAGGCTTCTATTGAAATCGACTTGGACGAAAGTCTGGTAAATTCCATCCTGGCACCCAGCGATTTCCTGGGAATCCGTCTTCAACCGTACGAACCCGCTGACGTTGGGGACTACCGGAGGCGATGTAGTCGGAACAGTGGAGCTATTTTTTTCCATGTTGGCTGAACTATCTCTCCAGTTCGCGTGATTCCGGTCCGAGATGCCCCCGCCGGCAACCTGCTTCACGCAGCACGCAATCGAGTAATTCCTGCGTTCAAAAGAGTCTCAGGCAAGGTCGCAACGGAGCCGATTATATTGATGGGAGAGGGCAGCTTGTGCTCTGCGGGCACCAGTGACGGATTTGTTGGCCGCCCTTGACCCCAATCCCAACCCCCGCTAGGGGCCATGACGACCGGGCGGCCTTGCGCCTCACCTGGGCCATATCGAGCTGAACATTGGCGGTGCGTGCGGTCTTTCGAGGTCCGCGTTCTCCGGCAAAGTAATCCGGTGGCTCCTGCCGGGTGGAGCGTTTCAGGTCTCGCGCATCGCATTGGGTGCAGTCCGTCCTTATATATGGGCCGGCCAAGCACGAACCGGTTTTCGCGCGAACCCGCACACTCCATCCAGCCAGACGCGCCGCAAAGCGAATGTTTGCCAACGGGCGCGCCCGCCCGCACACGAAGGATTAGATATATAATGCCAACGATCAACCAGCTGATCCGGAAGGGTCGCGAGCCGCAGAAGGTCAAGAGCAAGGTCCCGGCGATGGAGCAGAACCCGCAGAAGCGTGGCGTCTGCACCCGTGTCTATACGACCACGCCGAAGAAGCCGAACTCGGCGCTGCGCAAGGTCGCCAAGGTGCGCCTCACCAACCAGCGCGAGGTCATCACCTATATCCCCGGCGAGGGCCACAACCTGCAGGAGCACTCGGTGGTGCTGATCCGCGGCGGCCGTGTACGCGACCTTCCCGGCGTGCGCTATCACGTGCTGCGCGGCGTGCTCGATACGCAGGGCGTCAAGGATCGCAAGCAGAGCCGTTCGAAGTATGGGGCCAAGCGGCCGAAGTAAGAGTTTTTGATTGGGTGCGGTCAGCACATCCGTGCTGACCTCGGCGCCGGCCCGTCTCCCCCTCCAAACCACCCAGGGTATTATCCGCAAGGGTGGTTGGGAGGCGGAGCCGGGCAAAGGACCGGACCCACACTCCGAAGGAGTTAGAAAAGAATGTCACGTCGTCGTCGTCCAGAGAAGCGCGAAATCCTCCCCGATCCCAAGTTCGGGGACGAGGTGCTGTCCAAGTTCATGAACAACCTGATGTATGACGGGAAGAAGTCCGTCGCCGAACGCATCGTCTATGGCGCGCTCGAAACCGTTGAGACCAAGGCCAAGGCCGATCCGGTGGCGCTGTTCCACGATGCGCTCGAGAACATCAAGCCGCAGGTCGAGGTCCGTTCGCGGCGCGTCGGCGGCGCGACCTACCAGGTGCCGGTCGAGGTTCGCCCCGAGCGCGCCCAAGCGCTGGCGATCCGC
>CAZRVW010000214.1:0-4550 GCA_964603645.1 uncultured Novosphingobium sp. | reverse complement strand
AGAAAGGCCACGCCCTCGACCCAACCCAGGCTGGAAGCGATCTGCAGCGGCGTCACGCCCTTGTCATCGCGCATGTTCACGTCGGCGCCCTTGCCGACCAGATAGCGCAGCCAGGTGATATCCCGCCGGTCGGTTACGATGTGTAGCGCGCCCCTGCCAGTGGATATGTCCCGTGAGAGGATCACGGTGGAGCCCGGCTCGCCAAGATAGGTCTCTACCTTGCCGCCATCCTTCTTCCTGACCGCCTCAAGGAACTTGTACCCGTCTGAAAACTGGGCATGGGTAGGTGTGGCAAGGAGGATCGTCCCCGTCAGCAGCGCTGCGCATACCGCAGCCTTGGTTCCTGCGCGTCCCTTCGGCATTCCTAGCTTCTCCACTCCTGTTGTCGGCCCGGACACTGCCGAGCCGGACTGCCTGCTTGCACTGCAAGGTTTAGCAGAGCATGAACCGGCGCGCCATGCTCGCCTTGAAACGCGCCCTTCTCGCCATTGCCGCCCCGGTTCTCCTGACCGCCTGCTCAAGCCAGCCGGAGCCGGAGCCGGAGCCGCCACTCGCCGGCGCCGCGATCGGCGGCGAGTTCACGCTGATCGACAAGACCGGCAAGGAGGTGCGCTGGAGCGACTTCGACGGATCATGGCGGACAATCTACTTCGGCTTCACATTTTGCCCCGATGCCTGCCCGCTCGATATGGACAAGCTGATGAAGGGCTTCCGCCAGTTCGAGCAGGCCCATCCTGACCGTGCCGCCAAGATGCAGCCGCTGTTCGTCTCGATCGATCCGGAGCGTGACGGCCCTAAGGAGGTCGGCCAGTTCGCCGCCGCGTTCCATCCGCGCCTGATCGGCCTGACCGGGTCGCCAGAACAGGTCCAGGCAGCGGCAAATGCGTTCGTCGCCTATTACCGCAAGGGCGAGGAGACAGCGGGCGGCTACCTCATGGACCATTCGCGCCAGGCCTATCTGATGGACGCCGAGGGCAAGCCGGTCGCCCTGTTGCCCATCGACCAGTCGTCCGAGGCCGTCGCGGCGGAGCTGGATAAATGGGTGAGGTAACGAAACTGCGCGACCGCTTCTGGGAGCTGCCGCTCGATGCCTTGACGCGCGCCGAATGGGAGGCGCTGTGCGACGGCTGCGGACAATGCTGCCTGCACAAGGTGGAGGATGCCGACACCGGCGAATTCTACAACACCAACGTCGCCTGCAAGCTGCTCGATCTCGAAACCGCGCGCTGCACCGACTATCGCAATCGCCGCGCCTACGTGCCCGATTGCCTGCGCCTGACGATCCGTAACGCGGGCGATCTGGAGTGGCTGCCGGGGACTTGCGCCTATCGCCTGCGCGCGCATGGCGAGGCCTTGCCCGAATGGCATTATCTGCTCACCGGGAGCCGCGACGCGATGCACGCGGCAGGGGTCTCCGTGATTGGCAAGGTGGTGAACGAAACCGAAGCAGGGCCAATCGAGCATCATATCGTCTGGAGTGGTCCCGATGATTGACTGGCTGCGCCGCAATCCGCGCGACGTGCCCACGGTCGATCTGGGCTCAGCATGCCTGCCGATTGTGGTGCGCCGCCATGCCAATGCCAGACGGATGACCTTGCGCCTCGCACCCGATGGAAGCGAAGTGCGCGTAACCATTCCACGGTGGGGCCGCAGCGGCGACGCCATCGACTTTGCGCAAGCGAAACGCGATTGGCTTGCCGAACAATTGGCGTCGCGGCCCGTCGCCCAACCCATCGGCCACGGTGCGACGATCCGCTACCGGGGCAAACCAACAACGGTCAGCCACGATCCCGGCGCGCGACGCCAGCCCGCCGTTGGCCAGGGCGCGATTGTCATTGGCGGGCCGGAAGCTTCGATCAAGGGCCGTTTGCGCCGCTGGCTCGAAGCCGAGGCTCGCACGCTTTTCGCCGAAGACCTGGCTCACTATTGCGTGCGGGCAGACAGGATTCCGCCTCGTCTCGCACTGTCCAATGCACAGCGGCGGTGGGGCAGCTGCGGGCCAAAGGGATCGATCAGGATCAACTGGCGGCTGATCATGGCGCCTGACATGGTGCGCCGCTCGGTGGTCGCTCACGAAGTCGCGCATCTGGTCCATTTCGACCATTCGCCGCGCTTTCACGCGCTGCTTGGTGAGCTGTTCGAGGGCGACATCAAGGCCGCGAACCGGTGGCTGAAGCAGGAGGGGCGCAGCCTCTACGCGCCGTTCGGCTAGCGTTCCGGCACGCTTAGCCCTATCTTGCCGCCCATGAGCCTGTTCAAGCGCAGCGGTTACTGGCAGCATGTCAGGCCCATCGGCATGATTGCCGACTTCCGCGAGGTGTGGAAGCAGGCAGGCCACAACCGCTGGCGTATCGCGGCGCTCGCCGCAGCCTGCACGTTCGGTGTGTTCTACATGATGTCCAGCCAGGGCGGGCAGGCACCCCACCCGCCTCCAGAGGTGACCTACATCACCAGCTGGCGCGCGGACCGCAGCGATGCCGAAATCCGCGAATCGAACCTGCGCAACCAGAAGCTAAAGGAACTGTTCGCCGCCGAGCAGGCGGAGCGCGACGAGAAGGTGAAGGAGATCTACCGCACGCTCGGCAAGATGTCGGGCATGGACACCGAGAAAATTGAGGCTGAGGCCGCTGCCGAGCGCGCCGCCGAAGAGAAGGCTTTCATGGAGCGCATGGCCCGGCAACAGGAGCAAGCCGCTGGCGTTGAGTGACAGTGCCGCAGCCGATGCCCGGTGGATGGCCGCCGCGGCTTCGCTCGCCGCGCGCGGACGCCCGGTAAGCCGCCCGAATCCAGCTGTGGGCGCGATCATCGTCAAAGATGGAATTGTCGTCGGGCGCGGCTGGACCCAGCCGGGTGGCCGTCCCCATGCCGAAGCCACGGCGCTCGATCAGGCGGGCGAAGCAGCGAAGGGCGCAGTGCTCTACGTGACGCTGGAGCCCTGCGCGCATCAATCCGAACGCGGCCCCGCCTGCGCCGAGCTGATCGCTGCATCGGCATTGAACCGGGTGTACATCGGCGTCGAAGATCCCGATCCGCGCACGGCCGGGGCGGGAATCGCCGCTATCCGCGCAGCCGGGATCACGGTCGACCTGATCGAGTCTCCCGAGGCCAAAGGCAGCCTCGCCGGTTACCTGACGCTGCGCCGCGGAGGCCGCCCGCATGTGACCCTCAAGCTCGCGCTCTCGCTCGACGGTTGTCTCGCCTTCCCGCCGGGCGGCGAACGCTGGCTGACCGGTGAAGCGGCGCGGGCCCATTGCCACGCCATGCGCGCGAAATCGGATGCAATCCTGGTCGGGGGCGGTACCCTGCGTGCCGACCACCCGCGCCTCGATGTGCGGCTGCCGGGGCTGGAAGACCGCAGCCCTGAGCGCTGGGTGCTGACACGCGACGAAGCGCCCGATGGCTGGCAGGCCCTGCCTTCGCTCGAAGCCCTGTCGGACATGCAGGACGTCCAGTACCTGTTCGTCGAAGGCGGCGCCGAGGCCGCGCGTGCTTTCATCGCGGCCGGACTGGTCGATAGCTTGCTGATCTATCGCGCACCGATCACAATCGGGGGGGGCGTGCTTGCCCTGCCCGAACTTGCGAAAGGCGCAATGAGCGGCTGGCGGCTCGATGACAGCCGAACGCTTGGCAAGGACACGCTCGAAGTCTACAGCTCGGCCTGATGTTTACCGGCATAGTCACCGCCATCGGCACGATCCGCGAAGTGCGGCAGCAAGGCGACCTTCGCCTCGTCATCTCTTGCCCGTTCGATCCGGCAACCATCGCCATGGGCGCCTCGATCGCCTGCTCGGGCTGCTGCCTCACCGTGGTCGACAAGGGCGGTGCTGCGGGTGATGCGTGGTTCGCGGTCGATGCCTCGGCGGAAACCGTAGCACGCACCGTGCCGGGGCGCTGGGCCGAAGGTACGCGGCTCAATCTCGAACCGGCGCTCAAGCTGGGCGACGAACTGGGCGGCCATATCGTCACCGGCCATGTCGATGGTGTGGCGACAGTCGCCAGCATCACGCCATCGGGCGATTCGCGTCGCTTCGCTTTTGATGCGCCGCAAGCGCTTGCGCCCTATCTGGCTCCCAAGGGTTCGATCACGGTCGACGGTGTGTCGCTGACAGTGAACGAGGTAGAGGACCTGCCGGACGGGACCTGCCGCTTTGCGGTCAATATCATTCCCCACACCGGAGACGTGACGACACTGGGAGCGCTGGCCGAAGGCGACGGAGTCAATCTCGAGATCGACGTGCTGGCGCGCTATCTTCAGCGGATGCAGAGCCTGCGGGGTTAGGCCGCCAAAGGCCCAATCGCGAATTCCTCGCGGGTGATTTCATACACCAGATGTGGGATCTTGCGACCCGCGTTTTCCGCAGTCACAACCCTGTCCGTCAGCCGCGCCCCGATCTTCTCGATTGCCCGACGGCTGCGCCAGTTTTCCTCGCCGATAAGGAACTCGACCAACCCGACGTAATTGAAGGCATGGATAAGCATCAGCTGCTTCAGCTCGCGGTTGGTGCCGTCACCCCACTCGGTGCGAGCAAGGAAGGTCGAGCCGATCTCAA
>CAZRVW010000213.1:0-4623 GCA_964603645.1 uncultured Novosphingobium sp. | reverse complement strand
AACCGGCGTCGGACCCGATTCACAAGGCGACGATCATCCCGCGGGGCAGGGCGCTCGGCATGGTGATGCGCCTGCCCGAACGCGACAACTATTCCTACCACCGCGACAAGATGCACGCGAACCTGTCCGTCAGCATGGGTGGTCGCGTCGCCGAGGAACTGATCTTCGGACACGACAAGGTCAGCTCTGGCGCGTCTTCCGACATCCATTACGCCACCGATCTCGCCCGCAACATGGTCACTAAATGGGGCATGTCCGACAAGCTCGGGCCTCTGCAGTACGAGGACCAGTACGAGGGCTATCTCGGCATGGGCGGTGCGCAGCGGACCATGTCCTCGGACGAGACCAACAAGCTGATCGACAGCGAGATCCGCAAGCTGGTTGACGACGCCCTGGACCGCGCCAAGGACATACTCGAGCGCGAGAAAGACAAGTTGCACCTGCTCGCCGAAGCGCTGCTCGAATACGAGACGCTGTCGGGCGATGACATCAAGGAGCTGATGGAAACCGGCAAGCTCGACCGGCCCGATCAGCCCAAGGGCCCATCGGCACCCGCGCCGGTGCACGGTTCCGCGATACCCAAGGCCGGCAAGCGCGCCGGATCGGGCAAGGGCGGCGCGGCGCCGCAAGGGGCCTGACAGTGAGATTTGGCGGCCCGGCGCTTGCCCTGGCGTTGGTCGCCATGGTTGCCACGCCGGCGATGGCAGCCGGCGGCGACATGAACGTCGCGACGTTCCTCGCCAAGGCCGAAGTACTGATGGCCAAGGGCCCGTTCGCGCTGTTGTCGAAGGACGTCAAGGTTCTGCGCGCCGAGGGCGAGGCCGCCAGCGACGTCTATTTTGCAAGGCTGGGAAGGGAACGCGCGCAGGGCAACCCGAGCAGTTGCCCGCCGCGCAAGCCGAAGGAGCCCAGCAACAGGGAGTTCCTCAAGCATTTGCGCAGCTATCCGCCCGCCGCGCGCGCGGTCACCAAGATGCATGTCGCGATGGGTGACTGGTTCATCCGCACCTATCCCTGCAAATAAGCAGGGACAGGATCAGTTCTGTAATCGGATAGGGACGGGGGGCTCAGCCCTCGTAGTCGCCGCCCACCGAGGTGTTGCGGGTCGGCGCCGATGCGGTGATCCGCAGCGCTTCCGCCGACTGGCTGAGCGAACCGATCTCGTCGATCTCGTCATCGTCCTCGGGCAGCACATGCTGTAGCGAGGTGATCAGCGTTTCCTTGAGATCCTTGGGCTTGATCGTCTGTTCGGCGATCTCGCGCAGCGCCACCACCGGGTTCTTGTCGCGGTCGCGGTCCAGCGTGATTTCCGCACCGCCGGAAATCTCGCGCGCGCGCTGTGCTGACAGCAGCACGAGATCGAAACGGTTAGGGACCTTGTCGACACAATCCTCGACGGTAACACGCGCCATGGGGCACTCCGGCTAAAACTACGGGAAGGCGCGGCAACTAGGCACGGTTCCCCTGAAAGTCAAGGAAAACGGTTGGCTGTCACATTCCCGTACTACCCGAAATTCAGCTTCAATCCCGGTTCTTCCCAGCGCATGCGGACCAGCCGGCCAGAGGTCGACCAGGTCATGTAGGCATCGCGCATGTCCCCGCCCCCGAAGGCGACGTTGGTGACCATGCGTTCGGGCAGGTCGAGGAACGTCGTCACATCGCCTTCGGGCGTGAAGGTGGTGACGCCGCCGGTGTGGTTGGTGCCGATGACGATATTGCCGGATGCAGCGACGGCGAGGCCGTCGAACTCGGCCTCCCCGAAACCGCCGCCGACCAGCTCGGCATGCGGGTTCGACGTGCCTTCGACCATCTCCACCTCGCCCGGCCCGGTGATGGTCAAGCGCATCAGCCGGCCTTCGAAGTATCGGCAGTAGTAGAGCGTGCCGCCGTCCGGCGAGAGGCCGATGCCGTTGAAGCCGGTGCCGTTGCGGATGATCGGCTTCACGCTCGAACGGTCCGCACTGCAGTAATAGACCCCGCCGCGGGCATAGCATTCGGCCAGTGTCTTGCCGTAGTCGGTGAAATAGAAGCCGCCGTCGGCATCGAAGACGAGGTCGTTGGGCGCCGACAGTGCGATGTCGCCGGCATGATCGAACAGCCGCTCCACCTTTCCGGTTTCCAGGTCGAGCCGCTCGACCCGGCCCGGCTGGCCGGGATCGGCGAGCGAATGATTGTCCGGGGACGCACCGCCGTTGTTGCAGATATAGAGCGCGCCGTCCGGCCCGAGCTGGGCCCCGTTGGGCCCGCCGCCGACGTTCTTGACCACTTCCTTGCCGCCCTTCCAGACGCGGGTGATGTTCGCGCTGATGAGGTCGACCACCAGCACCGAGCCATCGGGCATCACCACCGGGCCTTCGCAGAAGCCGAGGCCATCGGCCATGATCTCGATATCCAGTTCCGAAGCGGCCATGCCCCGCGTGGCGAGGCCGGCGAGTCCCGCGCCGCTCAGCGCGAGCGCGGACCTGCGTGTCCAGGTGCTGTCCTGTGTCATCGTCCTTCCTCCGTTCTCAAACTGCGGTGCCGCTTTCGCGCATCGCGGCAATCTCACCGTCGCTGTAGCCCACGCCGCGCAGGGCTTCGGCGGTGTCCGCGCCAAGTTCGGGGGCGGGCCTTGCAGCGCCATGAATGGGCTCGCCGTCGAAGGCGACTGGTCCGGCGACGATATCGACGTCGGTGTCGCCGACCTTCATCTGCTGCAGCATGCCGTTGGCTCGGACTTGCGGGTCCTTATGCAAATCGTGGATCGAGCTGATCAGCTCCCAGGGAATGTCGATCGATTCGAGCAGCACCTTCCATTCGGCATAGTCGCGCCGTGAGAAGCTGTCCTGCATCGCTGCGATCAGGTCTGCGGCGTTTTCCATGCGGGCGTCCTGTGTGGCGAAGCGCGGGTCGTCGACCAGCGCTTCCAGCCCGAGGATGCCGCAGACCGCCGCCCAGCGCGGCTCGGGCTGGAGCACCATCAGCTGCACCATCTTCGCATCGCGGGTGGTGTAGGTGTACATCAGCGGCGAGACCAGGCGGACCGCCGGATGCGTCTCGTATTGCGGCATCTGCACCAGCGTCAGGTCGCCCGAAAGCACCCAGGCCGCGGTCGACAGCAGCGAGTTCTCGACCAGTGTCGGCTCGCCGGTCATAGCGCGTTTGAACAGCGCGCTGGCGATGCCATAGGCGATCGACAGCGAGCCGGTGTGGTCGCCATAGGCGGGCCTTGGCGCGGTCGGCTGTTCGCCGGGGCGGGTGAAGGCATAGCAGGCCCCGCCGCGCGCCCAGAAGGCCGAGGCGTCGAAGCCGGGGCGGTTCAATTCCGCGCCCTTGAAGCCGACGCCGTTGCCGCGCGCATAGATGATCTTCGGGTTGCGCGCGCGCAGGTCCTCGACGTCCAGCTTCAATGCGGCGATCGCTTTGGGGCGCAGGCTGGTGAGGAAGACATCCGCTGTCTCGACCAGCTTCAAGAGCGCCTCGCGCCCCGCCTCGCTCTTGAGGTCGAGCGCGACGCTTTTCTTGCCCCGGTTGTTCTGCTCCATCGCGAGGTTGATGTTGCCGAGGTTCCGGCCGCCACCGACGTTGAGCGTGCGGTAGGGATCGCCCTCGATCGTCTCGATCTTGATTACTTCCGCGCCCTGATCCGCCATCATCGCGCCCGCGCCCGGCACATAGACATATTGCGCCAGCTCGATCACCCGCACCCCGTCGAAAACGCCCTTGTCGCTCATTGCCTTGCACTCTCCCATGTTCGGTGGCGCCATGATTGCCGCAATTGCCGGCGCTGTCGACAGGGGATTTGGGGGTGGGTTGGCGCGTCCGGATTCAGGCGTTGCTCGACAATGGTGGAATGGCAGAAATGGGGTGGATTCCGGTCGGTCTGCTTTCGGGCGCGAGCAACGGAAAGCGGGCATTGGCAAAACGGTAACAAGTGAGCCGTGAACGGCATTCAAGCTGCGGTCCGCCGCTGGATTCTGGTTGACGCTCGCTAAATCTGTCACCGGAAGTAAGCGGAGATGGATGCCAATTACAGTCCTGAGCGGGTCGTTGCCGCAATTCGGACTAAGCCCTGCCAAAGATCATTCAGGTCTAGCGATCCCCCACAAGGACGAACGGAGCCCATGCCCCCGGCGCGGCCCATTCCTCATGGTCCGGATTGTTGCGAATTTCGACAACAGCCTTTTGAAAGGCTTCGGCTCTGCCGATGCTTGGATTCTCGCGCATGAGTTCGACAGTTCGCACGGAGATTACCGAGGCTACGTCGTCCCTGACCGGCCAATGCGAGACCAGCAAATTCCTTGCTCCGGCGTAAAGGAACGATCGGGCGAGGCCGGACAATGCGGGTGCACGCAATGAGCTATCGCCTGAGGCGGTGTTGCAGGCGGACAATATCACCCAATCTGCGTTCAGGTTTATAGTCGAGCCAGGAGGGCGGAGTTTCGTTCTCGATAGGCACTGCCGGAAGCGGCGGCTGCGCAATTGTCTCGATCAACGGGCCGGGGCTGACAGTGGTCTGGCCGCCTCAACCAGCGGAAAGCTCAACGCCAAAAAACCCTTGCCAACGGAGGGCCGTCCACACACGGCCCAGTGTCTAGCCCCCTGAGGCTGGGCCAGTGATATTGGGTTTCTCTAATAGGGTTT
>CAZRVW010000212.1:0-4661 GCA_964603645.1 uncultured Novosphingobium sp. | reverse complement strand
CGTCGATCGCTGCGAAAGGCTGAATTGCTGCGAGCTTGTTCATTTCACTCTCCCGCTCAGATCAAAATTGGGCCACGGTATTCGTGCGAGTCTCTCCGCCCGGCAAAATTGCAGAGCTTCCGCGATCTGTCAATTATTTAACAGGGATAGGAAAATGAACGCAAGCGCTCCAATGCCGATGGTGTGTTCGGTCCTGTTTCGCAGAAGTTTTTTGTTTATCTATGCCGGCTTTGCGGAACCAGACACGCCCTCGATCTCGCGATCTCGCTGGATGCCCAGCAGAAACATCGACAGCCCCTCCTTGAACAGCCTGTCGGCGTTGAGCTGGAACGGACCTACCTTGCCGTAGACAATGTTCTGTGTCCGGTCTAGATCGAGGTTGGCGATTTTGTCCTCGAGGAACTGGCGATGGTCGGCGGGCAAAAGAGCGTGCGAGGCTTGATGGGCGGTGCTCATGATAAATTCATGGATGAGTTCTGCGTGAACACCTGTCCGCTCACGGGAAAGCCCCGCCGAACGTACGCGCCCCACGAACCGGTCGAGCACTTCGGCGCCGTAGTCCCGATCACGGAAGGCGGTAAGCTGGAAAACCCGGAACTGGTGGTTCAGAACGAGATAGGCAGCGATCCCGGGGTAGGCGACGAGCTGATCGAAAAAAGCCTTCGCCGAATTGCGAACATCCTCCTCCCAGTCGCCACTAGGCTCGGGCCACTTCTTGATCAGGCCCTTGTAGAAAAGGTTCATGATGCCCGACGTCAGCCAGTCGCGGCCGCCGATATAATAGTGGATCAGCGCCGGAGTGACGCCCATCGACCGCGCGACAGCGACGATCGACAGGTCCTGCAAGGCCACCGACTTCGAAAGCTTGAGCGCCGTTTGCAGGATGCTTCGCCGGCTGACGCCGCGCTTCTCGTTTGCAGGCGGTCGTCCTGGCCGGCGGCCCGTGTCGGATGTAGCCGCCCGGTGCGGTCTGCTGTCATCGGTCTCGATCTTCTTCTTGTCGGCCACGCCACAATCCTGTCAGGTATAGTTTCGAAAGGAACGGCACCGCAGTTCACCGCAACCGAGCCCGCCCCGGAAATCTGTTAGACGGATACCCTCCAAAGTAAAGAACCCCCAAGGTGCATGGGTGACTACCATTTGCACCGCCATCCGTGAGCCTGGCGCGAGATAGCGTTGAAGAGCGAAGTCCCGGACGACGGAATGTCGCATCGACGCGGCGCAGCTCAACGACGCGCGAAATGGCCGGGTAAACGCGTTCTACATCGGATGCATATATTCGCGTCAATGTGGGTCTAGCGCTTCATCTCCTCGCCAGTTCTGGTTTTGAGAGCCCCTTGCTACATATCGATTGTCAGGCATTTATTTTTATGCAAGTCAATTAATGTGCAAGGCTTGGAAGAGGTTGGTCGGCGCCGTCGATGGAGCACATCTCGGGGTGTGGTCACCGGTTTCTGATGCTGGTTCCACCTGAAGCCTGAATGCAGTGTTATGGAGGATTATGAAATGGCGCAGACGTTCCTTCCGGATGAGGCGTTCGAAAATTATTCCGAACGCCTTTCCTCGTTTTTCAGGATGAAGCGCGAAGACGGCATCATCGAAGTGCGCGTGCATACCAACGATCGCGAGGCCCTGTTCGGCCTCGAAATGCATCGCGCCTTTGCTCAGATGTTCCGTGCGGTCGGCGCCGACCGCGAGAACGAGGTCATGATCCTCACCGGAACGGGCGACTACTGGATGAAGTCGGTCAACACCGAGAGCAGTCTGAGTATGGAAAACCCCGAGGTCGAACTCCCGCCGTTCTCGGAGGTGATTTACGATACGTTTCAGGTGGACGGAACCAAGATCATCGAGGAACTGCTCTGGAGCGTGAACATCCCGGTCATAGGCGCGATGAACGGCCCGGGTTTCCACGCGGAGACTCCCTTGCTGGCTGACCTCACGCTGTGCACGCCCGATACCACCTTTGTCGAACCGCATTTTACGCTGGGACTGGTGCCCGGCGACGGCAACTTCCTGATCCTTCAGGAGCTGATAGGAATGAAGCAGGCCAACAAGGCGATGTATCTCGGGCGGCCCTTCACCGCGCAGGAGGCCCTGGATTGGGGCCTGGTGACCGACGTCGTGCCGCGGGCCGAACTGCTTGCGCAATCCTGGGCTATGGCGCGCCATCTCATGGAGCGGCCGCGCGAGGTCAGGGCGCTCACAACTGCCGTTGCGCGGCAACGCTGGAAGACCCTGTTCATCCGCGAATTTGCAATGCACCTGTCGCATGAGGTCACTGCCGCACTTATTCGCCCCGTGTCGATCGACAGCCAGCCGGATGTGGTAACTGGCAAGTCAGGCTACTTCGAGATGAAATGACCTTGGGCGGGCCGGCCTGCCGCGCCACGTGCCCGGCGTCCCCGGCCCGCCCCGCATTCTCCTGATGCAGTCCACCAATCGGCACCTGCGAAAAGGCCAGGTGAGGCAATATCAATTGATGACACTGTAAATTTAGTTTACCGGTGGCGGCGGATTAGCGAGATACAGGCAAACCAATCCAGGGAGAGAGCAAGATGAAGGTCTTCATTACCGCCGCATTTGGTCATCAGGGCAAGATTTTGATCCCCAAGCTGGCTGCGGCCGGCTTTGACGTTCGTGCTGCGCGCGGAACGCCGGGCCGCGAGGAAGAGGTGCTACGCCTGGGCGCCAAGGAAGTTTTCGTCGGAGACCTCAGCGATCCCAAAGTCTACGCTGAAGCGTTGGACGGCTGCGATGCGGTCTATCATATCGGTCCTGGTGCCCATCCGCGCGAGCTGGAAATGGGCTATGCGATGGTAGAGGCCGCAAAGAAGGTGGGCATAAGGCACGTCGTACTTCTCTCTTTGCTTCAGCCTTACATCAACATCATCCAGCACCTCTATAAGCTCGATCATGAACTGGCGTTGGTGAAGTCAGGCCTCAATTTCACGGCGCTGCGCCCCTGCGATTACATGATGCCGGAAGTCCACATTGCCCCGGCCATGATGACAGGTGAGCTGCCCACCTATCATGAAGATATCCATCGCGTGCACAGCTACATCGCGCTTGAGGATCTGACCGATGTTGCGCTCAAGGTGCTGGTCGAAGGCTCGGCGCATTACCATGCGAACTACGAGCTTTCCGGCCCGGACAAGATCGACGCGCCGGGCATGGCCCAGATCGTCTCGCGGGTGATGGGCAAGAAAATCAAGGCAGTCGTCAAGACGCCTCAGGACCTGATCAACCAGTTGTGGGAACACCGCGACCCGAACGCCGACTTCTCGCACCAGGAGAAGATTATCCGCTCAATCATGGCGTGGTACAAGGACTACGATTTCGTCGGCAATCCACGCCAGATGGAATGGCTGCTCGGGCGCCCGGCGACGACTTTCGAGCAATTCGCGACCAAGGCCTACGCCGAACTTTCCGCGGGCGCAGCGCACTGATGGCACGCGCGGGATTCGCATAAACTCGCCGAATATGCGGCAGTTTGGCGGCACGCGGCCTCGCGAAGATGGTGCGTCTCCGTCCTGTCTCCAAAGCTACAATGATGGCTTCTATCAGTAGCCTTCCGGGTGCCTCGGATTTTGCAGGAGTCACTTTCCAATGACGGCACGGCTCGAGGGCAAGGTGATCCTCATTACGGGGGCGGCGAGGAACCTGGGTGCGGTCTTTGCCCGCCGTATGGCAGCGGAGGGCGCGCGGGTATTCCTCTCGGACATACTCCATGAGGAGCTGGAGCAGACGACTGCGGAAATCGCGTCGAGCCGCGCAGGCGCATCTGCCCTGTACCTCGATGTCACGCAGGAAGCCTCATGGATCGCGGCCATCCGCCAGTTAGAGGCGGAGGCGGGCAGACTCGACGTACTCGTGAACAATGCCGGGTTCTTCACTTCCAGCAAGATACAGGAGCAGTCCCTGGAAGAATGGGAGCGCTGCTTCGCCATCAACGCGCGCGGCACGTTCCTTGGTTGCAAGCATGCCTACCCGTTGCTCAAGCGCTCTGGCGGAGGTTCGATCGTCAACATTTCGTCGAGCTGGGGCTTGGTGGGGCGCGGTGATTTCGGAGCCTATTCCGCGGCAAAAGCGGCCGTGCGAATGCTGACCAAATCAGCCGCGGCCGACTTTGCCGAGGACAACATCCGGGTCAACTCGATCCACCCCGGTGTGCATCTGACCGACTTGAGCCGCGATGTGCTCGCAGACCCGCAGCAGCGCGCGTTTCTCCTGGGCAAGGTGCCATTCGATCGTGCCGGTGATCCGGAGGAACTCGCGAATGCGGTCATATTCTTCGCCAGTGACGAGTCGCCTTACATGACCGGAGCGGAGCTTGCAGTGGACGGGGGCTACACGGCGATCTGACCGGATGCGGTAGTCCCAGGCGCTGGCATGGCTCGGGGCAGACTTGGAAAGTGTCGGACTAAAGGCACTAGACCTTCTCCTTTCCTTCTCGCACCGAGCCAGCCTGGTTCGCATTTCGAAGGTGTGATTTACAGAGGTCACGACCCTTGAGCTTTCTGCGGCAAATCTGACAGCACCGGATCGCTCTGCCGTCCCGCTATAATAGCGTTGTCTCGTAAAACCGGCTCGCGCTTCCGGGCATGCATTTATACCAACGCGCGCTGAGGCTGACTCACGTTGGGGATTCCCAAGCTGCT
>CAZRVW010000211.1:0-4688 GCA_964603645.1 uncultured Novosphingobium sp. | reverse complement strand
AAGTCGGGCGGGGTCATGTGGATTCCCAACAACCGCTTCAATGCCGCCGAGGGGATCGAGGACAGCCTCGAGAAGGCGGAGCAATACCTGAACAACGTGGTCGAGGCCTATCCCGGCGACGCACCCGGCACCAGCCGCGAAAAGCGCCGCACCTATATCAACGAAGCCAATGCCATGATCGACTTCCTGATGAAGAAGGGCGTGCCGTTCGAGAAGGCACCCAAGTGGCCGGACTATTACAATGATCTTCCGGGCGGCATGCTCACCCGAACGGTCCATGCCAAGCTGTTCAACGTCAACGAGCTGGGCGAATGGAAGCACAAGCTGCGGCCTAATGCCTTTCCCTATCCGCTGCCGATATTCGATGGCGTGATGCTGCCGCTGATCAAGCGCTCGTGGATCGCGCGGCGGCTGGCAGTGACGATGACGCTGCGCAACTGGCTGGGCAAGCTGACCGGCAAGAAATGGGTGACGGCGGGCGCAGCCCTGCAGGGCCGGATGCTCCAGGCCGCGCTCAAGGCCGGGGCGGAATTTCGCACCAATGCCGGCGTGAAGGAGATCCTGGTCGAGGACGGCGCCGTGACGGGTGTGGTTGTCGAGCAGGACGGCAAGACCTCGCGGATCGGCGCGCGGCTCGGCGTGCTGCTCAATGCCGGCGGTTTCGCCCACAACCAGGAAATGCGGGACCAGTACATCCCGCATACCCGCAAGGAATGGACCCACGCCGCCGAAGGCGACACGGGCGACATGCACAAGGAGCTGATGCGGATCGGCGCGGCCATGGGCCAGATGGAGGAGATGGTCGGCAACCAGATGTTCATGTCGCCCACCGGCGGCCCGGTCGGCGCGCAGATGCAGCTCGCCAAGCCGCATGCCTTCATGGTCGATCAGACGGGCGTGCGCTACATGAGCGAGGGCGGCTCCTACATGCTGTTCTGTCAGTCGATGCTGGAACGCCACAAGACCGTTCCAGCCGTGCCGAGCTGGGTGATCATGGACAGCCAGTTCAAACGCTATCACATGATGGCCGATTCGATGCCGGGATCGAAAAAGCCGGACCAGTGGTTTGATTCCGGCTTTCTCAAGACCTCCGACACGATCGAGGGGCTGGCCAAGAAGATCGACGTGGATCCGGCAGTGCTGAAATCGACGACCGAGCGCTTCAACACATTTGCGCGCAACGGCAAGGACGAGGATTTCGGGCGAGGCGACCGCGAATACGACAAGTGGCTGGGCGATCACACGCAGATCCCCAACCCAGCGCTCGGCACGGTTGAGGAAGGCCCGTTCTATGCCATGCAGATCGTGCCCGGCGATGTCGGCACGTTCGGTGGCGCGGTGACGGACGCCAGCGCGCGGGTGCTGAAAGACGACGGCACGCCGATTACCGGACTATACGCAACCGGCACGACCACGGCAGCGGTGATGGGCCGCACCTACCCCGGCGCGGGCTGCTCGGTGGGGCCAAGCCTTACCTTCGGCTTCGTGGCTGCGAAACACGCGGCAGGTCTCGGCAACCAGACGTTATGAGGGGGTTCTGAGGAGAGGTCGCGGTGATCAAGATGGTCTGCATGTTCAACCGCAAGCCCGGCCTGACCATGGCCGAGTTTCGGTACTACTATGAGAACAACCACGTCCCGCTCGTCACCGGGCTGCTCTCCAACTGGTGCGACTATCGCCGCAATTACCGGATCGAGGACTCGGGCTACGAGGCCCCGCACGGCGATCCCACCCGCACGAACGATGCCGTGTTCGACGTGATGACCGAGATCACCTACGAAAGCGAAGCGAAATACCAGGCGACAATGGCCGCGCTCGCCGATCCCGAAGTGGGCAAGCGCGTGGCCGAGGACGAGGCCAAATTCATGGACCGGCCTTCCATGCGCGTGCACTTGGTGGAGGAGTGCCAATCCCCGCAGTGATCCGCTGAACGGCCTGAGGAGGCACGCAGATGTTGAAGCTTCTCTACTTCGTCAAACGCAAGCCGCACATGACTCACGAGCAGTTCCGCGACCATTTCGAATGGTCGCACGCGCCGATGGCGCTCAAGTTCTTCGGTCATCTGTTCGTCGAGTATCGCCGCAACTATGTCGCGCAAGCCACCTTCAGCGAGAAGTCAGGGCGGGATCAGGGCACGCAGCCGCCATGGCAGTGGGACCTGATCTCCGAATGGATCCTGCCGAACCGGGAAGCGCTCGGCGAGATTTACCGGCTCTTGTACGCGCCCGGCATCGCCAAACTGTTCCGCGCGGACGAGGAGCGCTTCATCGACCTGACTTCCACAGTCGTTGTCTAATGCGATGTGCGCGGCGGCGATGCCGTGTTCGATCCAAAGGGAACGGTATTCGACACGCCGACCGGCGAGCCCAGCTGGGACTGAACGTCAGCCGTCCGACTGCTTCTCAGCCGGGCAACCGCCGATACGCTTCGACACCATCTGCATACCGATCGTACTGTTGCCCATCGGCGCGCCCGGGTTGACCGTGGCGATCTCGACCGTGACGTCCGAGCCCTGCGAGGTCACGTTGCCGGACATGGTGATTGTGCCCTTGCCTTGTTCCTTGCTTTCGCATTGGAGGAGTGCATCCAGCTTGCCGCCCGAAACGTCAAAACGGTCGTACGTGCATTCACCTTCGTTCTCGATCTCCTGGAACATCTGTTCGAAACCTTCCTTGGCCATTTCCTCGGTAAGGCAGAAGTCGGTCGGTTCGGATTGCCCCATAGCCGCCTGCATCTGCTTGACCATTTCGGGCGGCGCGTCGGGCATCTCCAGCTTGGTGATCTTCATGGTCTGCGAATAGAGGCCCGGCACGGGGCGATCGAGCTTGGCGGCTTCCTGTTGAGCTTCTTCCACCGTTTTCGGGCCGGAATCAGTCTGATTGCAGCCCGCCAGCAGCACAGGTTCAATCCGTCTCACGCATTGCTCCTTCGATATCTTGCGCGTCCGCAGCAAGTGACCACAATGCGAATCACATGACAACCGCTAGGCCGCTTGCGCCGCGCATCTGATGCCATTGCGGAACACATCGGCAACAGCCATATTCGCGCCCATGGCCGAACTCGTTATCCGCCGGGGCCTCGAAGAGCCCGACACTTCCGGGCAATTCGTGCCCCACAAGCCCGAACGCCCGGAAAAGTCGCTGGGCGGCATACCGTTCCGTATCCAGTCGGATTACGAACCGGCGGGCGACCAGCCGCAGGCGATCGAAGAGCTCGTGGAGGCCGCAAAGGACGGCGAACAGACACAGGTGCTGCTCGGTGTCACCGGATCGGGCAAGACTTTCACCATGGCAAAGGTGATCGAGGAGTTGCAGCGCCCCGCCCTGATCCTCGCGCCTAACAAGATCCTCGCCGCCCAGCTCTATGGCGAATTCAAGGACTTCTTCCCCGACAACGCGGTCGAATATTTCGTCTCCTACTATGACTACTACCAGCCCGAGGCCTACGTGCCGCGCTCCGACACCTATATCGAGAAGGAAAGCTCGGTGAACGAGGCGATCGACCGGATGCGCCATTCGGCCACCCGCGCGCTTCTCGAACGCGACGATGTCATCATCGTCGCCTCGGTCTCGTGCCTCTACGGCATCGGCTCGGTCGAGACCTATTCGGCGATGATCTTCGACCTCAAGGCTGGCGAAGTGCAGGACCAGCGCGAGATCATCCGCAAGCTCGTCGCCCTCCAATACAAGCGCAACGATGCCGCTTTCGCGCGCGGCAACTTCCGGGTGCGCGGCGACAACCTGGAGATCTTCCCGAGCCACTACGAGGACATGGCATGGCGCATCTCGTTCTTCGGCGACGAGATCGAGGCGATCCACGAATTCGACCCGCTGACCGGCAAGAAGGGCGCAGAGCTCGACAAGGTGCGGATCTACGCCAATTCGCACTACGTCACGCCCGGCCCGACGATGAAACAGGCGATGGAAGCGATAAAGTTCGAGCTCGTCGAACGGCTGAAGGAACTGGAAGGCGAGGGTCGCCTGCTGGAGGCGCAGCGGCTCGAACAGCGCACCAATTTCGATCTCGAGATGATTGCCGCCACGGGAAGCTGCGCGGGCATCGAGAACTATTCCCGCTTCCTGACCGGCCGCCTGCCCGGCGAACCGCCGCCGACGCTGTTCGAATATCTGCCCGACAATGCCTTGCTGTTCGTCGACGAAAGCCACCAGACGGTGCCGCAGGTCGGCGCCATGGCGCGCGGCGACCACCGCCGCAAGCTGACGCTGGCCGAATACGGATTCCGCCTGCCGAGCTGCATCGACAACCGCCCGCTGCGCTTCAACGAGTGGGACGCGATGCGCCCGCAGACCTTCGCGGTATCGGCCACCCCCGGCCCGTGGGAAATGGAGCAAACCGGCGGCGTCTTCGCCGAACAGGTAATCCGCCCTACTGGCCTGATCGACCCTCCGGTCGAGGTGCGCCCGGTCGAGGATCAGGTGCAGGACTGCATCAACGAATGCCAGGCGACGGCGGCGAAAGGATACCGCACGCTCGTCACCACGCTCACCAAGCGCATGGCCGAAGACCTAACCGAATTCATGCACGAGGCGGGCGTCAAGGTCCGCTACATGCACAGCGATGTCGAGACGCTCGAACGCATCGAGCTGATCCGCGACCTGCGCCTGGGGGTCTACGACGTGCTGGTCGGCATCAACCTGCTGCGCGAGGGCCTCGACATTCCCGAATGC
>CAZRVW010000210.1:3940-4745 GCA_964603645.1 uncultured Novosphingobium sp. | reverse complement strand
ACGGCATCAGCGAGGCGTTCTCGACCGGGTCCCAGAACCACCAGCCGCCCCAGCCCAGCTCATAATAGGCCCAGTAGGAGCCCGCAGTGATCCCGAGCGTCAGGAATATCCAGGCGCCGAGCACCCAGGGCCGCATGGCACGGGCGAACAGCGGGCCAACTTCGCGGGTCACCAGCGCACCGACCGCGAAACTGAACGCCACCGACAGACCGACATAGCCGAAGTAAAGCGTTGGCGGATGGAACGCGAGGCCAAGGTCCCGCAACAGCGGATTGAGACCCGCGCCCTCGATCGCAGGCGGATTGAGGCGCGTGAACGGATTGGAAGAAAACAGCAGGAACGCATAGAAACCGAGGCTGACAAAGGCCTGAGCAGCAAGTGTCGCCAGCATTGTCCGCTCGGGCAAGCGGCGGTCAATCAGCGCGACGAAGCCGCCGGCCAGACCCATGACAGTGACCCACAACAGCATCGAGCCTTCGTGATTGCCCCAGGCACCTGCGACCTTGAAAATCAATGGCTTGGCCGAGTGAGAATTCATCGCGACCAGCAGCACGGACAAGTCGGTGCGCGCGAACAGCACGATCAGCGCAGCAAGGACGAAAAGCGCCAGCATGCCCTGCACGATCGCAGCGGGCCGGACCAGACCGGCCAGATTTCCACCCTTGCCCGCCACGGCCAGCACGCCCGCAAGCAGCTGCATCGCGCAAAGCGCAGCGGCGAGCCACAAAGCGGCGAGGCCCAGTTCGGCGATCACCGTGTTTCGCTCACGACCTGGCGGGCTTGATGTGCGTCCATGTCCTGCAAT
>CAZRVW010000210.1:1096-3930 GCA_964603645.1 uncultured Novosphingobium sp. | reverse complement strand
GCACATAGTTCTCGTCATGCTTGGCGAGGAGGTTGTCGGCAATGAATGTGCCGTCCGCCCCCATCTTCCCTTCGGCGACCACGCCCGAACCTTCGACGAACAGCGACGGCACAATGCCGGTGAAGCGCACGGGCACCCGCGCCTTACCGTCGCCCACCACGAAGGCGATGGTCACGCCATCAGCTTCGGTCCTTAGCGAGCCATTCTCGACCATGCCGCCCAGCCTAACGGCCCGGTCCGGCTCGGGTGCATCGGCAAGAATTTCGCTCGGCACGTAGAAATAGCTCGCCTGGCTGCGCAAGGCCCAAGCCGCAAGCAGCCCGGCGGCAATCAACACGACAAACGCAATGACCAGCAGCACCAGGCGCTGATGCTTTGGCTTGATCCTCTGGGCCTTGATCGTGTTCACAGCTCGCGAATCCGGTCGCGCCGGGCTTCTGCCGCACGCATGGCCAGCCACGACCAGCCTATCATCGCCAGCGTGCCGCCCACGCCTATCGCATAGGCCGCGACCACGAAGCTCCAGGGGTCAAGCGCTTCCCGCATCAGCCTGCCGCCATTGCCTTGCGCCGCAACCGTGCTTCGGCCTGCTGATCGGCGAGCAGAGCGCGCATCCGCATCAGCACCACGGCTGCAAAAATCAGCGTGAAACCGAGGGTCGCACCCGCCAGTGGCCACAAGTAACTCGGATCGATCGACGAACCGCCGGTCGTTATCGACGGCGGCTGATGCAGCGAATTCCACCACACGACCGAGCGGTTGATGATCGGTATGTTGATCGCACCCACCAGCCCGAAAATGGCCGCAACGCGCGCCCTGCCCTTGCCCTGTCTCGCCGCTGCATCGGCCAACGCCATGTATCCAAAATAGAGGAACAGCAGGACGAGGAAGCTGGTCAGCCGCCCATCCCACACCCACCAAGTGCCCCAAGTAGGTCGCCCCCAGATCGATCCGGTCGCCAGCCCAATTGCAGTGAAGACAGCTCCCGGCACGGCAGCGGCTCGCGCCGCGATTCCTGCCAGCGGATGCCGCCAGACCAGTTCGACAAGGCTCGCAACGGCGATTGTCATCCATCCCGCCATTCCCAGCCAGACCGAAGGCACGTGAATGAACAGGATGCGCACCGTTTCGCCCATCAACCGGTCTGGCGCGACCGAAGTGAGGCCCCAGACGAGCGCCGCGCCGCCAATCACCAGTCCGGCGATCAGACAGACGGGCGTCAGCCAACGCGCGATGCGCAGAAACCGGGCAGGATTGGCAAAACCATACATGGGGGCGCTCTCTACCTGCCCGGGAGCGCGAAGCAAAGGCGTATAAGACCGGTATTCAGCGCCCGATAAGCCGCTGCGCCATGGCATCGGCCACGCGCGAAGGCGCCGTGCCATCCGCCCTGGCAGTGCCCCATATCTCGGCAAGTCTTGCAGGGATGGCGTCGACGGCGGCGTGGGTCTGGGCAAGGTCGATTCGCTCGCCTGCCTGCCGCGCCAGATACTCGTATGTCACGGCGATGATCCCGCCAGCGTTGATGACATAGTCCGGTGCGAACAGGATCCCGTGCCGGTTGAGCAAGTCGCCATGTTCGGGCCGGGCAAGCTGGTTGTTGGCGCCGCCTGCCACCACGCCTGCCCGCAAGCCTGCGATGCTCTCTTCATCCAGAATAGCGCCCAGCGCATTGGGGCTGAAGACGTCACAATCGACACCCATGATGGCATCGGCCGGCACACTTTCACATCCGAGGTCTTCGGCCAGCCGCCGCGCGCGCGCTTCGTCGATGTCGGCCAGCGTCAGCCGCGCACCTTCGTCCGCGAGGTGGCGCGCCAAGCCACTGCCCACGCTGCCCACACCCTGCACCGCGACATGAATCCCCGAGAGACTGTCCTTGCCCAGTGCGACGCGCACGGCTTCCCTGACGCCGAGGAATACGCCGCGCGCCGTATGCGGGCCCGGATCGCCGCCACCGCTGCCAGCGTCATCAGCTGGCAAGCCTGTCACGAAACTGGTGCGCCGCGCAATTGCGGCCATATCGGCCTCGGTCATGCCGACATCCTCTGCCGTGACATAGGCACCGCCGAACGCCTCGATTGCGTCGCCGAAGGCCGCCAGCATCTCCGGCGTCTTGTCTCGAGCCGGATTGGCGAGGATGACTGCCTTGCCGCCACCCATCGGCAAACCTGCCATGGCATTCTTGTAGCTCATCCCGCGCGACAGCCGCAGCGCATCGCGCATGGCCGTGACCGGATCGGGGTAGTGCCAAAAGCGGGTGCCGCCGGCGCCAGGCCCACGATGGCTGGAGTGAAGCGCGATGATCGCAGTCAGCCCGCTCGCCCGGTCGTGGACAAGCTCGACCCGCTCGTGTTCGTCGAAATCGGGACTTTCCCAGAAGGCGGTCAAGCGCTCCATCCTTTGCATCGAAGGCAGGCGCGAAAAGCGGGAAAATGGGGCGACCGATGGGATCCGAACCCACGACCTCCGGTACCACAAACCGGCGCTCTAACCGACTGAGCTACGATCGCCACACTCTCAGCGCGTGCTGGATTGCGCGCTGTTAGGGAACGTCAAAACTGCCTGCAAGAGGCAAGTGACGCGGCTGCGCGCTCTTGCACAGGCAGGGCCGATTGCAAAGCGGAAATTTCGTATCACAGGACCTTGCGAAACGAAATTACACAGGGTGGTTCAAGATTTCGGCGGCGCGATAACCGCACAGGCGACCCGCGGCCCCGCCGCTCCGGATGGCTGGCTCTTGTAGTCATCCGCACCGCCATGGATCACCAGCGCCGAACCATCGGCATCCATCAGCGCGCCCGGTCCGGTCTCGCCCAGCGAGACTGCGCCGT
>CAZRVW010000210.1:0-1086 GCA_964603645.1 uncultured Novosphingobium sp. | reverse complement strand
CCCGGAACGCACGGAACTTGGCTTCTGCCGAATCCTCCAAGTTACCTTCCTCGCCGACGAACTGATTGGGCATGTCGCCAGCGTGGGGGCCTTTGGCGTCCCTGAAGCCGTGGGATGTGCCGCCCGGCGCAAAATGCCCTCCGGCAGAGGCAAACCCGCCTGCGACATCGCACTGGCCGGCTTCATGGATATGCATGGCATGCTCGCCCTCGGTTATCCCGCTGGCGTTGACCGAGATCAGGACTCCTGCCGGGGTCTGCTCCAGCTTTGCCATGCCCAGCGTTTCGCCTCCGGCACCAACCAAAGCCACATTGAGCGATATGCCGGCGCTCTCATGGTCATCGGCCAAACCGGCTGCGGGAAAGCATATCGTCGCGGCCGTGAGACTCAGGGCCCTGTGGCGAAGTGTCATGGTGTCTCGCTCCGTGCTAGCGCTCGATCGAAGATAGGCTTGGAATCTGCTGCCGTGAACCCGTGAGACCGACAGCACATTCGTCATGGTAAATTCCCGGTAACCGGGCACGCTAAGCATCCGGGCTTACCAGCATTTTACCTCTGTCGCCCATGTAATTGCGACATTGTTACATTGCGGCAAGGACCACTCCATGACCGTCAAGCTGGCGCGCCTTGATAATATTCCCGAAGTCGATGAGTCCAAATCAGGGGCGAACCGCCGCCGCGAACCGCGTTTTGCAACCTAGTTCGATGCGCAGATCGAGAACGGCCGGGGCGATAGCGCCAATGTGCAGCTTGCCGAGGTCTCGCTCCACGGCTGCCGTATCCAGACGCAGGAGCCGTGGCTCAGGGTTGGCGGCTTCGTCTCGATCTATATCTCGCAAGGTGAGAAGCTGCAGTCCATCGTGCGCTGGTGCCGCGACGGTGCGGCAGGCATGGAGTTTCTGCACGCGATTCCGGCCCAGTACACCGAGTGGCACGATCTCATGGACGCGCCGTTCTAAACCGAACGTATTGCCCACAATAGCTTAGACGGCCCCGCAGGGCCGCCATCTATCGCTCCGGCAAAGCCGAAATTACTTTTTCAAGGTAAGACCGCCGAAGCGCTTGTTGAACTGGGCGACACGGCCA